>NZ_ASAC01000013.1:0-27598 GCF_009834675.1 Cyanobium sp. Copco_Reservoir_LC18
GGTGATTGCGAAGCGGGGCGGCCCCGGGCACCCACGCCCGTCGCCATCGATGCCCGGGGCGGTGCCCGAAACGGCGGCTGCCGCGCCGAGTGTCTGCAGCCTGGAGCGATCCCATCGCTTCAGCCCCCATGCTCCGCATCCGTGGCGACCGCTCCAGCCTGCTGGCGGCCCTGGCGGCCCACTGGGCCGATCAGCAGCTGCAACTGCCGCTGCTCGGTTCCGGCGCCCCTCTCAGCCCTGCTCCTCAGCCGCGCAGGCCGGACAGAGGGCCCGCACGTTGAGGACGCACTCCAGCAGCCGGAAGCCGAAGGCCCCGGCCGCCGCCTCGCCGGCAGCCAGCACGGCACCGCTCTCGAACTCTTCGGTGCGGCCGCAGCGGACACAGACCAGATGGTGATGGTCGCGGTGGGCGTCGCCGGCCAGCTCGAAGCGGCGCCCCCCCTCCGGCAGCTCCAGCTCCTGCAGCAGGCCCATCGAACTCAGCAGCCGCAGGGTGCGGTACACGGTGGCCAGAGACACCCGCTCCTGGCTGCGCACCAGGCGCAGGTGCACCTCCTCGGCGCTCAGGTGGCTGCCCTCGCCGATCCGCTCGAACAGATCCAGCACCCGCTGACGCTGGGGCGTGAGCCGCTGGCCCCGGTCGTTGAGGGTGGTGCGCAGGCTGCGGGGCTGGGCCAGACCGGTGGGGGGAGTGTTCACCACGCGATCCCAGACCCTCGCAACACTAGGGCCTATTGAGAAGGGCTGTCTGGCGTCGGTGTGCTGGCCGACGTCGGAGTCCCGGACGACATCCGCCTGGCCAGGCTGCCGTCCAGGCTGACCAGGGCGGCCCCCAGCAGATCGGTGAGCGTGACGATCAGGCGGTAGCTGAGGGCCACCGCCAGCAGCGGCGCCTCCGGCAGGGCCACCCCCATCCGCAGCAGCAGCACCGCCTCGAACACCCCCAGGCCCCCGGGGGCCCCCGGCACCACCAGGCCGGCGGTCCAGGCCAGGGCGAATCCCGCCAGCCAGACGCCGGCATCGCCCGCCAGCGGCAGGTCGAAGGCCTGGATGCAGCAGCAGAAGCCGGCGAAGCGCAGCAGCACGAAGGCCATCTCCGCCAGCAGCGGCGGCCAGGGATAGCCCCGCAGCCAGGTGGACCGCTCCGGGGGCGACTCCTGCCTGAGTTCCTCCTCCAGGCCCAGGTCCCGGGCCCGGCGCCGCTCCAGCCGCACCAGCAGGGGATCGAGCCAGCGGGGCAGCAGCAGGGCCAGGGGCAGCAGGCACACCAGGCCCAGCCCGCCCTGCAAGCCGCCGAAGGGCACCAGGGCCAGCGCCGCCACCGCCGCCACCAGGGGATCGAGCAGCACAGCCACCAGGGCCATGGTGGTGCTGAGCGGGGCGGCCAGGGGCGCGCCCTCGCTGCGCAGCCGCTGCACCCGCGAGGCCAGATGCCAGATCCCACCGGGCAGGAACTTGCGCAGGTTGGTGGCCACGTGCAGCTCCACCACCGCGGCCCAGTCGGGCCGCAGCCCCAGCCAGCGCAGCACCACGCCCCAGGCCACACCGTTGACCACCAGGCTCAGCAGGCTCACGCCGACCCCCAGCAGCAGCCACAGCCAGCCCTGGCCATCGAGCCGCAGCTGCACCAGCTGGCGACCGTGGCTGAGCAGGGCCGCCATCACGAAACCGATGCTGCCCAGGGTGATCCAGGGGCGCAGGCCGCCAGGCAGGACCGGCCCGTTGGCGGGCGAGGGCAGCCGGCGCCGCAGGGCCGCGAGGCCGGGCCCCAGGCGCTGGCGCAGGCGCAGAAGCCGGGGGGACCGGCCGCTCATGGGGCTTCTCCGCCGGAGGCCAGGGCCCGGCGCACCTCGTCGCGCACCTCCTCGATCGAGCGACCCAGGCGTGCGGCCAGCGCCACGAGGTCGGCGTGCTCCGCCTTGGCCCGCCGGCGGCCGTCGGGGAGCGTGGCCCACTTGATCCGCACCGGCCCCAGCCGGGTGGCCAGTGTCTCGCTCTGCCGCGGCAGGATCCAGCGGTCCTGCCGCTGCTCCCGCACCCCCAGGGTCGTGCCGTGGCGCCACCACACCCGGCGCAGCCGGGGCCCCAGCTCCGGGGGCATCAGGGCCGTCATCAGGGTGCCGGTGCGGCCCTTCTTCATCGCCACCGGCTGGCTGAACACCTCCAGTGCCCCCTCGAGGCGCAGGGCCTCGGCCAGAAAAGCCAGGTCCTCGGCCGTGGCGTCGTCGATCTGGGCCTGCTGCTGCAGCAGGGCTTCGCGCAGCTCGCCCCCCTCGCTTTCCCCCTCGATGGCCCCCTCCGCACCCGGCTCCCCCAGGGGCCGGGCCAGGGTGAGGCGGAGCAGGTTGGCCCGATCCAGCTGGCGGCTGCCCAGGCCCACCCCCACCCGCAGCGGCAGGGCCGCGGGGGAGGGGCCGAAACGGTCGGCCCAGCAGGCCGCCAGGGCCATCCCGGTGGGGGTGGTGAGCTCGCCGGCGGGGAACCCCTCACTGGAGCCCAGCGGCAGCCCCCGGGAACGGGCGATCTCCAGCACCGCCGGGGCGGGCAGGGGCAGGGCCCCGTGGGCGGTGACGACGCGGCCATGGCCCGCCGGCGGCACGCCGCAGACGAGCTGCTCCACCCCCAGATGGAGCAGACCGGCGCAGACGCCGACGATGTCCACCAGGGCATCGATCGCCCCCACCTCGTGGAACTCCACGGCCTCGGCGGCGTGGCCGTGGACCGCCGCCTCCGCCTCCGCCAGCAGGCCGAACACCGCCAGCACCTTCTGCTGCAGCGCCGGTTCCAGGGGGGCGGCCTGGAGCTGGCCTCGCAACGCCCCCCAGGGGCGATGGTGCGGCTGGGACTCGGTGGCCTCCACCTCCAGATGCAGTCCCCGCAGCCCGGCGCTACGGCGTTCCTCGATCCGCAGCCGGTAGCGGCCCTCCAGCCCCAGGGCGGCCAGGGGAACCGTGATGATCTTCTCGGGCACCCCGAGGTCCAGCAGGGCCGCCAGCAGCATGTTGCCGGCCAGGCCGGTGGGGCAATCCAGCAGGGCCAGGCTCATGAAGGGATCCGGCGTCCGAAGCGGGGGGCCGCCGCCAGCAGCCGGTCGGCCTCGGCCTCGATCTCGGCGCGGCGCGCCCGCAGGGCCTGCTCCACCTCGCGCCGTGCCCGGCGCTGCTCGAGCCGGGCCATCTCGGCGTCGAAGCCCGAGAGACCCCAGAGACGGCCCAGCAGGGCCCGGTCGTCCTCGCCGCCGACGCTGTCGCCGTAGACCAGGGTCTCGGCCACCATGCCGGCCTGCAGCACCCGGCTCCAGCGGCGCAGGTCCTCGGCGGAGAGCCGCACGCTGTCGGGCAGGGCGAATTCGGTGCAGCCGCCGCTGTCGACGCCGGCCCGCAGACAGGCCAGGCTGCCCACCAGTACCCGCCGCACCGCCAGACCGTCGCTGTCCGCCGCCAGGGCGTGGCCGGCCTCGTGCACGGCGATGCGGCGCAGGCGCCCCTGGCCTCCCGGCAGGGCTTCGGCCAGCAGATGGCCGCCCCGTCCTCCGAAGCGGGCCGCGTCCACGGTGAGGGAGCCCAGGCCCAGGACCACCAGCAGGCTGATCCACCAGGGGGAGAGTCCGACGAGGGGGCCGGCCACGGCGGCCAGACTCACCAGCAGCACCACGACCCCGGCCGTGAAGGCACCGCTGGTCATCTCAGCGGCCCTGTCGGGTCACGGCCCGCCCATGGCCCTTCGGTTTGGCCGGCCCGCCCTTGTCAGCCCCGGGGCGGCGGGCCCGGCCGCCGCGGTTGCCCCGCTGGGCCACCGGGCCGATCACCTCGAAGCGCTCGACGGCGAGCTGCTGGCCCTGGCGGCGCAGGTCGAGGGCGACGAAATGGCGCAGGTGCTCCAGGGGAATCTCCCCCCGCAGCTGGAGCTTGAACGGCACCGGACGGTTGCCGTCGGGGCGGGGCTGCTGGCGCACCTTGATCACCAGATCCCCGGTCTCGGGGCGGGTGAAGATCAGCTCGCCGCGGATGGAGAAATAGTCGTCGCCCTCGGGGAGCTGGTCGGCGTCAGAAGGCGCCTCGGCGGTGGCAGGGGTCGCCTCGGCTTCGGGCCCACCGGTTTCGCCCACGGCGGCGTCGCTCGCCGCGGTGTCAGGCCCCGGCGCCGAGAGGGTGCTGGGCTCCCACACCCCCACCATCTGCAGGTGGAGCTGGTTCTCCTCCCGGGAGCGGGGGTAGACGACCCACAGATGGGGGGTCTCCAGGTCGAGGTGGCGGCGCATCAGGGTGAGCAGGCGGCCGAGCACCACCGCTTCGATCTCGGTGCCTTCGGCCGTGCGGATCACCCCCCGGGTGAGCTGGGCCGGATCGGCCGGCACGTAGGACCCGCGCACCACTCCGATGGCCCGGTACTGGAGCGGCTCGGTGACCGGGGAAATGGGATGCTGGCGCATGGTGGAAGGAAAAACCCCGTGGCGGTACCTGGACTGGCCCGGGTCAATGTAAGCAGCAGCGGAAGCGCGATGCCCAGGCCAGACTCGGTCGCGACCCCGAGCCCACACCGTCAACGGATGCCCTCCCCGAACCGAAGCCTGAGCGGCCTCTGGTCGCTGCTGGCCGTCAGCCTGGTCGGGATCCTGGCCCTCGGGGGGGGCTGGTGGCTGGGTCACCGCCAGTCGGCCACCCAGGCCAGCGCCGACCCGAAGCGGACCCTGCTGACCAAGGAGGCCACCCGCCTGCGGCTGCGGCTCGATGCCGATGAGGCCACCCCGGCCGACCGTCAGCGGCTGCTGGAACTGCTGGTCGCCCTGGACCGCAAGGGGGAGGCCATCGGCCTGCTGGAGCCCATGGCCGACCGGGAACCCGAGCGCTGGTCCCTGCGGCTGATGCTGGCCGAGCTGCGTCGGGACCAGGGCGACCGCAGCGGCGCCGAACGGGAGCTGCGCCAGATCCTCAACCTGCGGCCCACCCAGGTGGAGGCCCTGCAGCTGCTGAGCCTGCTGAACCTGGAACAGGGTCGCGGCGCCGCCGCCGAGGCCCGCGTCAAGGCGGCCTACGGGATGGCGATCAGACCCGACGTGAGGCCGGAGGCCCTCGGCATCGGCCTGCTGCTGGCGGAACTGCAGCTCAAGCGCAATCAGGCGGCAACGGCGGCGGCCACCTATCTGCAGCTGGCCAACCTGTTCCCCCAGGACCAGCGCCCCCTGCTGGGCCTGGCGATGCTGCGCCACGAACAGGGGGATACCAAGGGGGCCCAGGAGGCCCTGGCCCAGGCACGGCTGCGCAGCCCGGATCCCGACAAGCCGGATCCGAGGCTGGACAAACTGGCGGCCAGCTGGGGGCTGGAGCCGCTCAGATCCCCTTCAGCTGCCCGGCCGACCCCGCCGGTGCCGGCTTCGGCGCCTGGGCGTCGAACTCCCTGAGGGCCTGATCGATGGCCGAGCTGGGGGGGGTGGCGTCCTCGAGGGCGGTGCTGCGCTTCAGCTTGTTCATCAGGTCGAGGGGATTGGTGCTGTCGAGGATCGATCCGCTGCCGGACCCCGACTTGCTCGGCCCGTAGTCGTAGAGCTGGCGCTCCTGGATGCTGGTGCCCAGGGTCTGGCCGTAGCCGGCCTGCTGGGCGCGGGCCTCACCGACCATCAGCAGGGCGAGGGCCCCGGCGCCGACGGCACACACACGTTGGGAAAACGAAGGGTTCATGGCTCCTGCCGGCGGAGGGTCAAAGCACCGAGGCCTCCATGATAAGGGCCCCCAACCGGCTCCCCGTCCCGCCGCCATGACCCTGCGGATCGCCACCTGGAACGTCAACTCGGTGCGCACCCGGCTCGATCAGGTCTGCGCCTGGCTCCAGGCCGAAGCCCCCGACGTGCTCTGCCTGCAGGAGACCAAGGTGGCCGATGACCTGTTCCCCCACGCCGCCTTCGAGGCCCTGGGCTACCGGGCGGTGATCAGCGGCCAGAAGGCCTACAACGGCGTGGCGATCCTCAGCCGGCGGCCGATCGAGGATGTGCGGGTGGGCTTCGCCGCGCTCCTCCCGGACGATCCGGCGGCCGTGGAGCTCGGCGAGCAGAAGCGGGTGATCAGCGCCTGGATCGAGGGGGTGCGGGTGCTCAACCTCTACGTGCCCAACGGCTCGGCCCTGACCTCCCCGAAGTACCCCTACAAGCTGGAATGGCTGGCCTGCCTGCGGCGCTACCTGGAGGCCCAGGACGCCCAGGGGGAACCCCTGGCCATGGTGGGGGATTTCAACATCGCCCTGGAGGCCCGTGACATCCACGACCCGGAGCGCCTCAGCGGCGGAATCATGGCCAGCGATCCGGAGCGCCAGGCCCTGAGGGACGCCCTGGGGGACCGGCTGGAGGACGTGTTCCGTGTCTTCGAACCGGATGCCGGGCACTGGAGCTGGTGGGACTACCGCACCGGCGCCTGGGACCGGGACATGGGCTGGCGGATCGACCACATCTACCTGTCCGAGGAGCTGCTGGCCTGCGCCACCGCCTGCGTGATCCACAGGGACCAGCGGGGCAACGAGCAGCCCAGCGACCACGCGCCGGTGACGGTGCGCCTGGCCTGGCCGCCCGAACCGACCGAGGAGGGCGACGACGACGACGGCGTGTGGTGAGGGGGCTCCGGCCCTCAGTCCAGAAACGCCGCCAGCTCCAGGTCCGCTCTTCGCACCAGGGCGAACAGGGTGCCGTTCTGGCCGCGGCTCACCCGCAGCTCGTCATCCAGCACGGTGACATCGAGCCAGGCGGCGAAACTCTGCCGCACCTGCCGGAACAGCTCCAGCCGCTGATCGCCGAACCGGGGCCCCCGCCAGCCGCCCCGCTCGAAGCGCACCGACACCCGCTGGTGGGGTTCCTCGGAGGCCACGGCAATGCTGGCCTGCACGGCGATCCCCGCCAGGGGCCCCAGGGGCCCGGCCGGCCGCAGCAGGTTGAGGGCACGGCCGCCGGCGGGATCGAGCAGCTGGAGATTCTCCAGCCAGGGCCTGACCGCCAGATAGGGCTGGGAACTGCTGCTCCAGCGCAGCTCCCAGACGCCCGCCAGCTGGGCGACCTGGGATCTGAGATCGGCGGGCTGCAGCAGCTCCAGCCGCCTGATCAGGGCCTCGATCCGCCGGGCGGCGCTGGGGGCAGCGCCGGGTGAACCGGCCCGCAGCAACCCCAGCAGTTCCTGGCGGCAGGCCGGGGCCTCGGCGGCGGCAGCGGTCGGGCCATCGGGGGAGGCAGGGGGAGCCTGGGTCACTGCTCTCACCCGCGGCACGGGGCGCATCAGGATTCATGCTGCCAGGCGTCGACGGCCATCGGATACCGTGTCGCCCGGCCCGCTCGCCGAACCGACCCCACCGCTGACCCTGTGACGCTGACCACCGTCGATGTGATCCTGGTCGGGGCGGGAATCATGGGCGCCACCCTCGGCACCCTGCTGCGGCAGCTGCAGCCGGGCCTGCGCCTGCTGCTCGTCGAGGGCCTCCCCCGGGAGGCCCAGGAGAGTTCCAGCGCCTGGAACAACGCCGGCACCGGCCATGCCGGGAACTGCGAGCTCAACTACACGCCGATGGCGGCGGACGGCTCCATCAGCCTGGCCAAGGCGCTCGACATCAACGAGGCCTTCGATCTCTCACGCCAGTTCTGGACCCATCTGGTGCGGAACGGGGCCCTGGGCTCCCCCGGGGCCTTCATCCAGGCTGTCCCCCACATGAGCTTCGTGCTGGGGGAGGAGCGGCGGGCCTACCTGCGGGAGCGCCACCGGCGCATGGCGGCCCACCACTGCTACGCGGGGATGGCCTACAGCGAAGACCATGCCCAGGTGGCGGAGTGGGCACCGCTGCTGATCGAAGGACGGGATCCGGCCCAGGCGATCGGCGCCACCCACATCGCCGCCGGCACCGACGTGAACTTCGGAGCCCTCACCAGCCAGCTGCTGGATCACCTGCGGGCCAGCGGGGCCTTCGAGGCGCGGTTCTCCACGGCGGTTCAGTCGCTGCGGCGGCGGCCGGAGGGTGGCTGGCGCCTGGAGACCCGGGACCGGACCACCGGGGAGACCCGGCTGATCGATACGGGCACCGTGTTTCTGGGGGCCGGCGGCGGCGCCCTCACCCTGCTGCAGAAATCGGGGATCCCGGAAGGGCGCGGCTACGGCGGCTTCCCCGTCAGCGGCCTGTGGCTGCGCTGCGGCGACCCCGCCCTGGCCAGCCGCCACCACGCCAAGGTCTACGGGATGGCCGCCGCCGGCTCACCGCCGATGTCGGTGCCCCACCTCGACACGCGTCTTGTCGACGGCCGTCAGTGGATCCTCTTCGGGCCCTACGCGGGCTTCTCGAGCAAGTTCCTCAAGAGCGGCTCCCTCTGCGACTGGCCCCGCTCCCTGCGGGCCGGCAATCTCCTGCCCCTGCTGGCGGTGGCGCGGGACAACCTGCCCCTGACCGAATACCTGATCGGCCAGGTGTTCGCCAGCGCCGAGGAGCGCTTCGCCGCCCTGCGCGACTTCTATCCCGACGCCCGCCCCTCCGACTGGACCCTGGCGGTGGCCGGCCAGCGGGTGCAGATCATCAAGGCCGATGCCAGACGCGGTGGGGTGCTCCAGTTCGGCACCGAGGTGGTGCATGCCGCCGACACCTCCCTGGTGGCGGTGCTGGGGGCTTCGCCGGGGGCTTCTGCCGCCGTGGCGATCTGCCTGGAGATCCTCCATGCCTGCTTCCGCGAGAAGCTGCCCGACGGCTGGCAGGCCACCCTGAAGCGGATCCTGCCCTCCTACGGCGAATCGATCCGCGACGACGCCGCCCTCTGCCGGCGGGTCCGCAGCGAGAGCGCCGAGGTGCTGGGGCTGGCGGCGCCGGCCTAGGGCCGGCGCGGCGGCAGCAGCAGGCCGGCCCGCACCGCCCAGGGGGACAGGGCGAACAGGCGCAGCATGGCCGCCAGCAGCTCCGGCACCGTCAGGGTGTTGGCCAGGAAGCCGTACCACTGGGGGCCGGGCAGGGAGAAGAAGCTGGCGAAGAACTGGCGCAGCTCGGCTTCGGAGAAGCCCATCAGCTTGCCCAGCCCGAACTGGTAGAGGGCGTGCTTGCTGCGCAGCGCCGGGGGCCAGAGGGCCTGCCAGCCCGCCCGGGCCAGCAGGGCCGAAGGGGCCGCGGGATCGGCCATCGCCGCCGCCACCGCCGCCGCCACCGCCGGGGCCCGGCGCAGCAGGGCGCCCACCATGTAGCCGGAGGCCGGGTGCACCATCGACGCCGCCCCCCCGAAGCCCAGCACCGGCTGCTGCAGATCCGGCAGGGGCAGGTTCATCGGAAACAGACAGAACTCCTCGTGCTCCACCGCCAGCAGCTGCACGCCTCGGTGGGCCAGGCGCCGGTGCAGGCGCTCCCTGAGCGCCTCGAAGGGGACCGGGGGGGCCAGGGCCAGGGAGGTCTCCTCGACGAAGAAGTGGCCCCCGCCCAGATCCATCGCATAGAGAAACGTGGGGGGCCCGGCCCGCTCCGCCTCCGTGAGGTGGTCGGCGCGGTAATCCATCAGCACGAACTGATCGGGCTCGACCGGCGGCGCCGAGAAGCGGCCGATGACGCCGTAGGCCGACTGGCCGGCCACCGGGCCCCGCTCAGGCCGCCGCACCAGCACCGGCTGATGGCCGGTGGCATCCACCACCAGCCGCACCTGCAGCCGGCGCCCATCGGCCAGCTCCACCGCACTCAGCGGGCCGGAGGCCCCGCAGCCGCTGGCCAGCCCCTGAAGCAGCTCCACCCCGCCCCGCCCGCAGGCCTCCAGCCAGTGCCGCTGCAGGGCCTCACGGTCGAACAGACCGTAGTCGCGGCCATGGGCCGTGGGGCGGTTGGCCGCCGATCCCGGGTCCGGATCACCGGCGCCGAAGTAGCTGACCGTGTGGCTCCAGCGGTGCTCCAGCAGGTGGCCCAGGCCCAGGGCGTCCACCTCGTCCCCCCAGATGCCGTAGGTGTTGGGCCAGGGGGCGCGCGGATCGTGGGGCGCCAGCAGCGTCACGGCGAGCCCTTCGCCCGCCAGGGCCGCCGCGATGCAGAGGGCGGCGGGGCCGCCGCCGAGCACCAGCACGTCCCTCGCCATCTCGCCGGTACGGTGAGGGCTCATCCTGCATCACGGCCATGCCCCGCTGCGGAATGCCGCTGCTCCGGGCCCTGGGCCAGCGCTGAGACGCCCGGAGGCCTTCAGTCGTCGGTGGGCTCCTGGGTGGGCTCAGCGTCGGTGGGCAGCTCCTCGGCCGGTGCCTCCGCCGTGGCTTCAGGGCCCCTGTCCAGGCTGGCTTCGCTGGCCACCGGCGTGGCCTCCCCCGCATCGGCCGGCTCCTCCTCCTCGGCGGCCGGCGGCACCAGGACCACCTCGGTGAGGCGATCACCGGCATCCAGCTTCTGCAGCCGCACCCCGGTGGCCGCCCGGGACTGCTGGGGAATGGCATCGGCCTTCATGCGCACGATCACCCCCCGCTCGCTCACCAGCAACAGCTCCTCGCCGGCCCCGAGCACCTTGAGACCCACCAGCACGTCGCCGTCGCGGCGGAACTTGATCGCCCGCAGACCCATGCCGGCGCGGCGCTGCAGCCGGAACTGATCCACGGGCACCCGCTTGCCGAGGCCGCTGGCGCTGGCCACCAGCACCCAGGGGCCCTCACTGGGGGCGACCTCGTCCCCCTCCTCCTCGTCGGCGCCAGCGTCAGCCGTGCTGGCGACGCGGTCGGCCAGTTCCGCCGTGAGCACATCCATGCTCACCAGCTCATCGCCGGGGCGCAGGTTCATGGCCCGCACGCCGCGGGCACTGCGTCCCAGGGGACGCAGCTCCTCGTCGCTGAGGCGGAAGTGGATCGTCATTCCCTTGAGGGAACCGATCAGCACGCTGTCGCCGGGCAGGGCCAGCCGCACCCAGCGCAGGGCATCACCGTCCTCGAGGGAGATGGCGATCAGGCCGTTGGAGCGGATGTTGCTGAAGGCCGACAGACGGGTGCGCTTGATGTAGCCGCCGCTGGTGAGCATCACCAGCTGGACGTCGTCGTCGAAGGCGCTCACCGCCAGCAGGGAGGTGATCGCCTCCTCGCGGGGAATCGGCAGCAGCTGCACGATCGGCGTGCCCTTGGCGGAACGGCTGCAGATCGGCACCCGATAGGCGGGGATGGAATACACCACCCCCCGGTCGCTGAACAGGAGCAGGGCGTCGTGGTCGTTGCAGCTGATGAACAGCTTCACCGCCTCCTCGCCCTGGCTGCGGGTGCCGGCCTTGCCGCGGGTGCCGCGGCTGGTGGCCTCGAACTCGCTCACCGGCATCCGCTTGAGGTAGCCGTTCTCGGTGAGCAGCACCACCGAGCGCTCGTTGGCGATCAGGTCGATGTCCTCAAGCCCGCCCTCAAGGTCGAGGATCTCGGTGCGGCGGGGGGAGTCGTACCGGGCGCGGAGCACCTGGAGCTCCTCCTGGATCAGCCCCAGCACCCGCTCCCGGCGGCCGAGGATGTCCTTGTAATCGGCGATCTTTGCGACGAGGTCGTCGTGTTCGAGGCGGATCTTGTCGGCCTCCAGGGCCGTGAGACGCCGCAGCTGCATCTGCAGGATGGCGTCGGCCTGGATCTCGCTGAGGCCATGGCGCTCCTGCAGCTGGGCCCGGGCAGTGGCGGTGTCGGGGGCCGCCCGGATCAGGGCGATGATCGGGTCGAGCTGGTCGAGGGCGAGCAGCAGACCCTGCAGGATGTGGTCGCGCTCCTCCGCTTTGCGCAGGAAGTAGCGGGTGCGCCGCTCGATCGTCTCGATGCGGAACTCGAGGAACACCCGCAGCATCCTGCCGAGGGTGAGCAACACCGGTTCGCCCTTCACCAGGGCCAGCATGTAGGCGCTGAAGTTGTTCTGCAGCGGCGTCAGCTTGAACAGGTTGTTGAGCACCACCTGGGGGTAGGCGTCACGGCGCAGCTCGATCACGATGCGCATGCCGTCGCGATCGCTTTCGTCGCGGATGTCGGCGATGCCCTCGAGCTTCTTGTCGTTGACCAGCTCGGCGATGCGCTCGATCAGGGAAGCCTTGTTGGTCTGGTAGGGGAGTTCGGTGATGATCACCGCATCCCGGTCGGGGCGGCCCTTGGCCTCCACCGTCTCGATCGAGGCCACGCCGCGCATGGTGATCGAACCGCGACCGGTGGTGTAGGTCTCGCGGATAGCGCGGCGGCCGAGGATCTGGCCGCCGGTGGGGAAATCGGGGCCGGGGATGATGGCCATCAGGGCCCGGTCCTCGATCTCCGGATCGTCGATCAGGGCCAGCAGCCCGTCGATCAGCTCGGTGAGGTTGTGG
The DNA here is from genome assembly GCF_009834675.1 of Cyanobium sp. Copco_Reservoir_LC18. NCBI lineage: Bacteria > Bacillati > Cyanobacteriota > Cyanophyceae > Synechococcales > Prochlorococcaceae > Cyanobium > Cyanobium sp. Copco_Reservoir_LC18. The sequence goes on from NZ_ASAC01000013.1 coordinate 12,272, forward strand.
GGGGGGATGTTGGTGGCCATCCCCACGGCGATGCCGGAGGAGCCGTTGAGCAGCAGATGCGGCACCCGGGCCGGCATCACGGTGGGTTCCTGCTGGGAGCCGTCGAAGTTGTCGATGTAGTCGACGGTCTCGGCTTCGATGTCTTCGAGCAGGCTGTCGGTGGTCAGGGCCTGCAGACGCGATTCCGTGTACCGCATGGCGGCCGGGGGATCGTTGTCGACCGAGCCGAAGTTGCCGTGCCCGTCGATCAGGGGCATCCGCATCGAGAAGTCCTGGGCCATGCGCACCAGGGCGTCGTACACGGCCGTGTCGCCATGGGGGTGGTACTTGCCGAGCACCTCCCCCACCACACGGGCACATTTCCGGTAGGGCCTGTCGCTGGTGAGACCGAGCTCGTACATCGCGTACAGGATGCGCCGATGCACCGGCTTGAGGCCGTCGCGGGCATCGGGCAGGGCCCGTCCCACGATCACGCTCATCGCATACTCCAAATAGGAGCGCGACATCTCGTTGCGCAGGTCGGTCTGGATGATCCGTCCGTCGGATTCACCGGGTCCGGTTGGATCCGCCATGCAAGACCGTATGGGGCACAACCCACTCTATCGATGACCCTGCCGGCCCGTCGTGAATCGGCCCTGCGCCAGCGCCAGCGCAAGGGGGTGCTGCGGGTGCGGGCCGCCGCCGACTTCCGCCGGCTGGTTGCCGAGGCGGGGCTGGCGGAGGCCTACGACGCCACCGACGTGGTGGTGGCCGCCAATGCCGAATTCACCGACCAGGGCAGCCTGCACCTGAACATCGGCCCCAGCGATCCGCCGATCCGCTTCCGGGACGCCCAGCTGGAGGCTCTCGGCGCCCAGAGCGGCGGCGGCGGCGGCGACCTGGTGCTGCCCATCGGTGGCGGCCTCGGGGAAGCCCGGCGGCAGGGGGGAGCCCACCTGCTCGACCGGCTGCTCCAGGGCGGGACCGTGACCCTCACCGCCACCGGGGAGATCACCGCCCTGCACCCCCGCCGGGACCTGCAGGCCCAGCTGGATCTGGAGCGGATCGGCTCCGGCCGGCTGCTGCTGCACCGGGGGATCACCGAGAACGGCCTGGTGGCCGTGAGCAGCGCCGAAGGGGTGCTGCGCAGCCCGTGGGGCCCCGTGCTGGGGCCGTTCGGCAATGCCCTGCACAGCTGCGGCGGCGCCGGCAGCATCGGCCTGACCATGCCGGGGCTGGCCCTGCTGGGACCGGGCTCGCCGGTGCTGGTGGCGGGGGCCATCGGCTGGGTGGTGGGCAGCGGCAGCGGCCACCAGCCCGGGGTGCCCCGCTCCGCCGGCGGCCACGCCCTCAGCCCTGGGGCGGTGGCGGCGGTGAGCGTGGATCTGCACGGCCTGCGGCCCGAATGGCTGCGGCCCTGCTTCTTCGAGGGCCACGGCGCCGCCCTGCTGGTGGGCCTGGCGGCTCCTATCCCCCTGATCAACGAAGCGGTGGCCCGCCAGGCCGCCTGCGGCGACGAGGACCTGGAGGCGCCGGTGCTGGATGTCTCCATTCCGCGCCGCCTGCGGCCCCGCCTTGGATCGGTCAGCTACGCCCGGCTCAGGTCCGGCCGGATCCAGGTGGAGGGGCGCCGCGTCACCGCCGCTCCGGCCCACAGCCCAAGGCTGGCGGAGGCGATCGGCGCCGAGCTGGTCACCTGGCTGATCGAGGACCGCTTTCCCCTGCGCCTGCCGGTCCGGCCCCTCTCCGGCCGCCCTGGGCTGATCCCCATCGACAGCTGAACTCCCTTCACAGCTCCGGGGCGGCGGGGGAAAACGGCCGTAAGCTCCGCCGTGTGCTTCCGGCGCCTGCCATGGCCGAGACCCCTTTCAGCCCCGAGCCTCAGGAGAACGGACCATCGGCGCAGCCGTGGGCGGTGGAGCCGGCCGTGACCACACCGGACGTCGCGATCCAGCAGCCGGAGCCCCTGGCCCACGAGGCGGAGCACGGGGCCCCCGAGCCCGAGGCGGAACCGGCACAGGAACCGATCCTGGCCGGTTTCGAGCCGCTGGCCGAGCCCGACAGCGAGATCCCGTCCCCCGCCCCGGAGCCGGTGCCGGCACCGGTCAGCGAACCGGAACCCGGTATCACCGCCACCCTGGAGGTGCCCCCCCTGGAGGGCTCCGCCGGGCCGGGCGGCGAAGGTGGCGGCGAATTTGATCTGCTGCTGCAGAAGATCAGGGAATGGCTCGGCAGCGGCGAACTGCAGGCCCAGTGGCAACGGTTCCGCGGCCCCCTCAAGGGGCTGGCGATCCTGATCGGGGTGGTGCTGCTGCTGCGGGTCTACGCGTCCCTGATCGGCACCCTCGACAGCCTGCCCCTGGTGGGGGGCCTGCTGGAGCTGGTGGGCCTGATCACCGCCGTACGGTTCACCGCCACCCGGCTGGTGCGCAAGAGCGACCGCGATCAGGTCTTTGCCGACTGGAGCCGCCGTTGGAACGATTTCCGGGGCCAGGGGTGAGCCGGCGCCCGCCCCCGGGCCGGGGCCGTCGCGGACCGGTTGATAGTTTGTGCCCACTGTGTCCGTCCAACGGTGAACATTCAGCTCGGTCGCTCCCGGACCGTCCGCCGCGCCTACGGCATCGATGAGATCGCTCTGGTCCCGGGCGGTCGCACCGTCGATCCCGAGGTGACCGACAGCAGCTGGAGCCTGGGGGGGATCCAGCGGGAGATCCCGATCATCGCCAGCGCCATGGACGGGGTGGTGGATGTGGGCATGTGCATCGAGCTCACCCGTCTGGGGGCCCTCGGGGTGCTCAACCTCGAAGGCGTCCAGTGCCGCTACGACGATCCCGAACCGGTGCTCGAGAAGATCGCCTCGGTGGGCCGTGAGGAGTTCGTGGGCCTGATGCAGGAGCTCTACAGCCAGCCGGTCCGCGAGGACCTGGTGCGGCAGCGGATCCGTGAGATCAAGGCCGGCGGCGGCATCGCCGCCGTGAGCGCCACCCCGGCGGCCGCCCTGCGCTTCGGGGCGGCGGTGGCCGAATCGGGCGCCGACCTGTTCTTCGTGCAGGCCACGGTGGTCTCCACCGAGCACATCGGCCCCGAAGGCCGCCAGACCCTCGACCTGGCCGCCCTCTGCCGCGACCTCGGCGTGCCGGTGGTGATCGGCAACTGCGTCACCTACGACGTCACCCTGCAGCTGATGCGGGCGGGGGCCGCCGGGGTGATGGTGGGCATCGGCCCCGGCGCCGCCTGCACCTCCCGGGGCGTGCTCGGCGTCGGCATTCCCCAGGCCACGGCCGTGGCCGACTGCGCCGCCGCCCGGGACGACTACGATAAGGAGAGTGGCCGCTACGTGCCGGTGGTGGCCGACGGCGGCATCGTCACCGGCGGTGACATCTGCAAATGCCTGGCCTGCGGGGCCGATGCCGTGATGATCGGCTCCCCGATCGCCCGGGCCGCCGAGGCCCCCGGCCGCGGCTTCCACTGGGGCATGGCCACCCCCAGCCCCGTGCTGCCCCGGGGCACCCGCATCAAGGTGGGCACCACCGGCAGCCTCGAGAAGATCCTGCGCGGCCCGGCCGGCCTCGACGACGGCACCCAGAACCTGCTGGGCTGCATCCGCACCTCCATGGGCACCCTGGGGGCCCGCACCCTCAAGGAGATGCGCGAGGTGGAGGTGGTGGTGGCGCCGTCCCTTCTCACCGAGGGCAAGGTATACCAGAAGGCCCAGCAGCTGGGCATGGGCAAGTAGGTCGTCCCAGGTCTGGACGCCACGGCCTCAAGGCGAGATGGGGGCTAACCTCTGGATGTGGGGGCTCCGGCTCGCACACTCCTCACACCCCCCGGCCCGGCGTGTCCGGGCTTTTTGTCTTCTGCCGCCGTTTTCCGGCGGCCCCGGCTTCCGCTACGGCCTGCAACGCTGGCCCCATTCCCGGGAAGGGCGGCCGAACCCGGTTGCTAGATTCACTACATCCCGAGTCTGCAAGGAATGTCCAGCGCCGCTGCCGTCACCGACGCCTCCTTCGAGCAAGACGTGCTCAAGAGTGATGTGCCCGTGCTGGTTGATTTCTGGGCACCCTGGTGTGGCCCCTGCCGCATGGTGGCCCCGATCGTCGATGAGATCGCCAAGGAATACGAGGGCAAGATCCGCGTCTACAAGCTCAACACGGACGAAAACCCCAACGTCGCCAGTCAGTACGGCATCCGCAGCATTCCCACGCTGATGCTCTTCAAGGGTGGCCAGAAGGTCGACACCGTGGTGGGTGCCGTTCCCAAGAACACCCTCTCCGGCACCATCTCCAAATACCTCTGACACCGCTCCGCTGACGCCGCCCCTCCCCCCGAATCCCCCGCCGGCGGCGGGCATCAGCCCCCTGCAGGCCCTCGCCGAAGCTCTCCACGGCCACCCCCAGCGCCGGCAGATCGAGCGCGCCGTGGTGTCGCTGCTCCAGGTGGCGCGTCAGGAGAAGGAGGAGGAGGAGTGGCGCCTGATCGCCGGCTGTCTGGCCGACATCAGCGAGGCCCTGGAGGTGTTCCGCCCCAGGCGCAGCGCCCGCAAGATCAGCGTCTTCGGCTCCGCCCGCACCCGTCGCGACGATCCCTGCTATCTGCTGGCGGAGGCGGTCGCCCGCCAGGCGGTGCAGGCCGGCTTCGAGGTGATGACGGGGGCCGGGGCGGGCGTGATGGAGGGCGCCAACAGCGGCGCCGGGTGCGATCACAGCATCGGTCTCAACGTGGATCTGCCCTTCGAGCAGCATCCCAACCCCTACGTGAGCGCCTGCGACGGGCGCCTGCTCTACTTCCGCTACTTCTTCACCCGCAAGCTGTTCTTCCTGATGGAGAGCGATGCGCTCGTGGTGATGCCCGGGGGATTCGGCACCCTCGATGAACTGTTCGAGTGCCTCACCCTCATCCAGACCGGACGCACCTCGCCCATTCCCCTGGTGCTGCTCTCCCCGGAGGGCGACGATTTCTGGAAGGTCTGGAAACGCAACGTGCATCAGGAACTCGCCACCCGGGGCCTGATCTCCCCGGAGGACGTGGATCTGATGGTGGAAGCCTCCACCGCTGAGGCGGCGGTGGCCCACATCTGCCGGTTCTACCGGGTGTTCCACAGCGCCCAGCTGGGGCAGGACCGGATCGAGCTGCTGCTCAACGCCGAGGTGCCCCGTGACCTGCTGCCGGAGCTCAACCGCCGCTTCGCCGATCTGCTGGAGGAGGGCGCCATCCAGACCGGCGAGGGGGTCGACGACAACGGTCTGCTGCGGCCCTGTCTGTGGCTGCGCTTCGACAAACGGCGCGTCGGCCGGCTGTATCAGTTCATCGACCACCTCAACGGCCTCGATCTGCCGGCCTCTCCGGCCCTGGAGCATCCGGCCGAGCGGGTCCCCAGCGTCAGCCAGCCATGACCCGCATCGGCCTGATCGACTACGGCATGGGCAACCTGCATTCGGTGCAGCGCACCTTCGGGCGGCTCGGTGCCGAGCTGGTGAGCGTCCACGGCCCGGCGGATCTGGAGGCCTGCGAGGCCCTGGTGCTGCCGGGCGTCGGTGCCTTCGATCCGGCCATGGAGCGGCTGCGATCGGCCGGGCTGGAGCCGGCCCTGCGTCGCTCCTGCGCCAGCGGCCGCCCGCTGCTGGGGATCTGCCTGGGCCTGCAGCTGCTGTTCGAGGCCAGCGAGGAGGGCCGAACCGATGGGCTGGGTGTGCTGGCCGGGCGCGTGCGCTCCCTGCCCCGGCTGCCGGGCCACCCCCTGCCCCACATGGGCTGGGCCCCCCTGATTCCGGCCACCGCCAGCCCGCTGCTGCCGGCCGCCACGCCGGAGGCCTGGGTCTACTTCGTGCACTCCTTCGCCGCCGAGCCGGCTGACGCCACGGCCACCACGGCCCTGGTCGACTACGGCGGCACCCCGGTGACGGCGGCGGTCTGGCAGGGGACCATCGCCGCCTGCCAGTTCCACCCGGAGAAGTCCGGCCCCGTGGGCGAAGCGATGCTGCGGCGCTGGATCGACTGGGTCGGCGCCCTGTGACGCTGCGGCTGAGCGGCGGGCGCCGGCTGCAGAGCCCCCCCGGCAGCACCGCCCGGCCCACCGCCTCGCGGGTGCGGCTGGCGGTGATGAACCTGCTGGCCGCCCGGGTCCCCGGCAGCCGCTGGCTGGATCTCTGCTGCGGCAGCGGCGTGATGGCCTGCGAGGCCCTGCAGCGGGGCGCCGCCGAGGTGGTGGCCGTGGAGCGGGATCGCCGCATCGCCGCCGTGGCCCGGGCGAATCTGGAGCTGGTGCGGCGCGACCATCCACCGTCGCCGGAGGCTCCCCCCCGCTGCCGCGTGGACGGCGACGAGGTGCTGCGCTGGCTGGCGCGCCGCAGCGAGGCCCCCTTCGATCTGATCTACGCCGATCCGCCCTACGCCGCCGGTCTGTACGGGCCGATCGCGGCGGCGGTGCTCAGGGGCGGCTGGCTGGCCGCCGGGGGGCTCCTGGTGTGGGAATGCGCCAGCGACGCGGTGCCGGAGCCGCCGCCGGGGTGGCAGGGCCGTGATCAACGCCGCTACGGCGGAACCACGGTCGTGCTGCTGGAGGCGGCGGCCGCCTCAGGCACGTCCGAGGGCACCGCTGCCTGTGGGGACTAGCTGGCCTCCCTGCCGTGGGGCGGTGTTGCCGATCGATGGAGGGACTTGGCTGGATCGCCCCCATCCCGAACGGAAGGAGGGTGACGGACCCCGCCGCCCTGTCCGGGGCAGCCGGACTGGCTAGGGTGTGTTCAAACGAACGCTCAGCCCCCCAGGGCACTTCCCCGGCGGTACTGATTCCAGGCCGCCACGAACAGACCCACGAGCGTCACGGGGATCAGTCCAAGCACGATGCCGCAGAGGAGGGGTTCGATCATGGAGGGGCCGTCAGTTCAGGCGATGCACAATTCTTCCACGACCACCGCCGGCATCGCGAGCCCAACCCAAGCACTGTGATCAGTCCGTCCTCCACCACCCCGGCCGCCGCGACGCCCTCCGCCCCCATCGGGGCCGAACAGGCCCCCGCCCAGCGCCGCAGCCTGGTGGCGGCCCTGGCGACGCTGGCGGCGGTGGCCTGCATCCTGCTGCTGGCGGTCGTGGTGCTGCCTGCGGCCCGCAGCGATCCCTACACCCGCCAGACCCTGGAGCTCACCGGCTCGGCCACCGACGGGGGCCGCCTGTTCCGGCTGAACTGTGCCGGCTGCCACGGACTGGCGGCCCAAGGGCTGGTGGGCCCGGATCTGCACGGCGTCGATCGGCGCAAGAACGATCGCCAGCTGATCCAGCAGGTGGTCAGCGGCCGGACCCCGCCGATGCCCAGCTTCCAGCCCGAACCCCAGGCCATGGCCGATCTGCTGGCTTTCCTGCACTCCCTGCCTTGAACCCCAAGCTGGTCCTGGTGGAACCGGCCGGCCCCCTGAACGTGGGCAGCGTGGCCCGGCTCTGCCGCAGCTACGGCATCGAGGATCTGCGCCTGGTGGCCCCCCGCTGCGATCCCCTCGGCGAGGAGGCCCGTCTCATGGCCGTCAAGGGGCTGCCCCTGCTGCAGCGGGCGACCGTCTTCCCCACCCTGGCCGCCGCCCTGGCCGACTGCGGGCGGGTGGTGGCCGCCAGCGGCCGTCCGGAGGGGGAGCCCCTGCCCCTGGAGGACCCGGAGGACGCCCTAGCCTGGCTGCTGGCCGGTGAGCGGGCCCTGCCGTCGGCCCTGGTGTTCGGCCGGGAGGACCGGGGGCTGAGCAACGGCGAACTGCTGCAGGCGGGCCGGCTGCTGCAGATTCCCACCCCCACCCCCCACGGCTCCCTCAACCTCTCCCACGCCGTGGCGGTGGTCCTGCACGACCTGCACCGCCTCGGGCGCCGGGGCCCGGCGCGGCTGCAGCCCCCGGTCCCGCAGGCTCCCGTCGGGGAAGGCCCCTGCCCCCGGGGGGTGCTGGAGGCCATGCTCGACGACGCCCGGGAGCTGTTGCTGGAGGTCGGCTTCCTGCTGCCCCACACGGCCGCCGCCCGCATGGCCAAGCTGCGGGCCCTGCTGCAGCGCGGTCAGGTCAGTGGCCCGGAGGTGGCCCTGCTGCGGGGCATGGTGTGCCAGTTGCGCTGGGCGAGCCGTCGCCCTTTCCCTTCCGGCCAGGACCACTAGCGTCGGACATCGCCCCAACGTCCTGCTTCCGTGAGTGCTGGCCGTCCAACCCGTCCCCGCAGCAACCCGTGGCTCCGCCCGGTGGGGCTGGTGCTGCGGCTGATCGTGCTCGGGGTGGGTCTGGGGGTGATCGTCGGCACCGCCCTCAAGCTGATGGCGCCGCGCCTGGTGCAGGGGGCGCTCGGCACGCCGGCACCGGCGGCACCAGTGTCACCGGTGGCGACGAAACCCGGCAGCGGCCCCATGGCCCTGGGACGGTTCGAACCGCGCCAGGAACTCGTCGGCCTCAGCCAGCAGTGGGCCCGGCTGGCGGCGGCCCAGAAGGGTCTGACCGCCAGTGGCTTCCTGCTGGTGCTGGATGACGGCCGCTACGCCGAGCTGCAGCCGGATCTGCCCCTGTCGGCGGCCAGTTCGATCAAGGTGCCGATCCTGCTGGCGGGCCTGGAGGATCTCGACCGCGGCAAGGTGCGCTGGAACGAGCCCATGCCGCTCACCAAGGAGGTGGTGGGCGGCGGCGCCGGCTGGATGGCCAGCAAGCCCCTGGGCACCCGCTTCCCCTTCTTCGAGGCGGCCACCGAGATGATCCGGGTGAGCGACAACACCGCCACCAACCTGCTGATCCGCCGCCTCGGCGGCAAGACCGAGCTCAACGGCCGCTTCCGCAGCCTCGGCCTGACGGCCACGGTGGTGAACAACTGGCTGCCGGACCTGGACGGCACCAACACCACCAGCTCCCGCGATCTGGCCCGCTCCATCGCCCTGGTGGACACCGGCGACAAGCTCACGCCCCGCGCCCGTGACCTGTTCCGCGAGATCATGGGCACCTCCCGCACCAACACCCTGATCCCGCTCGGGCTGCTGATGGGCCTGGGCAAGGACTCCTCCGATCCCGACAGCGAGCTGCTGCCGGAGGGCATCACCGTCTACAACAAGACCGGCGACATCGGCATCGCCTACTCCGACACCGCCCTGATCCAGCTGCCCAACGGTCAGCGGGCCGTCCTGGCCGTGATGGTCAAGGGCCCGTTCAATGACCCCCGCTCCGCCGAGCTGATCCGGTCGATGGCCGGGGCCGTCACCAAAACCCTCGTCAAACGCTGATGAACGCCCCCATCCGGGCCCTGGTGCTGCCCACCCTGGCTCTGGCCGCCCTGGGCGGTCCGCTGCTGGCCCAGCCCCAGCCCTCCCCATCACCGCAACCCGCTCCGACACCGCCGGTGCTGCGCCCGGGGACGGTGGCCCCCCTGCCGGGCCGGCTGGACGCCGTGCCGATGGTGAACGACAACAACCCCGAGGTGATCAAGGGTCCCGGCATCCTGTTGTCCACCTTCGATGGCCAGCGGGGTTACGCCGGGCGCCCCCTGGGCGTGCCGTCAGCGCACCTGAACGCGGCCGTCAGCGGCCCCTTCGAGCTGTTCAGCCATCACATCTACGCCGGCACCCCCGAAAGCCTCGACTCCACCCTCTGGCTGGCGGTGGTGGCGGCCCCGCGGGGCAGCGGCCCGGTGAAGCTGCGGACCGTGGCCGGCTCCACCGCCCTGTCCCAGTCGGTGGACCCCGACCAGCCCTCGGCCCCGTTTCTGCCCCTGCCGGCCCTGATGGAGCAGGGCACCACCCCGATCTGGGCCGGCCCCGGCAGCCGGGTGGCCACCGAACTCCTGGCCCAGCAGCGCAGCCCCCTGGTGCCGGAGGGCTGGACGCTGCCAGCGGGGCAGCTCAGCACCCTGATGGTGCTGCCGCTGCCGGTACGGGGCCTCGATCCGCTGCTCAACGGCCTCAACCTGCAGCTGCGCCTCCACAGCGACGGTCCGGTGGATGTGGCCACCCTGGCCGCCTTCGGCCCCGTGGATCGTCCGCCCGATCCGGCCGTCTGGCAGCGCCTGCTGCAGGGCGGCCTCAGCCCGAAGGAGCACAGCCCCAGCCCCCGGGGGGCCAGCGGTCCGATGATCTACTCCCGCGTCAGCGGGGTCCAGGAGGGCAGCGCCTGGACGGGGCGGATCACCGATCCGGGCCGCCCCACCCTCTCGGTGAGCCGGGCACCGATCTCCTGGCCGATCGCGTCCCTGGAGCGGGGCACCCTGGGCACCGGCCAGGTGCAGACGGCCCCCCTGCGCGCCTTCTACCCGGGCACCGCCTGGGCCGCCCACGGCAACTACGGCGTCACCTACGACCTCAGCCTGCCGCTGCGCAACGACACCCCCCGGCCGGTGCAGCTGGCCCTGGCCCTGGAATCGCCGATCAAGACCGACCAGCCCCTGGGCGGCCTGCGCTTCCACACCACCCCGGCGCGGGCGGTGATGTTCCGGGGCACCGTGGAGGTCAGCGGCCTCGACAACGCCGCCGGCGGGCCGGGGGGACGACGGCGGTTCCATCTGGTGCTGCGGGCCGGCCAGGAGGGCCCGCCCCTGGGCACGGTCAGCCTGCGCCCCGGTCAGGAACGGCAGGGGCGGGTGCGGCTCATCTACCCGGCCGATGCCACCCCGCCCCAGGTGCTGTCACTGATTCCGGTGACGACGCCGGTGGCTCCGGGGGCGGCCCCAGGGGCGGCTGTGAAACAATCCGGGGCTCCGCCCGCAAGCCGTCCGTGACGCCAACCAGGAAGCGCAGGGTCTTCCCCTTCACCGCCATCGTCGGGCAGGAGGAGATGAAGCTGGCGCTGCTGCTCAACGTGATCGACCCCCGCATCGGCGGGGTGATGATCATGGGCGACCGGGGCACGGGCAAATCCACCACCATCCGGGCCCTCGCCGATCTGCTGCCGGCGATCGACGTGGTGGCCGGCGACCCGTACAACAGCTCGCCCAGCGACCCCGACCTGCAGAGCAGCGAGGTGCGCCAGCGGGCCGAGCGGGGCGAACAGCTGCCCGTGGAGGCCCGCCAGGTGCCCATGGTCGACCTGCCGCTGGGGGCCACCGAGGACCGCCTCTGCGGCACGATCGACATCGAGAAGGCCCTCAGCGAGGGCGTGCGCGCCTTCGAGCCCGGGCTGCTGGCCAAGGCCAACCGCGGCCTGCTCTACGTGGATGAGGTCAACCTCCTCGACGACCACCTGGTGGACGTGCTGCTGGATTCGGCCGCCTCGGGCTGGAACACGGTGGAACGGGAGGGGGTGTCGGTGCGGCACCCCGCCCGCTTCGTGCTGATCGGCTCCGGCAATCCGGAGGAGGGCGAGCTGCGCCCCCAGCTGCTGGATCGCTTCGGCATGAGCGTGGAGGTGCGCACCGTGCGCGACCCGGAGCTGCGGGTGCAGGTGGTGGATCAGCGCACCAGCTTCGATGCCGACCCCGACAGCTTCAGCGACCGGCTGCAGAGCACCCAGGAAGCCCTGCAGGCCCGGGTGGTGGAGGCCCAGGAGCGGCTGCCCCAGGTGGCCATCGACGACGAGCTGCGCATCCGCATCTCGGCGGTCTGCGGCGAACTGGACGTGGACGGCCTGCGGGGCGACATCGTCACCAACCGGGCCGCCCGGGCCCTGGCCGCCTTCGAGGGCCATCTGGAGGTGAGTGACGACGACGTGGCCCGGGTGGTGGCCTGCTGCCTGCGCCACCGGCTGCGCAAGGACCCCCTCGAGCAGATCGACTCCGGCGAACGGGTGGTGAAGACGTTCTGCAAGGTGTTCGACCGCCCCGCCGGCGACCCCTCCGCCTTCCAGCTGGCCCTGGCGGGGTGAGGATTCTGGGCATCGATCCCGGGCTGGCGCGCGTCGGCTACGGGGTGATCGATGTGGAAGGTCGCTCCGCCGCGGGAGGCGGCCATCAGCGCCTGCTCGACTGCGGCATGATCCGCACCGAACCCGGCCGCAGCGACGGGGATCGGATGGTGGAGATCGCCCGCGATCTGCGGGTGATCGTGCGCCGCTGGCGGCCCCAGCTGGCGGCGGTGGAGAAGTTCTTCTTCTACCGCTCCAGCACCACCATCGCGGTGGTGCAGGCCCGGGGGGTGGTGATGATGACCCTGGCTCGCCTGGCCGTTCCGGTGGTGGAGTTCCCGCCGATGCAGATCAAGCTGGCCCTGGCCGGCTCCGGCCACGCCGAGAAGGACGAGGTGCTGGCGGCGGTGATGCGGGAGCTGGATCTGGAGCACCCCCCCCGCCCCGACGACGCCGCCGACGCGCTGGCGGTGGCGTTGACCGGCTGGTTTCAGCGGTGAAGACAGGCGATGGGCGATCCTGATCGTCAGCCATTTTTCCTGGGATGGAGGGGTCCGAGAAATCACAGCTGCGGCGGCGATTTCGCCGGACACGCCGGCTGAGCCTTCCGGAGGCGGCCGCAGGCATCGTGGCGGTCGCCCGAAGGGAACTTCCCGGCCGGGTACCGGCCGGCCACCATCTGGGGCTCTATTGGCCCCTGGCCGCGGAGCCCGACCTGAGAATCCTGGCGGAGCAGGCGCCCGGGCCACTGGCCCTGCCCGCCGTCCGCCCCGGAGCAGGCCTGATGTATCTCCCCTGGAGCCCAGGGGATCCTTTGGAACCCGATGCCTGTGGCATCGCCGCCCCGCTGGTGGGCACCCCGCTGGAGCCGGAGGCCCTGGCCCTGCTGCTGGTGCCAGCGCTGGCGGTGTCACCCGCAGGGCTGCGGCTTGGCTCGGGCGGGGGCTGGTACGACCGGCTGCGGGCCGATCCCCGCTGGCGGGCCGTGCCTGCCCTGGCAGTTCTGCCGGGGGCCTGCGTCGCCGCCTCGTTGCCATCGGATCCGTGGGACATTCCAGTCTCCGGCTGGCTCGATGAGGAGGGCCTGCACTGGATCGAGCCGGCAGCAGGGAACATTGCAACCCATGAACCAACGGGGCCGGTGAAAGCAGGAGCGACCGCCCTTTGCGAGGATCCACTCAGTCACCCCTTGCGCTGTTGGACCTGACCCCCAGAGGCCTCCGACCCCTGACTCACCCGGGCAGGAGCAACAACAGGCTGGCTCTCACCGCCGCTGAACGGGTGCTGGCGGCCGAGCTTGAGAACCGCAGCCAGGACAACAATGCCCTCTCGATGATGGTGAGCTCGATGGCTCGCATGGTCCAGGTGGGGAAAATGCGGGATAGTCGCTGGAAAGCCTCCTGAGGTTTCCCATGGCGCGTCGTTTCGTGTTTCTGGCCCTACTGGGTGGGGTCGCCGCCTTCATGGCCCCCTCCGCCCGGGCCCACGGCATCCAGAGCACCCTCGACTATCTCCCTTCCGCCAGTGGAGGGACACTGGAACTTGAGAGCCACTTCTCCAGCGGGGATCCAGCCCGTGATGCCACCGTCCGGCTGCTGCCTCCTGATGGGGGTGAAGCCATCGCGATCGGCAAGACAGGCCCTGACGGCCGCCTCGCCTTCACCCTTCCGCCGGGGGCCCGCAGCGACTGGGAGATCCAGGTGGATGCGGGGCCTGGACACCGGGACTATCTCTCACCGGAGGATGCTGGCAGAGTCTCCGTGCCCAGCGGTCTCAGCGGTGAGGTGCCCGGGACGGTCCGTCGTCTGAACCGGTTGAGTGGTCCGCTCCCCTGGGCCCTCACCGGCCTCGCCCTGATCGGCGGGCTGGGGCTTGCCGCACGTCATGGGAAGCGATCCTGAATCGATAGGATCGGGCAATGAGCTACGGCAGTCCGACCCTCGATCGTCTGGTGGATCGCCTGAGCGGCACCCAGGATCCACGACGCCGCTATGAATTCGTGCTCTGGCTGGCCAAGAAACTTCCGCCGCTGCCCGAGGTCTTCCGGCAGGACGCCTTCAAGGTGAAGGGCTGTGTTTCCCAGGTGTACGTGGTGGGGCAGCTGGCCAACGGCACCCTGCACTGGCAGGGAGATTCCGATGCCCAGATCACCAAGGGGCTGCTGGCTCTGCTGATTGAAGGGATGGAAGGTCTGACGGCGGAGCAGGTGACGGCGATTGATCCCTCCTTCCTGGCCGCCACGGGCCTGCAAGCCAGCCTCACCCCGTCCCGGGCCAACGGATTCCTGAACATTTTCCGAACCATGCAGGCCCAGGCGGCACGGCTAGAGGCCACCCGCCTGACGGCCGAACCCTCCAGCTGAAGGCGACGGGGCTTGCCTCTGGCAGAGCGGAGCTCCCCCTCCCAAGAAGACGTGCCGCTGCATGCATAAAAAAAACCCCGCTCGTACGAGCAGGGTCTAAATGCCTAGGAGGTTCAGCCCAGAGAGACTGACGAATCAGGAGGAAACGGCGGCCGATTTGACGCGCTTGCGCAGGCGACGGGAGTAGCCGAAAGCAGCACCGGCACCCAGGATGGAGAGGGGGCCGGGGACTTCGTGGGCATCCCGCTTGATGTTGACTTGGGCGGAGTAGGAACCACCCGTGGGCTGGATCGTGTCGTTGAAGGTGAAGGCACCAGCAGACACAGTCACAGGCCCGCCAGGGAGACCCGTGACGAAGGAAGTGAGTTCGGGAGCGAAGTTCTGGGTAACTTCCACCTGAACTGCCGTGGTTCCCTGGGAGACGAGGAACTGGACACCACCGAAGATCCCGACCGAGACGCCGTTGGCAAAGGTGAAGGCGGTGTCGCTATTCAGGGTGTAAAGAGCCTGGAACGGGCTCACCGGAGCAAAGTAGGTGAAGTTGGCCAGGGCAGCCGACACTCCGACAGCCGCCGAAGGAGGAGCGGGAGCGAAGGAAGGAACAAACAGACCACCGGCACCGCTCACCAATGCAACCGGGTTAGCGCCCGTGTTGAAGAGGACGCTGAAGGTGTCGGTGGGGTCCAGAACATTGACTTGGCTGGCGAAATCACCAGTGCCATCAGCGAACTCGAGGTTGCCGATCTGCAGGGCTTGGGCCGAGGGGGCGCCAATGGTGAGGGCGCCGGTGACAGCGGCCGCAGGGAGGATGAATTTCAGAAGAGCTCTTCCTTTGAGGAGAGAGTGGAGGGTAGGTGCCATGGGGGGAGGTCACGGTGCACGAAGCCACCGCATAGTAAGGCATGAATGGGACCTTAACCGATCCGGTGGAAGCCTGTTAGAGAACCGCAACAACCGTGGGGCCTTCTGGAGGCTGCCCAGGGAGGAAACGGCGCCCCCGCCTGGGACCGCGGCGCATGAGGACGCTCACCGGCGACGGCACCCCCGGGACCTGCGGGTGGGGCGACCTCCCCATCAGAAGGGCGAGGCTCAGGGACCGGAACGCCACTTCGGATAACCACTCGCCGCCTCACTGTGTCTTACAACCAGGTTGTTCAGGCCGGCAGCTGAGCGAGCCGCTGCTGGGGGGGGGGGGGGGGGGGGCCCCCC
>NZ_ASAC01000017.1:0-105221 GCF_009834675.1 Cyanobium sp. Copco_Reservoir_LC18
GGGCGGGGGGGGGGGGGGGGGGGGGGGGGGGGGTGAGGCCACCCGGCCCATGAGGCACCGGCGGCCGGTACAGAGCCGCAGCTAGGCCTGCTACAGGGCGTTGCTGGCGGACCAGGTGCCGTGGGGCATCACGCAGGCCCACTCCTCCAGAAGGGTCGACTGCTTCGCAGAAGCCTGCGGCTGGATGAACCGCTCGGCCTTGCCGTTGGTCCTTGGGGTGTAGGGGCTGGTCTGCTTCGCCTTCAATCCCAGGGCCTGGCAGTCTTTTCGCCACCCATGGGACTTGTAGGCCGAGCCGTTGCCTGTGAGCACCCGTCGGCACTCGATTCCTGGCCGTTGAACCAGGCCACCGCGCGGCTCAGGAAGCCCACCGTGATTGGGCGCTTCTCGTCGGACAGGACCTCGATGGAGGACAGCCGGGTGGCGTCATCCACAGCCACGTGGACCTTCTCGCAGCCAGCCCCGGGTGAGGTGCCGTTGCGCGGATCGCCGTAGATCCGGTGGCCGACCCGCTCAAAGCGGGCCAGTTGCTACTCCTTCGGAGAAGGCTGCGGCTAGATGTCGACATGGATCATGTCGCCCGGCTTCTCCCACTGGTAGCGCTGCACCGGTGGACACTGCTTCGCAGAAGCGCAAGTGCTGCGGATCGATGTTGCGCAGACGGATCAGCCCCAGGCGCCGCATCGCCAGGGCCAGGTTGGCGATGGGCACCAGCAGCGGTCGGGCGATCTTGCGGAGGGTGCAGCGCTGGTGCCTGAGCTCCACGGCCTGCTGCAGGGACTGCGGATCGAGCGTCCGCCGCTGGCTGAGGCGAACACTCCGTCGATCCGCCAGTGCCACTGGCCCATCTGAACGGAAGCGCGCCAGCCACTTGCGGGCGGTGCGTTCACTGATCCCGTGGCCTGCTGCCAACTGAGCGAGGCCAGTGCCCGCGTCGAGATATTGCCGGATCCGGCGTTCCCAACCGATCGGTATCTGGCGGGCGTTCGGGGGTGTCTGCATGGGGTGTGAGATCTAGGGCTGCTGGGTCGCACCACAACCCTGTCGGCCTCACTCCCCTATGTCAGCCGGAACAACCTGGTGGCGCTACACAGCCAACGACCTGATCTCATCATTGTTCGAGGGAAATTGATGCGGATTTCCCATTGATTCTCATTTTTGGGTTAAAGAATCATCCTAGATTAAATCAGCCATAGCGGGCCATTCCCAGAGCATTGGAAAGATTCGACTCATGGATCTTTCCAGTCCTTTTCAGTCTGTCATCCGACCTGACATGGCTGAAGCCGCTGCTGATCCTCCAGACGAATGATTTCCGTACCGATCACTCCAGCCACCGCCCAACCCGCTCGCACGCTGGCGGGCAGCATTCGCCGCGTGCTGCAACGCCTCTTGGCGGATCCCGCCCCGCTTGAGCGAACCATTGCCGGCACCCTCGCCCAGCGATCCCTGGTGGCAGCCGCGAACACCGGGATTCTCGATGCCCTGATCGATCCCCCCGGCAGTCATGGCCATGACCTGGCCCGCCTCTGCCACTGCTCCCCAGACGGGGTGGACATCCTCCTCCACGCCTTGGCGGGCGCAGGTCTGCTATCCCGCTGCGGCC
Organism: Cyanobium sp. Copco_Reservoir_LC18; assembly: GCF_009834675.1. Taxonomy (NCBI): domain Bacteria; kingdom Bacillati; phylum Cyanobacteriota; class Cyanophyceae; order Synechococcales; family Prochlorococcaceae; genus Cyanobium; species Cyanobium sp. Copco_Reservoir_LC18. The sequence goes on from NZ_ASAC01000017.1 coordinate 1,604, forward strand.
GCGGCTGGAGGGTGCGGCGCTCCTACACTACCTTGCTCAGGAAGGAGTCTTTCCTTCGCTCCTGGCTCGATTACTCCGACACCGTCATCGCCCCCGCCTTGCTGTCTCTGGAGGACAGCGTCCGAAATGGCAAGCCGGAGGGCCTGAGCCGGCTGTACGGCCATGACCGGCAGGACTTCTATGCTGCCGTGGCCAACGATCCTGTCAACGGCCCGATCTTCTCGAAGTTCATGCGGGCCTACAGCAGCATCAACCGGGAGACCGTCGCCCGCCAGAGCGTCTTCTCCGGGCCCGTGAACATCCTGGATCTCGGTGGTGGCGACGGCGACCTGGCCATGGCCATCGTCACCCACCATCCCGAAGCCAAGGTGACGGTGGCAGATCTACCTGTGGTGATCGAGCGGACCAGCCAGTCGTTCTCAACCCATCCGCACGCCTCGCGACTGAAGACGGCCGGAGTGGACCTGCTGCAGGATTCCCTTCCCGGCGGCTATGACATCATCCTCTGCGCCCATGTGATCGATATTCTCTCGCCCGAGGAAATCAGCGGCTTGCTCACCAAGGCGCGGGAAGCACTCGCACCCAAGGGGAAGCTGGTGGTGTTCACTCCTGTCACAGCCGACCATGGCCGCGGCCCCCTGATCAACAGCCTGATGGGCATCTACTTTCTCGCCCTGGCCCGCGGGAAGGGACGGTTCTACAGCACCAGGAGGCTGCGGGAGATCGCTGCTGACTGCGGCTTCAAAGCTTTTCGCGATATTCCCCTGCCTTGTGATGAAGTTCTTCTCATCGGAGAAAGGGGGAACTAAATCATTACCTGGCCAAAAAAGTGGTTGGAAAATCTCCAACCACTTTTCGATGGGAATAGTATTTCAGACAACGCGAAGGATTGCTCCTGCAGCCGTAAGTCCAGGTCCGAAGACAATCGTCGTGACGAGAGTACCAGAGCGAATGGAATCATCCGACAGGATGTCAGCCCACATGTGGGGAGCGGTCGCCGAGGAGAGATTTCCACGATCATGCAGGATCCTGCGCGACCAGGCCATTCGATCTTCAGTGACATTCAGAGCGTCTCTGACCTTATCCAGAATGCGTGGTCCGCCTGGATGAATGGCCAGTAAGGAATCAGGGAAGTCACGGGACTTCACCAGTCTTGCCCGTTCGTAGAGGTCATGGAGGAATGTGTTGACATGGTCAGCAATCCGATCAGGAATGGCCTTATCCAAGATCATGTGCATGCCACTGTCGACAATGCTCCACTGCATCAACTCGCTGGTTTCTGGGATGATGTACTCATGGGTGGCAAGCAGCTCGAAAGAACGGTGAGATCCCCTGTTGGATGCCCCGGGTGACCACATTTTGTAGGCGACAACCCCATCGCCGAACAGGCTGTGACCAACGATCTGGTCAGGGGTCCGTCGGACAGGATCCGCATGAAGGGTATGCAGTTCCGTGTGCACCACGTCCACCGTGGCTTCCTCCGGTCGGCCCTGGGCCATGGCACCGGCCACCAGCCCGGAAGCGACACGCAGGGCAGGGACCGATGCGTGGCAACCGTGGTGGTACACCTGGGTGACCGTGGTAGAACTCCAGCCTTGGGAACTGGCCAGTATCTGCGGTGCGCTGGGGGATTCGTAGGCCGTGCAGGTGACGTGTAGGAGATTGGCAGGCTTCACCCTCTGACCAGAGAACAACTCATCGAAGATTTTCTCAGTGAACCGCTTGAAGGCTTCACGACGGCGGCTCCATCCCCCGAGACTGAGAGGATCTTCAGGGTCAAACACCTTCCATTCTTCGGGGGGGAGCAGGAAATCCTCAGTGTAGGTGAACCGACGCGAAAGCTGCTTAGGACTGCAGCCGAAGCGGTCGAACAGCTTGGCGTAGAGGGCACTTGCGGACTCGAAAGAAGTGTGTTCCCCTTGGGCAACGGCGGCTCGGGCGAAGATGCCCACGAGAAAAGTGAACAGTTGCTCCTGGGGAATGGAAAATGGAGGATCGACGATTCGGAAGTCCCCAATTCTGCAGTGGGTGGAAGAGGGCTGTCGGGCGGCCTGGAACCTCAGGGAAGAGGGGAAACGGGAAGGGGAGGAAGCCGACGGCCGCGATAGCGTTGAGGTCATGGGGTGGGAGGGGGAATGCTGATTGATGAAGCCAGTTCGCCATTTGGGATTGCCGATGTCGCGCATCATTTGATCAGCAGTCCTCGGAGAGTATGCGAACAATGGTCCCTGCAATGGAACGCAACGTCAAGTGTGCAGCTTTGTCATTGGCACAAAATGGCAACGCCTCACGGAGGGCAATTGTTTAGCTTCATTCTCCCATCATGCTCTCTCGGGGTTCACTCTCCGGCCACTGTCACATTCAGGGCTGATTCACGCTCAACACAGAAAAGCCCGGATTAAAGCCTAGATTGCCACCACCAACAACTCGATTTCTGGGAAACACTGTCCTGGACGGGATCCTGGAAAATGGAGAGAAGATTTCAGCCTTTTTTCCAGATTGCTATCTCAGGATCTCATCAACCAGTGAAAAAACCGCCAAAAAACCTCCAAGAACAAACCAGCAAAACGTAGTCCTCGTTACCGTTTTGCCCCGCCCCGCCCGCGGTGACGACAGCCCTCCTGCATGCCGGCCGTCCTCGAGGCAGCCCATCGCAAGTCCACAGGGTGCCGCTTTGGCGTTCTGCCAAGGTCCTTCTGCGCTGGGGCCATCAGGTCGATTGCCATGAACGGAGATGGAAGCTTCGACGCCGAGCCGTGGCGACTGGTGGTGAGGGGCCTTTCTACTATCGATGTCGTCCGTATCTCTTTCCCATGACCATCGGTGTTGGCCTGCTCGGATTGGGCACGGTGGGAGCCGGTGTGGCCTCCATCCTCACCAGTCCAGAGGGGCGCCACCCGATGGTGGCGGATCTCGCCCTGCGCCGGGTGGCCGTTCGCAATCCCCAGCGGTCCCGGCCCGTGACCCTGCCCCCAGAGAGCCTGGTCACCGATCCCCTCCTGGTGGTGAACGACCCGACGGTGGACATCGTGGTGGAGGTGATGGGGGGTCTGGAGCCGGCCCGGACTCTGATCCTTAGGGCCATCACCGCCGGCAAGTCCGTCGTGACCGCCAACAAAGCGGTGATCGCCCGCCACGGCGAGGAGATCGCCGCCGCCGCCGCCGAGCGTGGGGTGTACGTGCTGATCGAGGCGGCCGTGGGAGGGGGCATACCGATCATCGAGCCCCTCAAGCAGTCCCTAGGGGGGAACCGCATCCGGCGCGTGAGCGGCATCATCAACGGCACCACCAACTACATCCTCAGCCGCATGGCCGACGACGGGGCCGGCTATGGGGAGGTTCTGGCCGAGGCCCAAGCGCTTGGCTACGCCGAAGCGGATCCGGCGGCCGATGTGGAGGGCAGCGACGCGGCAGACAAGATCGCCATCCTGGCGGGGCTGGCCTACGGAGGGACCGTTTCCCGCGCCGGCATCGCCACCGAGGGCATTGATCGTCTGGACGCCCGTGACGTGGCCTACGCCGCCCAGCTGGGCTTTGTGGTGAAACTGCTGGCGGTGGCGGAACATATGGGGGACGACGCCGAGGGCGGCGCGCTGCTGGACGTGAGGGTGAATCCCACTCTCTTGCCGAAGTCCCACCCCCTGGCCGGAGTCCACGGGGTGAACAACGCCATCCTCGTGGAAGGGGACCCGGTGGGTCAGGTGATGTTTTACGGCCCGGGGGCGGGGGCGGGCCCCACCGCCTCGGCGGTGGTGGCTGACATCCTCAACATCGCCGGCATCCGCAGGGTGAGTGGGCCTCAGGCAGGCCTGGATCCCCTGCTGGCCGCGAGCCGCTGGCGCCGCTGCTCCCTGGTGGACAGCTCCCGCACAAGCCACCGCAACTACGTCCGCCTGCGCACCCGCGACGAGGCCGGGGTGATCGGCAAGATCGGCACCTGCTTCGGCGATGCGGGCGTCTCGATCCAGTCGATCGTTCAGTTCGCCGGCCACAAGGGGGCCGCCGAAATCGTGACGATCACCCACGAGGTGCTGGAAGCCCGTTTCCGCGAAGCCCTCACAGCCATTGAAGCGCTACAGGAGGTGCAGGCGGTGGCTGCCAGCCTGAGGACCCTGTAGCTGAAAGAGGAGATCGGACGTCACGGGGAGGCTAATTTTGCGCCATCCCCCTATCTGCCGAAAGGATTCCACCCAACAATGCTCCATCCCCTGACCGGTCAGACCATCGACCCGGGCGCCGATCCGGACGGTGGACCCATCGACGAGAGAACCGCGACCAAGATCGCAGGGAGCGACCTGCTCATGGCGGTCGGGAAGGGCCTCTTTCTCGTCTTCCTGGGCTACGCGATCGTGGATTCCCTGCCCTTCCAGCTGCTCAATCCCAACTGGCAGCTGCGCTTTGTGGCGCGGATCCTGTCCCTGGGGTCGATTCCCCTGGTGGGATTCGCCTGCGTCCACCTCGCGGCGATCCTCAACCCGGCCAACGTCCGCATCCGCAAGCGTCTCCTCACGTTGCGCCAGTGGGCGATGGCCGCCGCCATTGGCTTCCTGTTGCTGATTCCACTGCAGGGCTTCGCCACATGGAGGTCGTACACCGATGCCAAGACCAACCAGCAGACCCTGATCCGACAGGCCAACCGGCGGGTGGCCCCCCTGAAGCGAGTCATCGAATCCGCCACCAGCACCGCCGACCTGCAGCAGAAGCTGTCACGGCTTGAGGGAGTCCGCCTTCAGCTGGCACCGGAAGACCTCACCAGACCCCTGGCCGAGGTCCAGAAATCGATCATCGCGAACCTCGAGCGATCCCAGAATCTTTACGTCGACCGCATCGCCAGCACGACCGCACCTACCCAGATCTGGGCAGCCCTCCAGAACGCGGCGCGCACGCTGGTGGCATCGATCGGTTTCTTCATCGGCTTCGCCGCCGGGGCCCAGTTCGGCCCATCTCCACTGACGCTCCAGGAGAGGATGTCGGGGTGGAGCCAATCGCTGTTTGGTGGGCGTCGACGACGATCACGGCGCCCCTGAATCAGCGCCCCTGGCGCAGGCGCTGCCGCAGCCGGCGGCTGCAACGCCAGGCCAGGGCCACCCCGGCCACGGGCAAGGGACCGGGCACGGAGGCCGGGTCGGCAGCCTCCCCCTCACCACCGGGCTGCCCGGAGGGGCCGTCGCCGCCATCACCGGGCAGCTCGCCGGGGCCGCCGCCGGGCAGCCCGCCGGGGCCGCCCCCAGGCTGCCCGCCGGCGGGGCTTGCCGGGGCCGGGGGAAGCAGGGCGGTCTCGAACACGCCATCCCCCACCCCGGGGTCGTCGGTCCGGTCGGCGGGCTCGGCCACCAGGGCAAGCACCGGCTCGAAGGAGGGGGAGCCGGCCGGCACGATCCGGAAGGGGACGAAGGCGCCCGTGGAGCCGTCGAAGACGTTGTCGAAGAGGGTTCCGGCCTGCCAGGTGAGCTGCAGCGGCGCAGTTGTCGCCGTCCCCGCCCAGCGGAAGGCGAGGGGGTTGGTCAGGCGGAAGCTGCCCCGGCCGGGCCCGTCGCCGGAGCGCGCCAGAAAGAAGCCCGTGGGAACGACGAACCCATCGATGATGGAAACGGACCCTGAAGGGGAGCCGGGCAGGAAAGGGGGCACGACCAGTCCCGTGACGGGGTTGCTCAGGCCAATCCCACCGAGGCCGATGCGGATCTCCGGCTCCCGCCCGAAACCGGGGACCAGCAGCTCCCGGAGCTCCCGAAGCTCGGCCAGGGCCTCGTGGCCAAGGCTGCTCTCGGCCGGGGCCGCCGTGCTGGCGATCAGGCAGCTGACCAGGACCAGGGGAGGGTAGAGATGGGCGGACGGGCGGAAACGCCTCAGACCGAAGGCACCCAACCCAGGGAAGCGCACCATGTACAACCAGGAGTGTTTCACCACTTTATCAGCCTACCTTCAGACTTGCCCGGTTTACGCTTCAGTCGGCCGGCTGGGTCGGTCCGCCGGACCGTCCGCCGCGCCCTGACGACGCGGGTGGGCCCCCCTAAGGTCTGGGCCGCTGGCCAGCCCGCACCACCCTGTCCAGCCCGGACCTCGGATGCCTGACCACTCCGCCAGCCGTGAGGAGACGATCGCCGGCTTCAGCCGCCTCTTCGCCTGGAGCGGAGGCGGACTGCTGCTGGTGTTCCTGGCGTTCGTCCTGGTCGACTCCCTGCCCCTCGCCCTCCTCAGTCCCTCCTGGCAGCTGCGGTTCACCAACCGCATGGTCAACACCGCGCTGCTGGCCCTGCTGGGGTTCCTGCTGCTGCACCTCGGGCTCTACATCGAGCCCACCAACGGCTTCCTGCGGGCGAGGCTGGCCATCGCCCGCCAATGGGCGATCGTCGTGGTGTTCGCCTTCCTGCTGCTGGTGCCCCTGCAGGGCTTCGCCACCTGGCGGCTCCTCTCCCAGGCGAAGGGCGCCCAGGCGATGCAGCGCAACGTGCTCGACACACGGGTGACGGAGATCCGCCAGGCGATCGAAGCGGCCACCAGCCCGGAGGACCTGCAGGCCCGCTTCTCCCGGCTTCCGGCCCCCCGGCCCCAGCTGCCCCCGGCGGCCCTCAGCCTGCCGCTCAGCGAGCTGAAGCAGAGCCTGCTCGATGAGCTCCAGAAGACGGAGACCCGCGCCTCCGGCCGGATCAGCGGCCCAGCCCCCACCGACGTCTGGGCCCTCGGCCAGGGGGTGGTGCGGGTGAGCATCGCCTCGGTGGGGTTCGCCGCCGCCTTCGCCGCCGGCGCCCAGCGGCCGGGGGCCTCCCTCACCCTGCTCCAGCAGCTGGTCCGGCAGCTGGAGATCCTGCGCGGGCGGCGCCCCAGGAGCCAGCGACGGACCCCCTGAGCTCCGCCGTCGGGCCTGCGCTGGACAGGCCGCTTGAATGGGCGCCACCGGATCGCAAGGTCTTGCCGACGACCAGGGGCAGAACAGCGCGCGGGCCGGCCGCGACGGCCACGGCCCTCGCCACCCTGCTGCTGGCCCTGCCGCTGCTGGCGGGCTGTCAGCCATCGGGATCGCGCCGCTCCCTGGTGGTGGCGACCAAAAGCCGCATCGATTCCCTCGATCCGGTCCAGGCCTCGCGCATCGGCGTGATGCAGGTGCTCAGCGGCCTGGGGGACCCCCTCTATGCCATCGACGCCAACGGCCGCATCGAGCCACGGCTGGCCACGGCCCTGCCGCGGCTGAGCCCGGACGGGATGCGGGCCCGCATCCCCCTGCGGCGGGGGGTGCTGTTTCACGACGGCACCCGCTTCGATGCCGCCGCCATGGCCTTCTCCCTGCGCCGCTTCATGGCGATCGGCACCCTCGGCTACCAGCTGAGCGAACGGGTCGCGAGCGTGCGGGTCACCGCTCCCCACGAGATCGAGCTGGTGCTGAAGCGCCCCTTCAGCCCGCTGCCGCGGCTGCTCAGCGCCATCTTCCTGACCCCGGTCTCCCCCACCGCCTACCGGCAGCACCGGGACAAGCCCCTGAACGACCGCTTCGTCGGCACCGGCCCCTACACCCTGGCTTTCTTCGGCGGCCAGCAGCAGCGGCTGGTGCCCTGGTCCCGCTACTGGGGCCGGCGGCCGGCCAACGGGGGCATCGACCTTGTGACTCTGAGCAACTCCACCGCCCTGTTCGGGGCCCTGCGCAGCGGCGAGGTGGACCTGCTGCTCAGCACCGGCCTGGAGATCGACCACCAGCAGGCCCTGAAGCGGGACGCGGCGGCCGGTCGCCTGCGGCAGGCGGTCGGCCCCTCCCAGGAGATCAGCCTGGTGTCCCTGCTCACCGACCAGCCACCGTTGAACCGGCCCGCCCTGCGCCAGGCGGTGGCCCGCAGCCTCGATCGGGCCACCATCGTGCAGCGGGTCACCCTGGGGCTGCGTTCCCCCCAGCGCCAGCTGGTCCCCCCGGACCTGCCGGGCTCCGATCCCACCGCCTGGCCGGCCTACGACCCCGCCGGGGCCCGCGCCCTCTACCGCCAGGCCGGGTACTGCGGGGGCAAGGTGCTGACCCTGCCGTTCACCTACCGCTCCGACATCCCCACCGACCGCCTCTTCGCCCTCACCTGGCAGGCCCAGCTGCGCCGGGACCTGGGCGACTGCGTGACCCTCGAGGTGAGCGGCATGGAATCCACCACCGCCTACTCCCAGCTCGACAAAGGCGCCCTGACGATGCTCTTCTACGACTGGATCGGTGATTACCCCGATGCGGAGAACTTCCTGATGCCGCTGCTCTCCTGCAGCAAGGCCGAGGGGAACCGCTGCCTGGAGGGCAACAGCGTGCTGGGCGGCACCTTCTGGACCGCCCCGGGGCTGGAGGAGGAACTGCAGCGCAGCAGCCAGCTGGACGGCCCCGAGCGGACCGCCCTGCTGGTGGCCATCCAGCGTCGGGTCGCCGCCGCCAGCCCCTACCTGCCGGTATGGCTGAGTGCGCCGGTGGCCTGGGGGCAGCCGGGGGTCAGCCAGCCCCGGTTCGACGGGTCCGGCCGGGTGGTGCTGGGGGAGCTGCGCCGTCTCCCCGCCGCCGCGGCCCGGGTGCCATGAGCCGCCGTTCCGACCTGGCGCGCTACCTGGCCTCCCGCCTGGCCCTGGCTCCGGTGATGCTCTGGCTGATCGCCACCCTGGTGTTCCTGCTGCTGCGGGTGGCCCCCGGGGATCCGATCGATGCCCTGCTGGGCACCCGCGCCCCGGAGGCGGCCCGCGCCGCCCTGCGGGGCCAGCTGGGTCTGGATCTGCCCCTGGCCGAGCAGTACGGCCGGTTCCTCGGCCATCTGCTGCGGGGCGACCTGGGCACGTCGCTCACCAACGGCGAACCGGTGACCCGCATCATCCAGGCCAGCCTGCCCGCCAGCCTGGAACTCGGCGTGGTGGCCCTGCTGCTGGCGGCCGTGGCGGGGCTGGCGGTGGGCTTCAGCGGCATCGCCCGCCCCGAGGGACGCATCGATCTGGCCGGCCGCCTCTACGGCATCAGCACCTACGCCCTGCCCCCCTTCTGGGCCGCCATGGTGGTCCAGCTGGTGTTCTCCGTCTGGCTCGGCTGGCTGCCGGTGGGCGGACGCTTTCCCGCCACCCTGATGCCGCCGCAGGGCACGGGCTTCTATCTGCTCGACAGCCTGCGGGCGGGCGACTGGGGCCAGCTGGTCGGCAGCCTGCGCCACCTGGTGCTGCCGGCGGCCACCCTGGGCCTGCTGCTCAGCGGCATCTTCACCAACGCCCTGCGGCTCAACCTGCGCCGCGCCCTCGGCTCCGACTACGTGGAGGCGGCCCGCAGCCGGGGCCTGAGCGAGCGGCGGGTGGTCCTGCACCACGCCCTGCCCAATGCCCTGCTGCCGGTGCTGACGATCACGGGCATCACGGTGGCCTCCCTGATCGGCGGCGCCCTGCTGATCGAGGTCACCTACTCCTGGCCGGGCATCGCCTTCCGGCTGCAGGAGGCGATCGCCCAGCGCGACTATCCCGTGGTGCAGGGGATCGTGGTGGTGGTGGCGGCCCTGGTGGTGCTGGTGACCGTGCTGGTGGACCTGCTGGTGGCCCTGCTGGATCCCCGTATCCGCTTCTGAGCGCCGGACCGGAGCCGGGGCCGAAGCCTCAGGGCTGCAGGCCGGCCTTCCAGCGCCGGGCGGCGGCGGCGTCGAGCACATCAAGGGTCACCCCCTGCTGCACCCGCCGCTGGGCCGGCAGCAGCAGGGGCTGCTCCAGGGTCTGGAGGTATTCGGTGGTGAGGCGCAGCAGCGCCGACTGCACCCGGGCCGGGTCCACCCCCACCAGCTCGTCGTCGAGCCGGAAGAGCACCTCATCGGTGGGCATCAGCCGCACGGGGGAGAAGTGGCTGCCCCCCTCCACCATCACCAGCCGGCTGCGGGGATCGCTGCCCTGAAGAAACAGGCGCAGCTGCTCCTCCAGCGGCGGCGTCACCAGGTCGAGGCTGCCGCCGACCATCAGCACCGGCAGCCCCAGGGACGCCAGGCCCCGGCGGGGCCAGAGAAGGCTGCCGAAGCTGTTGAGCAGCACCAGCCCCCGCAGGTCGGCGGGGGGGGAGGGGCGCTTCGGCAACTCGGTGCTGGGCAGCTGGCACTGCAGCAGCCGGGAGGGGTTGGCGATCGGCAGGCGGTCGAGGGCCTTGCGACAGCGCTCGGCGAGGCCCGCTTCCGGCACCACCCCCGCCGCCAGCAGGGCGGAGAGGGCCCCCATCGAATGGCCCAGCAGCACCACCCCGTGGCCCCGCACCGGCAGCTCGCCCCGGCGCTGGGCCGCCAGCACCGCCTCGACGTCGGCCAGCCGGATGGCCAGGGTCTCGGCGCCCGGCGGCGGCCGCTGGCCGTCGAGGGCGGCCTTGAGGGCAGGGCCGTCACTGCCGGGGTGCTGCACCACCACCACCGGCCAGCCCCGTTCGGCCAGCTCGCTGGCCAGCCAGCCGAACTGGTCGGCATTGCCCCCCAGGCCGGGCATCATCAGCAGCCAGGGCCGCTGCGGGGCCGGGCTTCCACGGCCGGTGGCCGCCGCCGGCGAGGGTGGTGCCGGCCACACCTCCAGCGGCAGGGGCTGCTGGCGGTGGCCCACCGCCAGCCCCAGCCGCCGGGGCCTCAGGGGGGTGCGATCGGTGAAGGCCAGGGGGACGGTGCGCCGCTCCGGCAGGGCCAGGGCCTGGAGGCGCCGCAGCGCCTGCCGCTGCAGGTCGATCTGCTGGCGCCACTGGACGGCCAGCTCGTACAGACCATCGAGCTGGAGGCTCAGCCGCTGCACCGGCAGGGCCCGCAGCAGGCCGATGGTGGAGACGTCCTGGCGCGACTCCAGCAGCCGGCGCAGGGTCGTCTGCAGCACCGCCGTGGTGCTGCGGCCGTCGGCCGTGGTCAAGAGATCGCCGAGGCGGGCCATCATCTGGCTGCCGGCCCAGCTGTCGAGCAGCTGCTCGCCGAAGCTGGTGTCCCGCAGCAGGGGGGCGCGCAGCAGGATCTTCAGATCCTGGCGGCTGCGGGGGTCAAGCAGATCCAGCCAGACCGCCAGGTCCCCGCCGCCGGACCGGCCGGCCGGGCTGCGGGTCCAGCCATCCAGCTGCTCGAGGTTCACCGGCAGCTCCAGGCCATCGAAGCGCAGCTCCAGCACCTCCGCCGCGGCAACGGGCCCGGCCGGGGCCGGCCCGGCGATCAGCAGACTGGCCAGCAGACCCTTGAACAGGCGAAGGCGGAGTGGAACAGGCACAGGGGAGGGCCAGGGCGCGGTCCTGGTTCACCCAGTTTCCAGCAGCCCTGCGCCATGTCGCCCTGATCCGCCTGATCGCGATGCTCGGGGCGGGCGGCGTGCTCTATCTGACGCCGATGGTGTTCCACCAGGCCCAGTTCAGCGCCGGCCGCGTCACCGAAGGGCTGGCCCTGGCCGCCCTGGCGGGCACCCTGGGCCGGATCCTCAGCGGACTCCTGCTGGATCGGGGCCTGAACTGCGCCGTTCCGGTGCTGCTGGCGGCCCTGCTGGCCATCGCCGGTGACGCCCGGCTGATGGGCGCCGGCTCCTTCGGCGGCTACCTGCAGGGGCAGGTGCTGCTGGGCATGGCGGTGGGCTTCTACTGGCCCGCGATCGAGCTGGCGGTGCCGCTCTGCTGCGCGCCGGTGCCCTCGGGCCGGGCCTTCGCCCTGATGCGCAGCGCCGATGCCCTGGGCATCGCCACCGGGGCCCTGCTGGGGGCGGTGCTCGCCTGGCGGGGATGGCTGCGCGGCATCTACGCCGTGGACATCGGCTGCATGCTGGTGCTGCTGCTGCTGCTGTCGCGCCGGCAGCTGCCGGATCCGAGGCCCAGGGAGCGGCTGGCCCACCCCAGCCCCTGGGGCCCCTGGCTGCCCGGCCTGCTGCCGCTGCTGGCGGTGGCCGTGCTGGCCACGGCGATGCCGGCCCTGATGCAGAGCGCCCTGCCCCTGGAGCTGGTGCGGGGCAGCCTGCAGCGGCGCGCCCTGCCGGTGAGCCTCGGTGCCCTCACCATCGGCCTGCAGCTGGCCCTGCTGCTGGTGCTCCAGTGGCCGGTGGGGCAGGCCCTCGCCCGCCGGCCGGTGGCGGCGGGCCTCAATGTCAGCCTGGTCAGCTTCGCGGCCGGCAACCTGCTGCTGGCGGGGTCCGCCTACAGCGAACGGGGGCTGGGGTTGCTGCTGCTCGCCCAGCTGCCGCTGGCCCTCGGGATGGCCTGCTTCCTGCCCACCGCCACCGAAGCGGTGGTGGAACGCAGCCCGATCGAGCACCAGGGCCTGGCCCTGGCGCTGCTGTCCCAGTGCTTCGCCATCAGCGGCTTCGCCGCGCCCCTGCTCGCCGGCCGGCTGCTGGATGGCCAGGGCCATGGGGCCGGACTCTGGTTGCTGATGGCCCTGGCCTGCCTGGGGGGGCTGCTGCTGGTGCGGGGCCTAGGCCCCCGCCGGACGCTCCCCTGACGCGGCGGCCTGCCGCTCCACCCAGGCCTCATGGGGCAGGGGCTCGGTGCCGTACTCCCAGTCGTCGTAGTCAGGGTCGTTGCGGATGCGGCGGTGGATCTCCTTCTGGACCTCGAAGTTATGGGGATGCTCGGCGGCCGTGCCGGCGGCGTCGCCAGATTCCGCCGAAGGGGGGGACGGGGTCCCGGGATGGTCCGCTGCTGCCATGGCCCTTCGCTCCTGCTGGGGCCATCCTCGCCGATCACCCACCCCGCAGGCCATCGAGGCGGTCGACGTAACCGGTGAGCTCGCCGTAGCCGCGGCCCCGCAGCGGCCGCTCGCCCCGGTGGCCCTGGTAGCGCAACGCCCCCTCCCAGTAGGTGGCGGAGGCCGTGGTCAGCTCCTGATCGGCCATCTGCGGCGTGATCGCCAGCTCCAGGTCCAGCCGTGGAATGGTGAGGGTCCAGGCGGCGGGGTAGGTGGCACCGCTGTGGGGGCTGCGCCAGGTGCGCTTCACCATGAGGGTGTAGTCGTCGGCGCCGAGCTCCACCGCCCCGTCACCGGCGATCCAGCGGCCGCCGCTGAAGGGCTCCTTGCCGCCGTCCTCCCGGCGCAGGCCGTACAGCATCAGGGCGGAGCCGTCCTCGAACTGGGCGGAGAACCAGTCCCAGCCGACGGTGCCGGGGCTGAGGACGCTGGTGGAGAACTCATGGTCCTTCCAGCTGACCCCGCGGACCGTGTAGGTGCGACCCGCCACCGTGATGGTGCCCTCTGTGGGCTGCTGCACCAGGGAGTAGTAGTGCGAGGCGTTGCCCGGCTCGGGCCCCTTGCGGCTCAGACCGTCCTGGCCCTGGAGCACCGGGGGCCGGCTCTGGCGGAGGCTCAGGTCGATGGCCATGGCGTCGGTGCCGGCCTGCAGCCGCACCCGGTCGGGGCCCTCGGTGCTGATGCGCCAGTCGTCGAGCCAGACGGCATAGGGGTCGGCCTCGGCGCCGGCCAGCCCCAGGGCGCCGCGGGCGAAGCGCTCCTCCTGGAGGAAGGAACCGGCGGCGATGTCGCTGACGGTGAAATGGGCGGAGAAGATCTGGGGGGTGCGCCACGGGGAACCGGCGCTCGCCCCAGCCGATTCAGCGGCGGAGGGAGCGGCTGGGGCCAGGGCCTGGCGGAAGAACGTCAGCTGGTAGCCGAAGGGGCGTCCGTCGTCGTCCTCCAGGTTGCCCGTGTAGTACCACCACTCCGTCCGGTACTCGGGATGGGGGCCGAAGTCGGCGGGGAACTGCCAGTCCCGCGGGCTGAAGGCCCGCACGAATCCTTCCGGCTCCGGCGCCTCCCCCCAGCGGATGCCGCTGCCGGCCCCGGCCGGGGCCGCTCCGGCCAGGTTCAGCAGCAGCACGGCCACCAGGGCCAGCAGGGAGCGCAGGGGATGGGGGTGCTTCATTCCTGCCGCAGGGCCTCGCTGATGTTCATGCGGCCGAGGCGCAGGGCCGGGTAGAGGCCCGCCAGCAGCGCCGCCCCCACCGCCACCAGCAGGGACTGGAGGAAGAAGCGGGGCTCCAGGGCGATCTGCAGGGTCCAGCCGAAGGAGCGCACGTTGATCACATGCACCAGGACCCAGGCCAGGCCGTAGCCCAGCGGCATCGAGCAGGTGCCGGCCAGCAGGCCCATCAGGCCGGTCTGGAGCAGGGTGAGGCGCCCCAGCTGGTGGGGCGTCATGCCGCCGGCCCGCAGCACGGCGAACTCCCGGCCCCGCTCCAGCTGCAGGCTCATCAGGGTGCTGAGGATGCCGATGAAGGCCACCAGCACCGTGAGCAGCTGCAGGGCTCCGGTGATGGCGAAGGTGCGATCGAAGATCTCCAGCGATCCCTGCCGCAGGGCGCCGTTGGTCTGCACCAGCAGACTCTGGCGGCTGCGGAACCCCTCCCGCAGCTCGGCGGCCACCGCCTCGGGCTCCACCCCCGGGGCGAGGAACAGGCCCAGGGAGGCGACGTTGTCGTCGTGCCAGAGCTCCGCCACCTGGGAGCGGTCCATCAGCACGCTGCCGCGGTCGGAGGAATAGTCGTAGAAGACGGCGACCACCGGGAAGCTCCGCTCACCGTCAGGGGTTTCGAGCCTGACCTGCTCGGGGATGGCACCCTGGCCATCGCGCAGGTAGACGGCCTCGGAAAGGATCACCCCCTCGCGGGCCGCCAGGGCGGCGAAGGGATCCTCAACGCCCGGGCGGACCCAGGCATAGGGGCGCCGGCCCGCGGAGACGTCGCCACCGGCGGCGATCAGGGTGATGTCCCGGTTCTGGTCGACCAGGTGCACGTCGAAGCTGTTGAAGGTGACCAGGGCCCGCAGGTCGGGGCGCGCGGCGACGGCCCGGACGATGGCGGGATCCACCTTGCCCAGCACCCGGTTGGCCGTGGTGCTGGGCGGAGAGACGAACAGGTCGGCCTGGAGGGTCTGGTCGAGCCAGGTGACCACCGTCCCCCGGAAGGAGCCGATCATGATCGAGAGCCCCACGATCACCGACACCGCCACCATCAGGGCCGCCACGGCCACCGCGGTGCGGCTGAGGGAGCGCAGGATGTCGCGGGGGGCGAGGCGGGCCACCACCCCCAGGCCGCGGGAAGCCCAGCCCAGGGACTCCATCGCGGCCACCAGCACCGGCGGCATCAGCAGGGCGGCCCCCATCAGCAGGGCGAACAGGCCGGCGAAGGCGGGCACCAGGCCGCGGCTGTCCCAGCGCAGCAGCAGCACCCCCAGGCCGCCGCTGAGGAGGGCCGCCGGCAGGAACCAGGGCAGCAGCCGCTGCCAGGCGGCCTCGAGGCTGGAGCGCTGCAGGGTCATCTGGGGCGGCGTGGCCATCGCCTCCCAGGCGGGCAGGGCCGAGGCCAGCAGGGCCGAAGCCACCCCCACGACCATGCCCTTGGCCAGGGTGAACCCCGACAGGCTGATCTGCCGCACCGAGACCACGAAGTAGAAGTCGTTGATCGTCTGGGTGATCAGGCCGACCACGGTGCGCCCCAGCACCACCCCCAGCGCCAGGCCCAGCAGGGACCCCACCAGGCTGAACAGGGCCGCCTCCCCCAGGATCAGGGTGAACAGCTGGCCCCGGGTCACCCCCAGGCAGCGCAGCACCCCGAACAGGCTGCGGCGCTGCACGACGCTGAACGTGACCGTGTTGTAGATGAGAAAGATGCCCACCACCATGGCCAGCAGGCTCATGGCGGTGAGGTTGAGCTCGAAGGCGGCCGTCATCTGCTGCACGGCGTTGCCGCGGGCCGCCGCCGACTCCAGCTTCAGCCCCGCCGGCAGCCAGGCACGGATGGCCTGCTCCTCGGCAGCGTCCTCGAGGATCAGATCGATGTGGCCCAGCGCCGGGGCCGCGGCGGCGCCGGCGGGGGCCAGCAGGTCCTGGGCGGTGGCGATGTCGACCAGCAGCAGGGACTCCAGCCCCCGGCGCTCGAGGGCCGAATCACTGCTGACGCTGCCCACCAGCCGCAGGGCCGACGTCCGCCCGGCCAGATCCAGGTGCAGGGTGCCGGAGGCGTCAGGGGCGCCGGGGTGGAGGCCGAAGCGCTCGGCGGTGTCGGCGGCGATCACCGCCGTGCCGGGCTCGGTGAGGAAGGGCACGAAACCTCTGCCGCCGGGTTCCCCGCCGCCGCCTTGACCATCGCCGTCGCCGCCCAGCAGGCCGCGGAAGGGCGCCTCGCTGAACAGATCCACCCCCACCAGCCGCAGCAGTTCACCGTCCAGCTCCTCGGCCCGGCCGTAGGCCTCGATCACCGGTGCGGCGGGAATCTCCGGGAAGCGGCGGCGCAGCGCCACGAAGGTGGCGTCGGGGACGCCCCCGGGCCCGATCGCCACCAGACGATGGGTGGTGCGGCCGGTGATGGCGTCGGTGGAGAGGGTGAAGGCCCGCTGGGCCGAGCCGCTGGCCAGATCGATCGACACCAGCATCGCCACCCCCAGGGCGATGCCCAGGATGCAGAGCAGGTACTGGAGCGGGCGGAGCCGCCAGCGCCGGGCCGCCAGGCGCCACAGGGGCCCGTTGCGGACCACGGGCGATGCCTCCCCCTGGCTCATGCCGGCACCGCAGCCGCGGGGGCGGACGCCTCCAGCAGATGGCCCTCCTGCACGCGCAGCACCCGGTCGGCCCGGGCGGCGATGGCCCCGTTGTGGGTGGCCATGATCAGGGTGCGGCCCTGCTGGCGGGTGAGGTCGATCAGCAGCTCCAGCACCTGCTCGCCGGTGTGTTCGTCGAGGTTGCCGGTGGGCTCGTCGGCCAGGATCAGCAGGGGCCGGTGCAGCAGGGCGCGGGCGATGGCCACCCGCTGCTGCTGGCCGCCGGAGAGGCGATCGGGCCTGGTGGAGGCCCGGTCGGCCAGCCCCACCCGGCCGAGCAGATCACGGGCGTCGGCCTCCAGGGCGGGCCGGGGCCGGCCCGCCAGCTCACCGGGCAGGGTGACGTTCTCCAGCACCGAGAGGGTGGGGATGAGATTGAAGAACTGGAAGATGAAGCCGATGTGGTCGCGGCGGAACAGGGTGCGGTTGCGCTCGTCGAGGGCCGTGAGCTCCACCGCACCGATGGCCACGCTGCCGGAGGAGGGGGTGTCGATGCCGCCGATCAGGTGCAGCAGGGTGCTCTTGCCGCTTCCGCTCTGGCCCAGCAGGACGACGAACTGGCCGGGGGCGATGGTCAGGTCGACGGCCTGCAGCACCGTCCGCTCGCTCTCCCCCTCCTGGAAGCGCTTGCTGAGCCCCCGCAGTTCGATCGCGGAGGCCGGGGACGCGGCGAGGGGCTCAGCAAGGGGCGCAGCAAGCATTCAGCCAACGGCCTGGCGGCCACCACCACAGGAGCCGGACCAAGGTAGGGAGGCAGCGCCGCTCACCGGGAGCCGACGCTGAACCAGCGGGCCAGGGCCGACACGTCCTCGTCGCCGTGACCTGCCGCGATCAGGTCGTCCTCCATCGCCGCCACCAGGTCGGCCACCGGCAGCTCCAGCCCCCCCGCGGCGGCGGCCTCCAGGGCGATCGCCAGATCCTTGCGATGCAGCCGCAGCCGGAACCCGAGCGGGAATTCCCCCCGCAGCATGGCGCCGCCACGGTGCTCGAGGGCCCAGGAGCCGGCGGCCCCACCCACCAGCGCCTGCCGCACCTCCTCCATCGGCAGGCCGAGCCGCTGCCCGAGGGCCAGGGCCTCGGCCACCGCCGCGTAGCTGCCCGCGACCAGCACCTGGTTGACGGCCTTCGCCGCCTGGCCCGCCCCCACCGGACCGATCGCCGTGATCGTCCGGCCCACGGCCTCCAGCACCGGCCGGGCCCGCTCCAGGTCGGCGGCCGCTCCCCCCACCAGCACCGCGAGGGTGCCGGCCCGGGCCCCCTCGGTGCCGCCGGTGACCGGCGCATCCAGGTAGGCCACGCCGCGCCCGGCCAGGGCGGCGGCCATGGCCCGGGAGGTGGCGGGGGCGATGGTGGAGAAATCGACCACCAGGGCGCCGGGGGCCAGGCCCGCCACGGCGGCGACGGCACCGTCGCCGCCCTCCCCCAGCAGCACCGCGGCCACCGCCGCATCGTCGCTCAGGCAGAGGGCCAGCACATCGGCGCCCCGGGCGGCCGCCGCTGGGGTGGCCGCCCGGGTGGCTCCGGCGGCGGCCAGGGGCAGCTCCCGGTCACGGCGGCGGTTGTGGACCGTGAGCGCAAGGCCCCGTGCCAGCAGGTTGGCGGCCATCGGCGCGCCCAGGGCCCCCAGGCCGATGAAACCGACGGACAGGGACACCCGGAAGCCTCAGACGTTGAAGAGGAACTCCATCACATCCCCTTCGGCCACCACATACTCCTTGCCCTCGCTGCGCAGCCAGCCCCGGTTGCGGGCCTCGGCCAGGGTGCCGGCCTCCAGCAGCTGGGCGTAGGCGATGGTCTGGGCCCGGATGAAGCCCCGCTCGAAATCGGTGTGGATCACCCCGGCCGCCTGGGGGGCGGTCATGCCGGCGGTGATCGTCCAGGCCCGGGTCTCCTTCTCGCCGGTGGTGAAGTAGGTGCGCAGGCCCAGCAGGCGGTAGGTGGCGCGGATCAGGCTCTGCAGCCCGCCCTCGCTCACCCCCAGCCCGGCCAGGTAGTCGGCGCGCTCCTCGGCGGCCAGATCCACCAGCTCGGCCTCCACCTGGGCGGAGATGCGCACCGCTTCGGCGCCCTCCCGGGCGGCCAGGGCCTCGACGGCGGCCACCCAGGCATTGCCCTCCGCCAGGTCGTCCTCGCTGACGTTGGTGGCGTAGATGATCGGCTTGCCGGTCAGCAGGCCCAGGTTGCGGACCAGGGCCTGCTCCTCCTCGGTCAGGGTGACCCGCCGCACGGCGCCGCCCTGCTCCAGCTCCGCCTGGAGCCGGCCCAGGGCCGCGTCCTCGGTGGCGGCCTCCTTGCTGGTGCGCATCTGTTTCCTGAGCCGCTCGCGCCGCTTCTCGATCTGGGCCAGATCCGCCAGCCCCAGCTCCAGGTTGATCACCTCGGCGTCCCGCACCGGGTCGACGCTGCCGGAGACGTGGATCACGTCGTCGTCCTCGAAACACCGCACCACGTGGACGATGGCATCGACCTCGCGGATGTTGGCCAGGAACTTGTTGCCGAGCCCCTCCCCCTGGCTCGCCCCCTGCACCAGCCCGGCGATGTCCACGAATTCCACCCGGGTCGGCACGATCTCCTTGGAACTGGAGAGATCGGAGAGCTTCTGCAGGCGCTCGTCGGGAACCGCCACCACCCCCACGTTGGGCTCGATGGTGCAGAAGGGGAAATTGGCCGCCTGGGCCTGGGCGTTGGCCACCAGGGCGTTGAAGAGGGTCGACTTGCCCACGTTGGGCAGCCCGACGATTCCGGCTTTGAGCATGGGGGAAATGTAGGGGGCGCCCGGACGGGGCCCTTCGGTCACCCGCCATCCACAACCCTCGCGCAGACAGGCGAAACTGTCCTCAGCGATTCGCCGGCCCATTCCCGCCATCACCCCCCTGCCGCCGGCCCCCGCCCCCACCCGGGACGCGCCACCGCCCCTGTCCGGCCCGCCGAAGGGCCGGCGCCGCGGCCGCCGCCGCCGCCTCTGGATCGGCCTGGCGGTGGGCCTGGCCCTGCTCGCCACCGCCGGGCTCTGGCAGCGGCAGCGCCAGCAGGCGGGCCGCGACCTGGCCCCCTTCACCGTGGTGGCCCGCGAGGGATCCCTGCCCGGGGTGATCACCGCCAGCGGCGAGCTGGATGCCGTCAAGCGGGTGAATGTCAGTCCCAAGCGGCAGGGGGTGCTGCTGGAGCTGCTGGTCGACGAGGGCGACAGCGTGCGCCGGGGCCAGCCCCTGGCCCTGATGGATGACGGTGACCTGCGCGACCGGCTGATGGAACTGCAGGCCAACGTGCAATCGGCGGAGTCGGAACAGCGCCGCAGCGACAGCGAGCTGCGCCGCAACGAACCCCTCTTCCGCCAGGGGGCGATCAGCCTCGACACCATGAACCGCTTCCGCTCGGAAGCGGAGGTGCGGCGGCTGGCCACCGCCGCCGCCCGCCAGCGGCTCCGGCAGCGCATGGTGGAGAAGGAAGAACTGATCGTGCGGGCCCCCTTCGACGGGGTGATCAGCCAGCGCTACGCCGAACCGGGCGCCTTCGTCACCCCCACCACCACCGCGTCGGCCACCGCCGGCGCCACCAGCTCCTCGATCGTGGAGCTCTCCGAAGGGCTGGAGGTGGTCGCCAAGGTGCCCGAGAGCGACATCGGCCGTCTGCGGGTGGGCCTGCCCGCCAGCGTGCGCGTCGATGCCTTCCCCGACCGTCGCTTCCAGGCCACGGTGCGCCAGATCGCCCCGAGGGCGGTGAAGACCAACAACGTCACCTCCTTCGAGGTGAAGCTCCAGCTCACCGATCCGGCCCCGGAACTGCGCATCGGCATGACCGCCGACATCGACTTCCAGACCGGCACCCTTCAGGCCCGGACCGTGGTGCCCACCGTCGCCATCGTCACGGAGGACGGCCGGCCGGGGGTGCTGCTGGTCGGCAAGGGCCAGGAGCCCACCTTCCAGCCCGTGGAGCTCGGGGCCAGCAGCGGCAAGGACACCCAGATCCTCTCGGGCCTGGAGAGCGGCACCCGGGTGTTCATCGACCTGCCCCCCTGGGCCAGGAAGCGCCCCTAGGTGGCGAGACCCAGGTAGCGGCGTGCCGCCTCCACGATCCGGCCGCTGGCCGCCCCGTCACCGAAGGGATTGTGGGCCTGGGCCATGGCCTCGTAGGCCTGCGGGTCCTCCAGGAGCCGGCTGGCCTCGCTGAGGATCGCCTCGCTGTCGGTGCCGATCAGCCTGGCCGTGCCTGCTGTCACCGCTTCGGGTCGTTCGGTGGTGCGGCGCAGCACCAGCACGGGCTTGCCCAGGGCCGGGGCCTCCTCCTGCAGGCCGCCGGAATCGGTGAGCAGCAGCGTGCAGCCGCGCATCGCCGCCACCAGGCGGTCGTAGTCGAGCGGCTCGATCAGGAAGGCGCGGGGATGGGAGCCGAGCAGGGCCTGCAGGGGCTCCCGCACCGTGGGGTTGCGGTGCAGCGGCAGCAGCAGGGCGGTGTCGGGGAATCGGTCGAGCAGGGCCAGGAAGCCGCGGCCGATGTCCTGGAGGCGCTCGCCCCAGTTCTCGCGGCGGTGCACGGTGGCCAGCAGCACCCGCTGCTTCTGCCAGTCGAGGCCGGGCAGGTCCCAGTCGGGGGCCGTGCTGGCCATCAGCAGCAGGGCATCAATGACCGTGTTGCCGGTGGTGAGGATCTCCCCCACCACCCCCGAGGCCCTCAGGTTCGCCGCCGACTGCGCGGTGGGGGCGAAGTGGAGGCGGGCCAGCTGGGAGATCAGGCGCCGGTTGGCCTCTTCAGGGAAGGGGTCGAGCAGGTCGTCGGTGCGCAGGCCGGCCTCCACATGGCCGACGGGGATCTGTTCGTAGAAGGCGGCCAGGGCGCTGGCGAAGGCGGTGGTGGTGTCGCCCTGCACGAGCACGAGGTCGGGGCGGTGCGCCTCGAACTCCTGCTTCAGTCCCTGCAGGGCCGCGCAGGTGACGTGGGTGAGGGTCTGCTTCGGGGCCATCAGGGCCAGGTCATGGTCGGCGGTGAGGCCGAACAGCTGCATCACCTGGGTGACCATCTCGCGGTGCTGTCCGGTGAGGACGACGCGGGTGCGGAAGTCCGGCGACCGCTGGAAGGCCAGGATCACCGGAGCCAGCTTGATGGCCTCGGGACGTGTGCCCAGAACGATGCTGACCAGGGGCTGTGGGGACACGGGCCGACGCGGGTCGGAGGATCCTAGGCAGCCCGGGTTCGGCGCTTCCCCCGCCAGGCGGGGCACCGCCCGCCGCCGTGTCCACAGATCGAAATCCGCCCCTAGGATCCGGTCCGGAGTGACACAGCCTTCGGCGCAATCGCCCAAGCTTCAGCAGGATCCCCCCAAAGCGGATTCGCTCATCGGATTCCACCAGCGGGATCGCCCCGCGCTCCCGCCGCGTTCCTTGATGTCCCACCCGCCACCGCCACCGCCCCCCGTGGGTGTTCAGCCCAGGCCCTCCCTTTTCGCCGAGGCGATGCCGATGTCGGCGGAGGCTGGATCCCCGCCGACCCTGGAGCAGATCGTTCGGGTGGCCTTCGAGCGCAACTTCTCCGACATCCACCTCGGCGTCGGGGAGGAGCCCCGGTTCCGCAGCCGCGGCGACATGATCCTGGCCGGGCTGGGCGTGACCGACGGCAACACCTTCCGCGACTGGCTGCGGGAGATTCTGGAGCCGGCCCAGATCGATCGTTTCTTCCAGCAGAAGGAATACGACGGTTCCTACGCCTTCGGATTCGTGCGGGTGAGGATCAACCTGCTTGAATCCCTTCAGGGTCCGGCGATGGTCCTGCGGTTGATCCCCCAGGCCATTCCCACCATCGACGAGCTCAATCTGCCGCCGGTGCTCAAGGATCTGGCCCAGCGTCCCAAGGGCATGCTGCTGGTCACCGGCCCGACGGGATCAGGCAAGAGCACCACCCTGGCGGCGGTGATCGACCACATCAACCGCACGATGAAGCGCCACATCCTCACCATCGAGGATCCGGTCGAATTCGTGCATCAGAGCCGTCAGTCCCTGATCCGCCAGCGGGAACTGGGCAGCCACACCCGCCACTTCAAGACGGCCCTCCGTGCCGCCCTGCGTGAGGATCCCGACGTGATTCTGGTGGGGGAGATCCGTGACCAGGACACCCTCACCACCGCGATCGAAGCCTCCCAGACCGGTCACCTGCTGCTGGGCACCCTGCACACCAACTCGGCCGTGCGCTCGGTCGAGCGGATGCTGGGCATGTATCCCCCCGACGAACAGGAGATCGTCCGGCGATCGGTGGCCGATTCGCTGCTGGGGGTGATCTCCCAGGGTCTGATCAAGACGGTGGATGGAAAGAGAGCCTCGTTCCACGACGTCTTCATCAACACCGATGCCTGCAAGGACTACATCCTGCGGGCCAATCTCGATGAGATCGAGGCGATCATGGCCCGCAGCGGCTTCGACGGCATGATCACCTCCAACCAATACCTGGCGAATCTGGTGTCTTCCGGCAGGGTCCATCCCGAAGAGGCCCTGGCCGCCAGCCTCAGACCCGGCGAACTGGCCCAGACGCTGCGGGGTCGAACCTGAGTGAGGCCCGGGGAAAGGTGGGTCCGCCCCGGGACTCAGCCTCCGGCCAGCCGCACCAGCAGCAGCACTCCCAATCCGACGGAAAGCCCGAGCATGGCCAGACGGCCGTTCCAGATCTCGGCCTGGGGGGTGAACCCCCGCCGCCAGGCGTTGAGCTCCTGCTGGGACACGGGTTCCGCGTCGCTGAGGGAGGATTCAACCTGCTCGAGGGGCAGGGGATTCGCGGGGGCCATCGGGCCAGACCTAGGGCGACCCCCTCACCATAGGGGCATCAAAAGGGGGGCTGTGGCGCATAGAGCCCACCGGCCAGCTCCAGGGGGAGCCGGGGCGCCACCCCCAGGCTGATCCCGCTCTGCCCCCCGGCCTCGAGCCGTTCGATCGCCGCCAGGCCCACCATGGCGGCGTTGTCGGTGCAGTAAGCCAGGGGCGCGACGCGCCAGGAGAGGCCGCGGGCGGCGGTGGCCTCCGCCATCAGGCGGCGCAGGCGGCGGTTGGCGGCCACGCCCCCCACCAGCACCACCGTCGCCAGGCCCGCGTCGACAGCGCAGCGGCAGCTGCGCTCCACCAGCACCTCGGCCACCCCCTGCTCGAAGCTCGCCGCCAGGTCGGCCACCGGCAGGGGAGCCCCCTCGGCGGCAAGCCGCTGCACCTGGCGCAGCACCGCCGTCTTGAGGCCGCTGAAGCTGAAGTCGTAGGGGTGGAAGCCTCCCTCGGGACGGGAGACCCTCCCCTTGGGAAAGCGGAAACGGCCGGGGTCGCCGCCGGCCGCCGCCGCCTCGATCGCCGGTCCGCCCGGGTAGCCCAGCCCGAGCAGCCGGGCCACCTTGTCGAAGCATTCACCGGCCGCGTCGTCGCGGCTGCGGCCCAGGCGGGTGTAGGCACCGGGGCCATCGACGCGGATCAGCTCGGTGTGGCCGCCACTGACCAGCAGCACCAGGTACGGACCCTCCGGCAGGGGATCGCCCAGGTGCACCGAGCAGAGATGCCCCTCCAGGTGGTGCACCCCCAGGAAGGGCTTGCCATGCAACCGGGCCAGGGTGCGGGCCGTGACCGACCCCACCAGCAGGGCCCCGGCCAGGCCGGGGGCGACCGTGGCGGCGACGGCATCGAGGTCGGCCATGGCCACGCCGCTCTCCTCCAGCACCCGGGCGATCAGGGCCGGCAGCGCCTCCACGTGACGGCGCGAGGCGATCTCCGGCACCACTCCGCCCCAGCGGGCGTGCTCCTCCATCTGGGAGGCCACGGCCCCCGCCAGCACCCGCCGACCGGCCACGATCGCCGCCGCCGACTCGTCACAACTTGTTTCGAGGGCCAGAACCGTGCGCATGCTCCCGGAAGAGCTCCCCTACTGTCCGCACGAGCCATCCTGCCCCGCGGCAGTTCCCCCGCGGCCCCTCTCCATGCGCCGTCTTCTCTCCAGTCGTTCCTTCGCCATCCGGGCCTTCGCCCTGGTGGCGTCCGTGTTCCTGCTGTTCGGCTTCGCCCCCTCGGCCCGGGCCGACATCGGCGGACTCACCCCCTGCAGCGAGACCCCCCGCTTCCAGCAGCGCGCCGCCGCTGCCAGCACGGATCAGGCCAAGGCCCGTTTCGCGTACTACGGCCAGGCCCTCTGCGGCACCGATGGCCTGCCCCACCTGATCACCGACGGCCGCTGGAGCCACGCCGGTGACTTCACCATCCCCGGCCTGCTGTTCCTCTACATCGCCGGCACGATCGGCTGGGCCGGTCGCGGCTACCTGATCGCCGTCCGTGGCAGCAAGGACGCCACCATGCGCGAGATCCAGATCGATCTGCCCCTGGCCTTCAAGACCACCCTGGCAGCGGCCGTCTGGCCCCTGGCGGCCCTCAAGGAGTTCACCAGCGGAGCTCTGGTGGAATCCGACTCCAAAGTCACCGTTTCCCCCCGCTGATACGCAAGAGCCATGAAGAAATTCCTCTCCACCGCTCCCGTCGTGGCCGCCGTCTGGTTCACCCTGACGGCCGGCATCACGATCGAGATCTTCCGCTTCTTCCCGGATCTGATCATCCACCCCTGAAGACCGGATCCGGTCGGATGATTCCCGCCAGCGGCCCTTGAACGGGCCGCTTTTTCATGGCTGTCGTCCGTCGGCGTCGGCCAGCTCCAGCAGCCGCTCCAGCTCCTGCAGGGCCATGTCGAGGTCGGCGTTCACCAGCACGGCATCGAATTCCGCTTCGGCGGTGAGTTCCTCGCGGGCCCGCGCCAGCCGCCGCTGGATGGCCTCCTCGCTGTCAGTCCCACGGCCGCGGATGCGGCGCTCCAGCTCCTCGAAGCTGGGCGGCTTGATCAGCACCTGGAAGGCCGCGGGGAAGGTGCGACGCACCTGGCGGGCCCCTTCCAGCTCGATCTCCAGCAGCACCGGCCGCCCCAGGGCCAGCTGGGCCTCCACAGGGGCCCGGGGGGTGCCGTAGAGGTGGCCCGCGAAGGCGGCCCACTCCAGGAAGCCCCCGGCGGCGACCCGGGCCTCGAAGTCGGGACGCGTCAGGAAGACGTAGTGCTGGCCGTCGCTCTCCCCGGGCCGGGGCGAACGGGTGGTGGCCGACACCGACAGCCACAGGGCGGGGTGCCGCTGCAGCAGCCGGGCCACCAGGGTCCCCTTGCCCACCCCGCTGGGGCCGGTGATCACCGTGAGCCGGCCGCTGGAGGGGGGGGAGTCCATGGATCGCTGGCGCTGGGGCGCACAGTAGGGGTGGACCGCATCGGGAGGCGACAGAGGAGGCGATGGCCCCAACCCCGTCCATCCAGGCCATGGATGTGACCAGCCTGCGCGCTGTACTGGCCGAGATGCGCCGCGGCCTGCTGCCCAGCCGTTTCGAGAAGGCCCAGCAGCCCGACGCCCACCGCCTGCAGCTGGGCCTGCGCAGCCTGCGGGGCACCCTCTGGCTGGAGCTCAGCTGGCTGGCGGAGGCGCCGCGCCTGCTGGTGGTGGAACCGCCCCTGAAGCAGGGGGAAGGCAGCACCCTGGCCCAGCAGCTGCAGCACGGCCTGCGGGGTCTGGCCCTGGTGAGCCTGGAGCAGCAGGGCTGGGAGCGGGTGGTGGCCCTGGGCTTCGCCCCCAGACCCGGCGAACCGGTCCGGAGGCAGCTGGTGCTGGAGCTGATGGGGCGCCACAGCAACCTGTTCCTGCTCGACGAAGAGCAGCGGGTGATCGCCCTGGCCCGCCAGGTGCGCCAGGACCGGTCGCGGCTGCGGCCGATCGGCACCGGCGACTCCTACCAGCCGCCACCGCCCATGGCCGGTGAGCCGCCCCGGCTGGCGGAGGATGGCGCCGCATGGCGGCGGCGCCTGGGCCTGCTGCCCCAGACGGTCGGCGAGGCCCTGATGGGCGCCTACCAGGGGGTCGGCCCGGCCCTGGCGCGCCAGCTGGCGCAGGACGCGCTGGCCCGGCCGGTGCAGGACCTGGAGGAGGAGGCCTGGCAGGGGCTCTGGCAACGCTGGCGACTCTGGCTGGAGACGGTGGCCGAGGAGCGTTTCCAGCTGGGCTGGGGCGGCCCCAGCGACTACCGCTGCTGGGACCCCGAAGGGTCGCCGGCCGCCGCCGACGACTGGGCGATCAACCGGGGGCTGGCGGGCTACTACGCCGATCGCCTCGGGCACCGGGAGCTGGAGCGGCGGCGGGCGAGCCTGCGGCAGCGGCTGCAGAACGCCGCGGCCCGGGAGCGCCGCAACGCCGACCAGCAGCAGAGCCTGCTGGCGGCCGTGCCCGGCGGCGAGGCGATGCAGCGCCGGGCGGACGGCCTGCTCAGCCTGCCGTCGCCGTCGCGGGAGGAGATCGACGAAGCGCAGCGGCTGTACCGCCGGGCCCGCAAGCTGCGCCGTTCCGTCGCCGCGATCACCCCGCGGCTGGAGCTCCATCAGCAGCGGCTGGCCGCCATCGAAGCCAGCCTCACCTTCCTGGAACAGGCGGAGAACGGGGCCCAGCTCACCGCCGTGGAGGAGGACCTGCCCGTCCTGCTGCCCGCCCGGGACGGCCAGGGGCCGGGGCCGTCCCGGCGGGTGCGGCGGGGGGCGGCCGGCGGCGCGCCGGCCCCGCTGGAGCTGCGCAGCAGCGGCGGCCTCCGGCTGCAGGTGGGTCGCAACCACCGCCAGAACGAATGGATCAGCCTGCAGCAGGCCCGGCGCGGCGACCTCTGGTTCCATGCCCAGGAGTGTCCGGGCAGCCACGTGGTGCTCAAGGGCTCGGAGGGCACCCCCGGCGAGGCGGACCTGCGGGAGGCGGCCGACCTGGCGGCCCACTTCAGCCGCGGCAGGGCCAACGGGCGGGTGCCGGTGGTGATGGTGCCGACCACGGATCTGCAGCGCATCGCCGGAGCCGGCCCCGGCACGGTGCGCCATCGCGGGGGCGAGGTGCTGTGGGCGGTGCCCGAGCGGGCCGCTGGTCTCCTGGCCGCCCCCCCTAGGCTGCCGGGAACGGAACAGCCATGAGCGACCCCATCCCCGAGGACACCTTCCCCGGCGAGGTGCACATGAGCCTGGTGGAGCACCTCGAGGAGCTCCGCCGGCGCGTGCTCCGCAGCCTGCTGGCGGTGGTGGTCGGCGCCGCCGCCTGCCTGCTGGCGGTGCGGCCCCTGGTGCGGCTGCTGGAGGTGCCGGCGGAGGGGATCCGCTTCCTGCAGCTGGCCCCGGGCGAATTCCTGTTCGTCTCGCTGAAGGTGGCCGGCTATGCGGGGCTCACCCTGGCCCTGCCCTACGTGATCTTCGAGGTCCTGGCCTTCGTGCTGCCGGGGCTGACGCGGCGGGAGCGGCGGCTGGTGGCGCCCGCCGTCGCCGGCTCCACGGTGCTGTTCGCCGCCGGTCTGGCCTTCGCCTGGTGGGCCCTGGTGCCCGCGGCCCTGCGCTTCCTGGTGTCCTACGGGGCCGACGTGGTGGAGCCGATCTGGTCGATCGAGCGCTACCTCGACTTCGTGCTGCTGCTGATGGTGGCCACGGCCCTGGCCTTCCAGCTGCCGGTGCTGCAGCTGCTGCTGGGTGCCCTGGGGCTGATCGACTGGCGCACCATGCTGGGCGCCTGGCGCTGGGTGGTGCTGGTGGCGGCCCTGGCCGGGGCGGTGCTGACCCCCTCCACCGACCCGATCACGATGCTGCTGCTCACCGGCGCGATCACGGCGCTCTATCTGCTCGGGGTGGCCCTGGTGGCCCTGGCCGAGGGGCTGCGGCCCTCCCCGTCGCCCTCCACCTGAACGGCCGGAGCCCGACCGGTCCTCAGAGCATGAACTCGCTGGCGCGCCCCTCCGGCAGCTCCAGGGGCAGGGACAGGGCCTTGCCCAGCCGGGGTTTGTCGGTGGTGGTGCGAAGCCACTGGCGCACCTGGGCCGCCACCCCGAGGCCGTTGAGGGAGCCCACCAGCTCCTCCAGGTGCTCCTCGTAGGCCTCCGGGGTGAGCGGAAACGACTGCTGCTCCAGGTAGCCCCACATCACGTGCAGGTAGAGGCGACCGCGGCGCTGGACCAGCTGCAGGTCATAGGAGGCCTGCCAGCGGCTGCGCAGCAGCTCCAGCAGCTCCTCCCGCCGCAGCGGTTCCGATGAGGTCATGGCGGGCGGGGCACTCCACAACAGCATGTTGCAGCCGGCCTCGGCCGGGTGCGGCTCGGACCCGGGGCGGGAAGGGCAAGGTTCATAATGGGCGCCACGTCAATCGGTCACACCGCGCCGTTCCCTATGACCCAGATCCCTGCGGCCTCCTCGAACGGCGGTGCCTCTGGTGATGTGCCCGGCATGGGCCGCCGCCAGTTCATGAACCTGCTGACCTTCGGCTCCGTCACGGGGGTGGCCCTGGGTGCCCTCTACCCGGTCGTCAACTACTTCATTCCCCCCAAGGCCGCGGGCAGCGGCGGGGGCGTCACCGCCAAGGACGAGCTGGGCAACAACGTCACCGCCACCGGCTGGCTGGCCACCCACAAGGAGGGCGACCGCAGCCTGGTGCAGGGCCTCAAGGGGGACCCCACCTACCTGCTGGTCGAGGGCGGCGAGGCCATCGGCGACTACGGCATCAACGCCATCTGCACCCACCTGGGCTGCGTGGTGCCCTGGAACAGCGGCGCCAACAAGTTCATCTGCCCTTGCCACGGCAGCCAGTACGACGCCACCGGCAAGGTGGTGCGCGGCCCGGCGCCCCTCTCCCTGGCCCTGGCCCACGTGAGTGTCGAGAACGACAACGTGTTCCTCAGCCAGTGGACCGAGACCGACTTCCGCACGGGCGAAAAGGCCTGGTGGGCCTGATCGGCGCCTGATTTCTCTCCCCGTTTTCCCCCCGACGCCCGCCACCTCCACCCCCATGCGCCGCTTCCTCTCCCCCCTGTTCGGCACCCTGCTCACCCTCAGCCTCTCGCTGGGTGTCGTGCTCCTGGGGGCCAGCCCCAGCTGGGCCTACCCCTTCTGGGCCCAGCAGAACTACGCCAATCCGCGTGAGGCCACGGGCAAGATCGTCTGCGCCAACTGCCACCTGGCCAAGAAACCCACCCGGGTGGAGGTGCCCCAGGCGGTGTTCCCCGACACGGTGTTCAAGGCGGTGGTCGAGATCCCCTACGACACCTCGGTGCAGCAGGTGTCCGGCAATGGCAGCCCCACCGGTCTCAACGTCGGCGCGGTGGTGATGCTCCCCGACGGCTTCACCCTGGCTCCCCAGGACCGCCTGAGCGATGAGCTCAAGGAGGAGACCGCCGGCGTCTACTACACCCAGTACAGCGACGACCAGCCCAACATCCTCCTGGTGGGCCCCCTCCCCGGTGACCAGCACCAGGAGATCGTCTTCCCGATCCTCTCCCCCGACCCGGCCACCGACAGCGCCATCCACTTCGGCAAGTACCAGGTGCACGTGGGGGCCAACCGGGGCCGCGGCCAGGTGACCCCCGAGGGTGAAAAGACCAACAACGCCGTGTACACCGCCCCGGCGGCCGGCACGGTGAGCGCCATCAGCACCGATGCCAACGGTGCCACCGTGGTGGAGATCACCGGCGCCGGCGGCGCCGTCACCGAGACGGTTCCCGCCGGACCCACCCTCACCGTCGCCGTCGGTGACGCCGTCGAGGCCGGCACCCCGATCACCAACGACCCCAACGTGGGTGGCTTCGGCCAGATCGACGCCGAAGTGGTGCTTCAGAACCCCGTGCGCATCTACGGGCTGCTGGCCTTCTTCGCCGCCGTGGCCCTGGCCCAGATCATGCTGGTGCTCAAGAAGCGCCAGGTGGAGAAGGTCCAGGCGGCGGAGGGCTTCTGAGCCTTCATCTCGGCCTCTTCACGTCCCCGGGACCCCTGATCTTCCAGCTGGGTCCCGTTTCGGTTCGCTGGTACGGGCTGCTCATCGCCCTGGCGGTGCTGCTGGGCCTGCTGCTGGCCACCCGGCTGGGCCGCCAGCGGGGCATCGATCCGGCCCTGATCGCCGACCTCCTGCCCCTGATGGTGCTGGGGGCCGTCGTCGGCGCCCGGCTCTACTACGTGGCCCTGGAATGGCGCCAGTACCGCAACGACTGGATCGATGCCTTCGCCATCTGGCGCGGCGGCATCGCCATCCACGGCGCCCTGATCGGCGGTGCCCTGGTGACGGTCCTCTTCTGCCGCTGGCGCCGGCAGGCCTTCTGGCCCCTGCTGGATGTGCTCGTGCCCGCCGTGGCGCTCGGCCAGGCGATCGGGCGCTGGGGCAACTTCTTCAACTCCGAAGCCTTCGGCCTGCCCACCAACCTCCCCTGGGCCCTGACCATTCCCATGGCCAACCGGCCGCCGGAGTTTCTGGAGCAGGCCTCCTTCCACCCCACCTTTCTGTACGAGTCGCTCTGGAATCTGGGGGTCTGCGCCCTGCTGCTGATCCTGTTCCGCCTGGGCGGCAGCGGCCGCCTGCGGCTGCCGCCCGGTGCCCTGAGCTGCATCTATCTGATGGCCTACAGCAGCGGCCGCGTCTGGATCGAGGGGCTGCGGCTCGATCCCCTCTGCCTGTTCTCCCAGCCCCCCTTCTGCAGCGGCGGCCTGCGCATGGCCCAGCTGATGAGCCTGCTGCTGATCCTGCTGGGGGGGGCGGGACTGCTCTGGCTCTACCGCTTCCGCCGTCCCCTCCCCGACCCCTCCGGCCTCACCGCATGACCGCCACCGTCCAGATCGTGGGAGCCGGTCCCGGCGCCCCGGACCTGCTCACCCTCCGGGCCGCCCGGGCGATCGAGGCGGCCCAGGTGCTGGTCTGGACCGATTCCCTGGTGAATCCCCAGATCGCCGCCCTGGCGCCGCCGGACTGCGAGAGCGTCCGCACCAGCACCCTCACCCTCGAGGAGGTGATGGCCGTGGTGCTGGAGCGGGCCAGAGCCGGGCAGCGGGTGGTGCGCCTCCATGACGGCGATCCCTGCCTGTACGGCGCCCTGCAGGAGCAGATCTGCCGCCTGGCCGACGCCGGGCTCGCCGTGGAGGTGGTGCCGGGCCTGAGCGCCTACCAGGCCACCGCCGCCGCCCTGGGGGCCGAGCTGACCATCCCCGGCCGGGTGCAGACGATCGTGCTGAGCCGGGCGGGTGGACGCACCGGCGTGCCGGAACGGGAATCCCTGGCCCGGCTCGCCGCCCTGCAGGCCTCCCTGTGCCTCTATCTCAGCGCCCGCCACGTGGAGGAGGTGCAGGCGGAACTGCTGCAGCACTACCCGGCCGACACCCCCGTGGCCATCGGCTACCGGGTCAGCTGGCCCGACCAGTGGCTCACGGTGGTGCCCCTGGAGGCGATGGCCCGGGTCAGCCGCGAGCGGAATCTGATCCGCACCACCCTCTACGTGGTCAGTCCGGCCCTTCGGGACGCCGGCGGAGCCCGTTCCCTGCTCTATTCCGCCAGCCACAACCACCTGTTCCGCGGCGGAGCGGAGTGACGCCATCGGCCCCCTGTCTGAGCCACTGGCGGGGCTGGGTGGACGCCGCCGAGGCCGATCTCTGGCTGCGGACCCTGCTGGAGGAGGTGCCCTGGAAACAGGAGCACGTCACCGTGTTCGGCCGCCGCCACCCCATGCCCCGCCTCACCTGCTGGATGGCGGAGCCGGGCTGCGGCTACCGCTACGCGGGCCTGGAGAACGCCATTGAGCCCTGGACCCCCCTGACCGCCGCCATCCGCCGCCGGGTGGCAGCAGCCGCGATGCGGGAGTTCAATTCCCTGCTGCTGAATCTCTACCGCGACGGCCGCGATGCCATGGGCTGGCACGCCGATGACGAGGCCGAGCTCGATCCGGAGGCCCCGATCGCTTCCCTCAGCCTGGGGGCGAGCCGCACCCTGCGCTTCCGCCCCCGCCAACGGGGCACGGCCCCGACCCAGGCGGTGGAACTGGGCCACGGGGACCTGCTGCTCATGGAGCCGCCCACCCAGCGGCAATGGCAGCACGGGCTGCCGCGGCGACGGAAGGTGGACGCCCCACGGGTCAACCTCACCTTCCGGGCGGTGCGGGTGCCGCCGTAGGGGGCGGCTGGTTCGGGCATCGGAGCGCCGGGGCAGTGGCGACAATGGCGTTCCTGTCCGCGAGGGGCGTTTCGAGGGCGATGGCCAGTTCCCATGGAAGCCGATGCCGGCCGCTGCTGCCGGTGCTGCTGGGCCTGACCCTGCTGGCCGGCGGCTGCCAGGTGAGCGGGGTGAGTGAGGCCGGCCGGGAGCGCTGCCGCCGGCTCAGCGCCGACGCCGGCAATCCGGTCAGCGCGGCCCTGATCTACGTGCGCTGCCTGCCCGACAGCGATCGCAGCCTGGCGAAGGAGCAGGCGGCGACGGAGAAGGCGGCCGCCGCCCGGCGCCAGGCCGTCGAGGCCTGCCGCCGGCGCCAGCGCACCATCACCACCCTGATGGAGTCTTTGCGCCGCACCGAGCAGGAGCTGGCGGCGGCCCGCAACAGCCCCTTCCGCCCCAGCGTGGCGCCCCCCCAACCCCTGGATGCCGGCCGCGAATCCCGCTACCGCCCCGAGGACCAGCGGCTCGACCGCGAACGCTACGAGGAGGCCCTCGGCGCCTGGGAGCAGCAGGTGGCCGCCGAGCGGGCCCGCTGGCGCCAGCGGCGGGAGGCCCGCATCGACGCCGCCCAGGACCGCCTCAACCGGGATGCCCGGGCCCTGAGGGACCTGCAGCCGGATCTGTTCACCGGGCCGGCGAGCATCGAATTCGACCCGGTGGCAGTCGGACGGGTGACGGCCGGCTGCAGCGGCTGAGCGGCATTTGACAGTGAGTTCGGCGACCGTGTAGGAGGGTTGTGGCCACATGGCCGGGTCGGAACCCTCAGCCGCCGAAGGAACTTCTTTCAGCGTCGCAGGGGTGCCGGCCGCAACGACGGGCGATTAGCACAGCGGTAGCGCACTTCCTTCACACGGAAGGGGTCACTGGTTCGAATCCAGTATCGCCCATGTCTTTCCTCCGGTTTCCCCACCGGTAGGTTCTCCTCAGCGGGTGCTGGTCGCCCTTGGGACCGCTCGTCATACTGCTGGCTACGCAGCGCTTCAGGAGACCCTGCCCTTGCCCGAATCTCCTGCCGCGACCATGGCCGCAGAGGATTGGAGCGCTCCGATCCCGGAACTCGTGCAGTTGGGTGAACGGCTCGCGGCCGCCCGGCGTGAGCAGGGCCTGAGCCTGGAGGACCTGGCCGACCGCCTGCGGCTGGGAACCGAACAGCTCGCGGCCCTCGAGACCGGCGACCACCGGCACCTGCCGGAGGCGGTGTTCGTGGTGGCCCAGGCCAAGCGGGTGGCGGGCACCCTGGGCATCGACGTCAGCCAGCAGATCAGCGACCTGCAGCAGAGCCGGCTGATGCGCCTGGGGCGCAGCCCTGTCGCCAGGCCGCCCCTGCAGCGAAAGCTCCGGACCCTGCCCGCCCCCGCCCGCCGCGGCGGTCCCCCCGCCTGGCTGTGGGCGGTCCTGGTCCTCCTGGGCGGCGGTGCCGTCGCGGTGGCGGCCCTGCGGGGCCGGGTCCCTGTCCCGACGACCGCCGGGGTCCCGGCGTCGGCGCCATCCCCAGGCCAGGCCAGCGCCTCCGGGACGCCCGCCGCACCGGCCCCTGCCCCGGTGGCGCCCCGGCCGGCGCCGGATCAGCTGCTGCTGGAGAGCCGCCAGCCCAGCTGGCTGGAGGTGCGCACCGCCGCCGGCGAGACCCTCTTCCGCGGCACCTTCACCGGCGCGAAGCGCTTTCCCCTGGGCAGCGGCCTGCGGGTCCTGGCCGGCCGGCCCGACCTGGTGACGGCCACCGCCGGCACCCTGCCCCCCCAGACCCTGGGCAGGATCGATCAGGTGGCGTGGCGGACCTTCAGGGCGACGCCTGCCGCACCGTGAGCCGCAGGCCCGTGGCCTCCAGCACCAGATCCGCACACGAGCGCAGGCTCCACTCCTCCAGGCTGAGGTCCAGGGGAGGTTCCCCGGCGGCCGGCGCCCCCGCCTGCAGACCGATGGTGAAGCCGCGGGGCTGAGGAGCCCGGTCGGTGTCCGCCGTCACGGTGATCGCCGCGATGCCGGGGGCGGGCCTGCGGTCGAGGGCGGCGGCCAGCCGCAGCAGCAGGGCCATCGTGAACACGGTGTGGCGGTGCTGGCCGGCTTCGATCAGCTGCCACGACTCATGTCGCTTCTTGGGCAGGCTGCGCCGGTGGTAGCGGGCGATCGCCGCCACCATCAGGTGCTCGGTCTCGGAGTACCCCAGCAGCTCCCCATGGCGGATCAGGTACCAGGTGTGCTTGTGGTAGGCGGCGATGTTGACGTGCTTGCCGCAGGCGTGCAGCTGGGCCGCCGCCCAGAGCAGGGCGCGGCCCTCGCCGTCGTCATCGTGCAGCAGGCCCCGGGTCTGGTCATAGAGGCTCAGGGCGTGGCTGGCCACCCGGGCGGCCCGGTCCGTGTCCACCCCGTAGGTGCGGGCCAGGTGCAGCACGGTGCGGCGGCGGATCGTGCTCTGGAAGGTGAAGCGGTCGACCAGCAGGCCGTTGCGCAGCATCCAGTCGACGATCAGTCCCTCCCGCAGGGCCCGCTCGCAGACCACCAGCTCCCGGACCTGGAGGATCTCCATGGTGGTCTGGAGGATGAGGGCGCCGGGGACGATGATCTCGGCCCGGCGCTCGTTGATGGCGGTGAGGGCCCGGCGCTGGTCCGGGGTCATGGCCACCAGCCGCTCGACGATCTCGTCCAGGCGGGCCCGGCCGAGGCGGTAGCCGTCGAGCTTCAGGGGCGGATTGGGGTCCTGGGCGGAGGCCAGGGCGGCCATCGCCATGGCGGTGCCGCTGGTGGCCACCAGGACGGGCTTCTCCCCGGGCCGCAGCTCCCGCTTCACCTCGGCGACGGCCGGATCCATCGCCCCCTGGATGTAGGCCTCAAGGAAGCCCCGGCGGGCCGGCGTCAAGGGATCCTCCCGGCAGAACTCCCGCTGCAGGCGCACCGCGCCGATGCGGGTGCTGGTCAGGGCGCGGGCATCGCGGCCATCGGCGAGCACCAGCTCGGTGGAGCCGCCACCGATGTCGAGGATGAAGTAGGGCTGGTCGCCGAAGGAGAGGCCCGAAAGCACCCCCAGGTAGATCAGCCGGGCCTCCTCGGGCCCGCTGACCAGATCCACCGCCAGTCCCAGCTGGTCCTGCAGGCCCTGCAGGAAGGAACGGCCGTTCGGGGCCTCCCGCACCGCGCTGGTGGCGGCGGTGACGATCTGCTCCACCCCGTGGCTGGTGGCCAGGTCCCGGCAATGGCGCAGGGTGAGGAAGGCACGCTCGATCGCCGCCGGGGTGAGGTCCCCCGTCTCCGGATCCCTCTCCCCCAGCCGGGTGGTGGACTTCTCCGCGACCACCACCGAGAAACTGCCCAGGACCGGATCGATCGCCGCCACCAGCAGGTGAATGGAATTGGTGCCGATGTCGATGGCCGCCACCCGCCGTTCCGCGGAGCCGGCGGTGTCGGGGGTCGGGGGCATGGGGGTCGGCCCGGGCGGCGGCGGCGCCACTTTGCCACCGGGCGACGCTCCGGATCGGCCGCTGGAACGTCACCGACAGGAGTTGGATAGGGTGCCGACACCCGACCGTTGCCCGCGGTGAACGTCCCGATGGCCCCCGGCCGCGCTCCGGCCTGGCTCGAGCTGCTGCGCTGGCACAAGCCCAGCGGCCGGCTGATCCTGCTGATCCCCGCCGGCTGGTCCCTCTGGCTGGGGCCGGTCGTGCCGCCCCCGGCCCTGCTGGTGGCCTGGATCGTGCTGGGGGGCCTGGCGGTGAGCGGCGCCGGCTGCGTCGCCAACGACCTCTGGGACCGGCGCATCGATCCCCTGGTGGAGCGCACCCGCCACCGGCCCCTGGCCGATGGCCGCCTCGGGGTGGGCACCGCGACCGTGCTGCTGCTGCTCTGCCTGGCGGTGGCGCTGGCGGCCCTGCTGGCCCTGCCGGCCGCCAACCGGGTGCTCTGCGTGGGGCTCGCCCTGGCCACCCTGCCCCTGGTGCTCGTCTACCCCTCCGCCAAGCGCTGGTTCGCCTATCCCCAGCTGGTGCTGGCCCTCTGCTGGGGCTTCGCCGTGCTGATTCCCTGGGCCGCCGCCCAGGGCAGCCTGCAGGGCGATCTGGGGGGCTGGCCCTTGGCGCTCACCTGGCTGGCGGCCGTGAGCTGGACCTTCGGCTTCGACACCGTGTATGCGATGAGCGACCGGGAGGACGACCGGCGCCTGGGGGTGCGCAGCAGCGCCCTGAGCCTGGGGGCGCGGGCGCCCCTGGCGGTGGCGCTCTGCTACGGCCTCACCTGCGCCGCCCTGGCCCTGGCGGTGCTGCTGCAGGGGCGGGCGGGCCTGGCGTTCTGGCTGCCCTGGACCGTCGCCGCCCTGGCCATGCAGCAGCAGGCGGCCCGGCTGCGGCGCCCCGACCTGCCCCGCAGCGCCTATGGGCGCCACTTCGCCGTCCAGGTGTGGCTTGGTGCCCTGCTGCTGCTGGCGATGGTGCTCTCCACCGCTGCCTGATCGCCATGGCCACCGCCGTGCCCCAGCCGCCACCGCCCCACCAGCCGCCGGCCCTGCGTCCTGGCGACCGGGTGCGGCTGGTGGCCGCCAGCTCCGCCCTGGCCGATCTGGAGCGGCTGCAGGCGGGGCTGGCGGTGCTGGCCGGCTGGGGGCTGGCGCTGGCTGACGATCCCGCCCGGCTGGCCGCGCGCCGCTGGGGCTACCTGGCGGGCCGGGACGCTGAGCGGGCCGGCGATCTGCAGCCGGAGGCCGCTCCGGGGCAAGCGGCGGCCCTGCTGGCCTGCGTGCGGGGGGGCTGGGGATCGGCGCGGTTGCTGGAGCGCCCCCTGGAGGCGGCGGGGGGCTGGCTGCTGGGTTTCTCCGATGTCACCTCCCTGCTGTGGCACCGGCTGGCGACGGGCCAGGGGGGCGCCATCCACGGGCCCCTGCTCACCACCCTGGCCGCCGAACCGGCCTGGAGCCGGGAGCGGCTGCGGGCCCTGCTGTTCGGTGAGCCCCTGGCCGATCTGGCGGGGGAGGTCTGGGTGGGCGGCCAGGCGGAGGGGCCGCTCCTGGCCGCCAACCTCACCGTGGCGACCCACCTGCTGGGCACCCCGTACCTTCCACCGCTGGACGGGGCGATCCTGATCCTTGAGGACGTGGGGGAGGCCCCCTACCGGATCGAGCGGATGCTCACCCACTGGCGCCTCTGCGGTGCCCTGCAGCGGCTGGGGGGCCTCGGCTTCGGCAGCTTCGAGGGCTGCGGCGATCCCACGGGCCCCGAAGACGACGGCGCCCGCTTCAGCCTGGAGCAGGTGCTCCGGGAGCGCACGGCCGAACTGGGGATCCCGGTGCTGGCCGGCCTGCCGGTGGGCCACGGCGAGGTCAATGCCGCCCTGCCCCTGGGGGTGCGGGCCCGGCTCGACGGCGACCGCGGCCGGCTGAGCCTCCTCGAGACGGCTCCGGGGCCCGTCAGTCGCCCGTGAGCCTCTCCTCGTCGATGGCGGTGCGCCCCACCAGCCGGCCCTCCCTCAGCATCTGGGCCACCCGCCAGCGGCGGCGGCCATCGGGGCTGGCGCTGATGATCTCGTACACCTCGGGGTCGGCGGGGTCGTGGGGGTGCATCACCAGCAGGCTGCCGGCGGCGGGCTGCTCCCCCGGCAGATCCATGGCCCAGCCCCGGTAGCGCTCGCTGGCGAACCACACCCGGCCGGAGTGGATCTCGCCCCGGGCCTCGATGCGCCGCAGCGGAGCATCCTCGGGGCCCAGCAGGTTGCTCTGGTGATAGCGCCAGTGGCCCGCCTCCTGGAACACCCGGATGGTGACCAGGCTGGGAAAGGTGTCGAGCAGGCCGCCGCCGGCGTCGTAGCGGCGGAAGCTGCCGCGCCACACCCCCTGCTGCCCCACCAGAGCCGGCAGCTCGGCCGCTCCCACCGCCCGGTCGAACAGCAGCCAGCTGAAGCCGTCGACCTCGCCCCGCACCGACCCGTCGGCCAGCCGCAGGCTGCGGTCCCGGTACCAGAGCTGGTCGGGATGGAGCAGCATCTCGAACTCGGCGCAGACCTCGCCGTCCTGGGGATGGCGGTAGCGGCAGGCGCCCGGATCCATGCGGGCGCGGAAGCGGTCGAGGCCCGGCTCCGCCTCGAAGAAGAGGTCGCAGCCCGGATGGCGGTCGAACGCCTCCGGGCCCAGCTCCAGCACCAGGGAGGCCGCCAGGGGCGGACGGTCGTAGGTGGGGCCGCCGCGGAAGAACAGCTGCTCGGCCCGGACAACGCCGCGGTCCGGATCCTGCCGCAGCACCACCACCCGCTGGCGGTGGGCCAGCTGGGGGGCACTGGCCCGGAATTCCTGGAAATAGAGCACCACGTCCCCCAGCTGGGGCGCCTGCAGCCGCTCCACCTCCAGGGTGCGCAGCTCCCGGGTGAGCTCGGGCGCCGCCGGACCGCCCCTGGCCACGGTCGCGGCCACCTGGCGCCGGTTGTGGAAGGACCCCTGCCAGCGGCAAGCGATCGTTTCGAGCTGGCCGGGGCTGTCCATCGGCGGGCTCAGGCGGCGCGGGCCGCCAGCACGGCGCTGGCGATGGTGAGATCGAAACGGGTGGTGAGCTTGATGTTGGAGGGGGGCGCCTCCAGCACCCGCACCGGCAGCCCCAGGCGCTCGTAGAGGGCGGCGTCGTCGGTGACGCTCCAGCCCTCGCGCTCGGCCCGCCCGTGGGCCTCCCGCAGCTGGGCCACCCCGAAGCCCTGGGGGGTCTGGGCCGCCCACAGCCCGCTGCGTTCGGGGGTGGCGGTGATCACGCCGCGGCCATCCACCTGCTTGATGGTGTCGGTGACGGGGGTGGCGGCGATGATGCCGGCCCCCTCGGCCATCGCCTCCTTCAGGGCCGTGGCGCAGCGCTCCAGCAGGTCCGGTTCCGCCAGGCAACGGGCGCCGTCGTGGATCAGCACCGCCTCGGCGTCCGCCGGCAGGGCGGCCAGGCCCAGCCGCACCGACTCCTGGCGGGTGTCACCGCCGACGATCCAGGCCACCGGCTGGGCCAGGGACCGCCGGGGCTCGGCCGCGGCCAGGATGGCGCCGATCGCCGCCTCGTCCTCCGGGCGGCCCATCACCCCGATCCAGCGGATGGCCCCGCAGGCCAGGGCGGCGTCCAGCGTCCAGGCCAGAACGGGGCGTCCGGCCAGGGGCAGCAGCAGCTTGTTGGTGGCAGCGCCCATGCGGCGCCCGCTGCCGGCGGCGGCGATCAGCAAATGCACAAGCGATGGGCCGCCCGGGCGGAACACTGGAGTCCCCTCCATACAATCAGGCCGCGAGGCCCGCCCGACCCAACGCCCGATGCGCGCACTGTTCCTGATCCCGGGCGACGGCGCCAGCCAGCTGCAGGCGTTTCCGGCCGTGGCGGCCACCGCCGAACAGCTCCGGTTCCAGATCCAGGTGGTCTGCCACCCGACCCTGGCGGGCCTCTGGAAGCTGCTGCCGGCGGTGGAGAAGGTGATCCCCTTCAACTTCGGCGACGCCACCCTGGCCGACTGGGCCAACCTGCTGGGGTCGGTGCGGGAACCCGATTTCCAGGCCTGCATCAACCTGGCGGCCGGCCGCCAGGTTGACCTGATGCTCTCGATGAGCCACATCCCCAACCGGATGGCGGCCGGGGGCTTCTCCGCCACCGAGAAGGTGCAGGTGCCCCAGGGTCTCTGGCCGGCCCAGGCCCTCGAGGCCTACCTGCGGCCGATCGGGGTGCGGCTGGAGGCCGCCGCCTTCCGCCTGGCCCTGCCCCGGACCGCCCTCGACGAAGCCATGGCCGCGCTGCCGGCCGGCGACGGGCCCATGCTGCTGCTGGCCCCCTCCGGCCGCCCCGGCGACTGGCCCGAGGCGGCCTGGCAGGAGCTCCCCGGCCGCATCGCCGCCAGCCTCCCCGGCCTGCGCAGCCAGCAGTCGCCGCCGGCCCCGGCGGCCGAGATCCCCGGCCGGGCCGCCCTGGTGGCCGCCAGTGACGTGGTGCTGGCCAGCGACCCGGTGACGATCGAGCTGGCCCTGCTCAGCGGCACGCCGGTGGTGGCCCTGGGTCGCAGCAGCGACAGCCTTCCGGTACGCGACGGAGTACAAGGACTGGGTTCCGATGGCCACCTGCGTGACCTCCCCAGCAACGACGTGCTCAGGGCCCTTGGCCTGGGCTGAGTCACGCCGATGAGTCGCCTGTGGTTCGCCCGCAGGAAGCGTCCCCCCTCCGCCCGGGCACGACGGCCCTGGCTCACCCCCCTGATCGCCCTGATCGTGGTGGTCAACGCCAGTGCCATCGGTTACCGGATCACCGAGGGCTGGGACTGGGGTGACTGCTACTGGATGGTGGCGATCACCATCCCCACCATCGGCTACGGGGAGGTGGAGCCCCTGTCCACCGCCGGCCGGCTCGTCACCGTGTTCTCCCTCGCCGGAGGGCTCGTGGTGGTGCAGCTGACGATCCAGAACCTGGTGGGCCTCTCCGAAACCGGCTACTTCCGGCGCCTGCGGCAGCGCCGATTCCGCAACTGGGTCCAAAGCATGAACAACCACGTGATTCTCTGCGGCTACGGCCGCATCGGCCAGGAGATCGCCGACCAGCTGATCCGGGAGAAGGTCCCCCTGCTGGTGGTGGAGATGGACGCCGGTTGCCGCGATGCGGCGGAGGAGCGGGGGCTGCCGGTGCTGTTCGCCGATGCCACCCTCGACGAGACCCTGCTGGAGGCGGGCATCCACCAGTGCCGCAGCCTGGTGGCGGCCCTCTCCAGCAACGCCGCCAACCTCTACGTGGTGCTCAGCGCCCGGGGGCTGGCCCCCCGCTGCCGCCTGATCGCCCGCTCCGACAGCGCCGAGGCGGGCCGCAAGCTGCGTCTGGCCGGCGCCGACCAGGTGGTGAGCCCCTACGTGGCGGGGGGACGGGTGATGGCCGCCACCGCCCTGCGGCCCCTCGCCGTCGACTTCATGGAGCTCCTGGCCGGCTCCGACTGCGAGGTGGAGGAGTTCCAGCTCAGTGACGACCCCTCCCGGCTCGGGGAGCTCCAGGGCCGCAGCCTGGCGGAGATGCAGTTCGGCCGCCGCAGCGGCGCCCAGGTGCTGGCCATCCGCACCCCGGCGCCGGCGGTGGTCAACCCCTACTCCTACCGGGGCACCACCTACGGCACGCCCGAGGCCACGCTGGTCACCAACCCCGGCGGCGACATCCGCCTCGAGGCCGGCCAGCTGCTGGTGGTGATGGGCAGCAAGGAGCAGCTGCAGCGCTTCGCCGATGTGCTCGGGACTGCTCTGGAGAGTTCCGACCAGATGGCCGACTGAGCGGGAGCCGGGTGCCGATCGGGCGGGGCCGGCGCGCGGCATACGATCGCCTGACCCTGTTCCCGCCGCCATGTCCAGCGCCGCCCCCCTCTCCGGTCAGGTCGCCCTGGTGACCGGCGCCAGCCGGGGGATCGGCCGGGCCATCGCCGAATCCCTGGCTCAGGCGGGCGCCACGGTGGTGGTGAACTACGCCCGCTCGCCCGAGGCGGCCGAGGCGGTGGTGACGGCGATCACCGCGGCCGGGGGCCGGGCCTGGAGCCACCAGGCGGATGTGGCCGACGAGGCGGCGGTGGAGGCGATGGTGAAGACCGTGCTGGACACGGAGGGGCGACTGGACGTGCTGGTCAACAACGCCGGCATCACCCGCGACGGCCTCCTGATGCGGATGAAGACCGCCGACTGGCAGGGCGTGATCGACCTCAACCTGACCGGGGTGTTCCTCTGCACCCGCGCCGTCAGCCGCAGCATGCTCAAGGCCCGCCGCGGCCGCATCATCAACATCACCTCGGTGGTGGCCCTGATGGGCAACCCCGGCCAGGCCAACTACAGCGCCGCCAAGGCCGGCGTCATCGGCCTGACCCGCAGCACCGCCGCCGAATTCGCCAGCCGCGGCATCACCGTCAACGCGGTGGCCCCCGGCTTCATCGACAGCGACATGACCCGGGACCTCGACAAGGAACCGATCCTCGCCGCCATCCCCCTCGGCCGCATGGGCCAGCCCGCCGAGGTGGCCGGGGCGGTGCGCTTCCTGGCGGCCGATCCGGCGGCGGCCTACATCACCGGGCAGGTGCTGCAGGTGGATGGCGGCATGGTGATGCGTTGAGCGCTGCTCAGGGTTCGGGAGCCAGGGGCTGGGCCAGGTCTTCGCGCAGCTTGCGGATCCGCTGCAGCAGCCGCAGCCGGCGGCTGCGGGCCGTGAGGGTGAGGAACAGGCGGATCGGCACATAGACCAGGGCCATCA
Source organism: Cyanobium sp. Copco_Reservoir_LC18 (assembly GCF_009834675.1). NCBI lineage: Bacteria > Bacillati > Cyanobacteriota > Cyanophyceae > Synechococcales > Prochlorococcaceae > Cyanobium > Cyanobium sp. Copco_Reservoir_LC18. The sequence goes on from NZ_ASAC01000017.1 coordinate 44,284, forward strand.
GCAGGCCCAGGGCGGCGATCAGCAGAAACACCATGCCGTCGGCGGAGCTGCTCGGCACGAGGGCCGCTTCGGTGGCGGCGCTGTCGAGGGTCTGCTGCAGCAGGTCTTCCATGGTTTGAAGGTACCTCCTGCGGCGGGGGCCTGCCGCCTCCCGGGAACGGGCGATTCGGCTTTCCCCACCGAGGGCCGGATGCCTGGGGCGGGGTCGCTGTGGGACGCTGCGACGGACGCTTCTGATGTGACTCCGTCGATGGCCAAACTGATCCAGTTCGCCGATGCCTCCCGCGATTCCCTGGAGCGGGGCGTCAATGCCCTGGTCGATGCGGTGAAGGTCACCATCGGACCGAAGGGTCGCAACGTGGTGCTGGAGAAGAAGTACGGCGCCCCCGACATCATCAATGACGGCGTCACCATCGCCAAGGAGATCGAACTCGAGGATCCCTTCGAGAACCTGGGCGCCAAGCTGATGCAGCAGGTGGCCTCGAAGACCAAGGACACCGCCGGCGACGGCACCACCACCGCGGCCGTCCTGGCCCAGTCGCTGGTGCATGAGGGCCTGCGCAACGTGGCCGCCGGCGCCAGCCCCGTCGCCCTGCGCCGCGGCATGGAGCAGGCCACCGCCGTGGTGGTGGCGGGCATCGCAGCCCGTTCCCGCGCGGTGGCGGGCGACGCCATCCGCCAGGTGGCCACGGTGAGCGCCGGCAACGACGAGGAGGTCGGCCGCATGATCGCCGAAGCGGTCGAGAAGGTGAGCGCCGATGGGGTGATCACCGTGGAGGAATCCAAGTCCCTGGCCACCGAGCTGGAGGTGACCGAGGGCATGGCCTTCGATCGCGGCTACGCCTCCCCCTACTTCGTCACCGACCAGGACCGGCGCGAGTGCGCCTTCGACAATCCCCTGCTGCTGATCACCGATCGCAAGATCAGCACCGTGGTCGACCTGGTGCCGGTGCTGGAGGCCGTCTCCAAGAGCGGCCGGCCCCTGGTGATCCTGGCCGAGGAGGTGGAAGGTGAGGCCCTGGCCACCCTGGTGGTGAACAAGACCCGCGGCGTGCTCCAGGTGGCCGCCGTGCGGGCGCCGGGCTTCGGGGACCGCCGCAAGGCCATGCTCGAGGACATCGCCATCCTCACCGGCGCCACGGTGATCAGCGAGGACCGGGCCATGACCCTCGACAAGGCCACCCTGGCCGACCTGGGCCATGCCCACCGCATCACCATCACCAAGGACACGACCACGATCGTGGCCGCCGACGACCAGCGCGCCGCCGTGGCCGACCGGGTGGCCGCCATCAAGCGGGAGCTGGAGGCCACCGACTCCGAGTACGACCGCGAGAAGCTCAACGAGCGCATCGCCAAGCTGGCCGGCGGGGTGGCGGTGATCAAGGTGGGGGCCCCCACCGAGACCGAACTCCGCAACCGCAAGCTGCGCATCGAGGACGCCCTCAACGCCACCCGGGCCGCCATCGATGAGGGCATCGTCGGCGGCGGTGGCAGCACCCTGGTGCAGCTCACCGAGGAACTCGGAGCCCTGGCCGGGCGCTGCGAGGGCGACGTCCGCACCGGGGTGGAGATCGTGCAGCGGGCCCTCGCGGCCCCGGCCCGCCAGATCGCCACCAACGCCGGCGCCAACGGCGACGTGGTGGTGCAGCAGATGCTCAGCCAGGGCAAGGGGTACAACGCCCTCACCGACAGCTACGACGACCTGCTCGCCGCCGGCATCCTGGATGCGGCCAAGGTGGTGCGCCTGGCCCTGCAGGATGCGGTCTCGATCGCCTCGCTGCTGATCACCACCGAGGCCGTGATCGCCGACAAGCCGGAACCCCCCGCTCCCCCCGCCGGCGACGGCGGCATGGGTGGAATGGGCGGGATGGGCGGCATGGGCGGCATGGGCATGCCCGGCATGATGTGAGCCCCGGGGGCCACGGGCCGGCGGAGCCGAAGCTCAGCCGGCCATGGCCTTCACATAGGCGGCCACCTGCAGGTCCACCCCCGTGATCGCCGTCCCCACCACCACGGCATCGGCACCACAGGCCAGGGCACGGGTCGCCTCCAGCTTCGAAGCGATGCCCCCCTCGCAGATCAGGGCCACCGCTTCGGGCAGCTCGCGGCGCAGGGGTCCGAGCAGGTCCCAGGCCGGTGGCGGCAGCGCGGCGGTGGCTTCGGTGTAGCCGTAGAGGGTGGTGCCCACCCACTGGCAGCCCAGGGCCGCCGCCCGCAGCCCGTTCGCCACGCTGTCCACATCGGCCATCAGCGGGGCCCCCAGCTCCTGGCTGGCCCGCGCGATCAGGGCCTCCAGGTCCTGGCCATCGGGCCTGGGGCGCTCGGTGGCATCGATGGCCACCACATCGGCTCCGGCCGCCCAGACGGCACGGATCTCCTCCCAGCCGGGGGTGATGTACACCGGGCTGCCAGGGAAGCTGCGCTTCCAGAGACCCACGATCAGGGCGTCGGGGCAGCGGCGCCGCACCGCGCCGATGTGCTCGGGGCTTTCCAACCGCACGCCGGCGGCCCCCTGGAGCAGGCTGGCCTCCGCCATCGCCGCGATCACGGCCGGATCGCGCATCGGCGAACCTTCAGGTGCCTGCACCGAGACGATCAGTCGACCGCCGAGGGCGGCCCGTTCAGGCAGGGGACGGGAAGACGCCATCGGGGACGCAGGGGGTGTCGGGGATCAGCTGGCCCGTCGATGCTGCGGCGCCGCGGAGAGCCAGCAGCGCAGGTCGGCCAGGGTGGGGGGTGCCGGGGCCGGCGAGGTGCTCGGGGTGAGGGGGTGCAGGGCGATGACGTCCGACTGGCCCGCTGCCCCTTCGGCCTCGGCCACGGCGGCGGGGAGGGGCGGCTCGATGGCGTCCGTGGCGGGGTCGGTCGCCACGGCGACGACCCTGATGGGGGTGGCCGGGCTGGGGACCACCGGGCTGGGGACGGGCGGCGGCGGGCCGGCGAAGGAATCTTCCAGGGCCGCGAAGGCCTCGGCCATGGTCACGCTGGCGGGGGCCATGGCCGCGTCCATGTGCTGCAGCAGCCAGTCGCCGGCCTCCCAGCCCGCCTCGGCCACCACGCTGCCGGTGCGGAAACTCTCCAGGGAGGTGACGCCGTGGCGATGGGCCCACTGGCCGGTGAGGCGGGCGACGATGGCGGCATCCCTGCGGCGGATGGCGTCGAGCAGCAGCTGGGAGAGCTCTGGACGGGGGGACGGCAGGGACACGGGGCGGAACGTCAGGTGAGCTTGCGATCCAGCATCGGGCGGATCAGCAGGAACAGACCCGCGGCCAGCCCCGCCAGAATGGCCAGGCAGGTGAGGGCCGAGAGGGATCCGTAGGGGGCCACCAGCACCACATCGGTGAGGTGGAAGGACCCCGCGTAGGCGGCGCGGATCGGTTCAATCGCGAAGGTAAGGGGATTCAGGGCCGCCAGCCAGCCCAGCCAGGGGGGCATGAAGGAAATCGGGGCCAGGGCGGTGCTGGCGAACAGGAGCGGCAGGTTGGCCACGAAGATCACGGCGATCAGCTCGATGTGGCCCGGCAGGGCGAAGGCCAGGCCGAGGCTGAGGGCGGTGACGGCGAAGACGAGCAGCAGCAGGGTGACCAGCACCAGCAGCAGCCCCGCCCCACCGGGCCAGCCGTAGCCCAGCAACGCTGCGGTGCCCATGATGGCCAGGCTCTGCACCAGGCTCAGGCTGGTGATGTAGAGCACCGAGGCGAAGACGATCGAGCTGCGGGAGCGCAGCGGCGCCACCAGCAGGCGGTTGAGGAAGCCGAACTCCCGGTCGAACATCACCGGCAGCCCGGCGTTGAGGGCGGCACTGAAGGCCGTGAACACGATCACCCCGGCCCCCAGGAAGCGGCCGTAGCTGATGCCGCCGGGCAGGAGGCCCTCCGGGGCGTTGGCGAACAGGGCCCCGAACAGCACCAGCCAGATCAGCGGCTGCAGCACGCCCGCCACCAGGGTGGAGGGGCGCCGGGCCAGCTGGACGAACAGGCGGCGGGTGAGGGCGAGCGTCTCCTGGGCGATCTCGGCCAGGGCCGACGGTTCACCGCTGGCGGCGGGCAGGGGGGTGAGGGAGGGGCTGGCGCTGGTCATGGGGATGGGGGGGGTGCGGGTCATCGCATCGACTGCTTGCGTTCCTCCTTGAGGTCGCGGCGACCGGCCACGGAGAGTTCCGCATCGCTCAGGGTGCGGCCGGTGGCCTGAAGGTAGACGTCATCGAGGCTGGGACGGCTCTGGGCCAGGGCGAACACCGGCAGCTGGGCCTCGGCCAGCTGCTGCCGCAGGGTCTCCACCACACCGCTGTCCTCCACCACCAGGTTGAGGGAATAGCCCTGGGCCCGGTTGACCACCACCTGGCGGACACCGCGGCAGGCCTGGAGCAGGTCGCGCACCCGGCTCGCCTCCTGCTCGTCGCTGAACTCCCGCACCCGCAGCGTCACCCGGTCGCCGCCGAGGGCGCCCTTGAGGGCGGCAGGGGTGCCTTCGGCGATCACCCGGCCGCCGTCGATGATGGCCAGGCGGTCGGCGAGGGCATCCACCTCCTCGAGGTAGTGGCTGCTGAGCAGCACCGTGGTGCCCTGGTCCCGCAGCTGGCGCAGCACCTGCCAGATGGTGGCGCGGCTCTCGATGTCGAGGCCGACGGTGGGTTCATCGAGCACCAGCACCCTGGGGCGGTGCAGCAGGCCGGCGGCCAGATCGAGACGTCGGCGCATGCCGCCGGAGTAGCCGCCGCAGCGGCGGTCGATCCACTCCCCCATGGCGAGCAGCTCGATCAGTTCGGCGGTGCGCTCCAGACGGTCGGCGGCCCCCATGTGATGCAGGGCGGCCTGGAGATGGAGCAGCTCCCGACCCGTGAGGATCTTGTCGATGGCCACCTCCTGGGCCACGTAGCCGAGCAGGCGCCGGACGGCGCGGGGCTCGGCCAGGGCGTCCACCCCCGCCACCCGGACCTCGCCGGCATCGGGCGCCAGCAGGGTGCAGAGGATGCGCAGGGCGGTGGTCTTGCCGGCGCCGTTGGGCCCCAGCAGACCGTAGAGGGAACCCGCCGGCACGCTGAGGGAGAGGTCGTCGAGGGCCTGCACGGGGGCAACCTTGCGGCCACCGAAACGCTTGCTGAGGTGCTCGAGCTCGATCAAGCGGGGATCAATCGCGAAGGGCTGGAAGCCCGGCCAATCTAGGCAGCCGCAGCCGGTGCCAGATGGAGGGCAGCGGCCAGCAGGGCGGCCGGGTGGACGGCGGCCGCCAGGGGCGTGCGCGCCAGCACCAGCAGCAGGCAGATGCCGAACAGGTAGAAGATCGACCAGCGGAACAGGCTGCGGGCCCGGCGGGGATCGCCCGGGTCCTCCGACAGGCTGGTGCTGAGCTGCAGGAGCCGGGCGTTGAAGGGGAGCACCAGCAGGCCGTAGAGCCAGCCGCCGCTGGGGAGGGCGACCACCCCGGGCAGGCTCAGGGCCACCGTGGCCCAGCTATAGCGGCCGATGGCCCGGGCCGTGACCGTCAGCCCCTTCACCACCGGCAGCATCGGAATGCCCACGGAGCGGTAGTCCTCGTGCAGCAGCAGGGCCAGGGCCCAGAAATGGGCCGGGGTCCAGACCATCACCAGGCTGAACAGCCACCAGCTGCTCCAGCCCAGGTGGCCGGTGGCGGCCGCCGCGCCCACCAGGGGCGGGATCGCCCCGGCCATGCCGCCGATGACGATGTTCTGGGTGGTGCGGGGCTTGAGCAGGGCCGTGTAAAGCAGCACGTAGCTGCACAGACCCAGAAGCGCCAGGGAGGCGGCCAGGGCGTTGACCCCCAGGACGAGCACCAGCACCGAGCCGATGGTGAGGGCCACCGCAAGGCCGAAGGCCTGGCGCTGGGCCAGGCGGCCCGAGGGCAGGGCACGGCGGCTGGTGCGCTGCATGCGCCCGTCCAGTTCCTGCTCCCAGAGGCAGTTCAGAACGCCGGCGGCGGCCGAGGCCATCGAGCCGCCCACCAGGGTGCAGAGCAGCCGCAGGGGGTCGAGCGGCCAGGCGGCGGTGAGGGCCATGCCCCCCACCGTGGTGGCGAGCAGCAGGGGGATGAGCCGGGGCTTGGCCACCTCCAGCCAGGCCGGCAACTTCACCGAGGGCCGGATCGCCACCGGTGCGGGGGGTGCGGCGATGGCCGCCACGGCGCTGACACTAACCATGGGCCACCTCGAGACGGGCAGAAACAGAAGGGGACGGGAACGAGAGTCCCCAGAGTCCACCCAGCACCCCGACGAGCAGAGCGGCGGTGAGCTGGTGGGCGATCGTGACGGCGGGGAGCGCCAGCTGGAGCCGCAGGGTGAGCACCCCGAGCACCACCTGGACCACCACCAGGCCGGCGGCGGCGAAGGACAACCCCCTGCTCCGGCCCTGGCCGGCGGGGAGGGCCAGGGAGGCGGCAGCCAGCAACAGCACGGCGACAGCCGCCGGATAGGCCCCCTGCCGATGCAGCAGCAGCCAGCGGCAACTTTCGCCGGCCTGCAGGCACAGCGGGGCGGCCCAGCGGCTGGCCATGGCCGCCCCCAGCAGGCACTGGCCCCCCACCAGCAGGGCGGCCAGCACGGGAAGGGGGAACCACCAGGGCGGCAGCGCGCCGGCCGCCGGAGTGGCCGGGACGGCGGCGGGGCGCTCCAGCCCCTGGTGCATGGCGCTCAGCAGCAGCACCAGGCTGAGGGCCGTGGCCAGATGCAGGGTGACGGTGGGGGCGGCCAGCTGGCTGAGCACGGTGAGGGCCCCGAGGCCGCCCTGGACGGCCACCAGGCCGAGCGCCAGGCCGGCGCCCCAGGGCAGCCAGAGCGGGAAGCGCGAGCGGAACCGCAGGCTGAGGGCGAACAGGAGCAGCAGGGCCACGCCCACCAGGAAGGCATCAAGGCGATGGAACCATTCCAGGAACACCTGCAGGTTCCATTGGCGGCCCGGCCAGAGCACGCCGTAGCAGAGGGGCCAGTCCGGACAGGCCAGACCGGCCTGCATCACCCGGGTGGCGCCACCGATGGCCACCAGGGCCACCAGCGCGACGACGAGGTGGGCGGTGAGCACCGGCACCAGGCGCACGGGCCAGCTCTCCCCGGCGGGGGACCGGAGCGGGGACAGGGGTTGCGCGGACGGCGCCACAGCCATGAAGGAATGCTCTTCCGGATGCCCAAGTTAGCGGGCCTTCAAAGATGTGCGAATCAGCACATCGCCCGAAGTGAATGTGAAATTTCTCCGAAATTGCTTCTCTGGCTACAACGAACCCAGCGCCCCTGAACGGGGAGGTGGGGCCTCCACTGATCCCGCCTCAGCGGATCGGAGGCGGAGGGACCTGCCGATGGGACCGGGACGGCGGCCAGGCCCGTCCGCTGCCGGGCCTGCGATGGAAGCGGCCCAGGATCAGGGCAATGAGGATGGCGATGTACAGCTGCCCCGAGATGGTGATCACCACCGTGATCACCTGCCCGGTCACGTCGCTGCTGCGGAGCACCGCCGATCCCACGGAGGTCAGGATCATGAAGGACGCGGCCATCAGCGCCGGCGCCATCGCCACGGCATCAGCGTTGGGGTCCTGAAGCACCGGCAGGGCGGAGAGGTCGTAGGCACCCGGGTGCAGCACCCACAGGGCCACCAGCATCACGCCGCCGGCGATGCCCACCAGCAGATAGCCGGAGGTGGCCCCCATCACCACGGCCAGCGTCACGAAGGGCTCGCGGACCAGGGTCTTCACCTTGCGGACCAGCGCCACCAGGAAGAACAGCAGCCAGGCGATCACATGGGGCACCGTGACCAGGCGTCCGAGCGGTGGATCGACGGCCAGGGCCAGATGCCACACCCCCTCCAGGGCGAGTGCCAGGCCCCCGAGCCCGTACAGCAGGGGCCGGGTGCTGATCAGGGGGGAATAGCGCGTCACCGTGGTGATGAGCACCACCGCCAGGCCGATCAGCAGCAGCGAGAGCAGCCAGGGGTGCGACTGGCAGAACGGCAGCAACAGGATCAGCAGCACCTCGCTGGCGAGGGTGAGGATGTAGCCGCGATGGCGGTGGCGGAGCCTCTGGATCTGCTCGTGGGTGAAGGGCATCGCAGCTCCGCTCAAGGGCGGCCTGGGGCATGAGGCCCCCGGAATGTCGGCAATCCGGCGGCCGCTCGCACCGCAGCCGGGCGTGGATGCGGTCCATGGTCGCAGCGGCCGCCGGCCCGGGCCCGGGCCGGCGGCCTGAATGCCAGGGAAGTTGGTGGCGTTGAAAGATGTGCGAATCAGCACATCGCCCGCTGTGAATGTGAAATTTCTCCGAAATTGCTTCGGTGGTTACAACGAACGCGCGGCGCGCGAACGGCCGTCCATAAGCTGTTGGCCCAAGGAGTGCCGGCCCCAGGGCTGCCACCCTCACGAAACGCCGTCCACCGCCGTCGCTGTGCCGATTCCCTCCTCCCTGGTCACCCTGCTGGTGGGCATGGCACTTGTGCTCACCGGCCTCTGGGTGGGGACCAACGTCAACCTTCTGCCCCTCGACGCCAGCGCCAACGCGCCTGTCTACGACTCCCTGTTCCGGGTGCTGTTCAGCATCGGCACGATCCTGTTCCTGGGCATCGTCGGCCTGGTGGTGTTCAGCCTGGTGCGTTTCCGCCGCCGCAGCGGCGACCACACCGACGGCCTGGCGATCGAGGGAAATCTCCTCCTCGAGATCGTCTGGACCGCCATCCCCGCGGTCGTGGTGCTGTTCGTCGGCATCTACAGCTACGACATCTACGAGCGCATGGGGGGCATGAGCAGCCTCAACGACCACTCCGCCATGCACCGGATGCCGGCGATGGAAACGATGGAGGCGTCCGTCACCGCGGCCGACCCCGCCCTCGCTGCCACCGATCCCCTGAAGGCCCCCCGGGTCTGGGGCGGCATCGGCACGGCGGCCGGGGAAACCAATGTCCTGCCGGTGGAGGTGACGGCGATGCAGTTCGCCTTCATCTTCCATTACCCGGAAGGGGACATCATCAGTGGTGAGCTGCATGTGCCCAACGGCCGGCCGGTGGAGCTGCGCATGAAGGCCAACGACGTGATCCACGCCTTCTGGGTGCCCCAGTTCCGGCTCAAGCAGGACGTAATCCCGGGCCAGCCCACCGTGCTCACCTTCACCCCCACCAAGGCGGGCAGCTACCCGATCATCTGCGCCGAGCTCTGCGGGCCCTACCACGGCGGCATGCGCTCCACCGTGGTGGTGCACGAGCCGGATGCCTACGACGCCTGGCTGCAGAAGAACAGTCCCGTCGCCGCCACGGTGGCCAGCGCCGCGGTCAACCCCACCGCCTGACCTGCCGACCCGAAGCCGACCCCGAACCCGACACCGCCCGCACCCATCCGCCCAATGACCGTCGCCTCCCCCAACGACTTCCAGGAGAGCCTCCAGCCCCAGGGCTGGCTGCGCTATTTCAGTTTCAGCCTGGATCACAAGGTGATCGGGCTGCAGTACCTGGTGACCGGCTTCCTCTTCTATTTCATCGGCGGCGCCCTGGCCGGCGTGATCCGCGCCGAGCTGGCCAGCCCGATCTCGGATTTCGTCAGCCGCGAAACCTACAACGAAGTGCTCACCCTCCACGGCACGGTGATGATCTTTCTGTGGATCGTGCCGGTGGTGAACGGGGCCTTCGGCAACTACCTGATTCCCTTTTATGTGGGCGCCAGGGACATGGCCTTCCCCAGGCTCAACGCCGTGGCCTTCTGGATGATTCCGCCGGCGGGGATCCTGCTGATCGGCAGCTACTTCATCACCGGGGCGGCCCAGTCCGGCTGGACGGCGTACCCACCCCTGAGCATCACCACCCCGGCCCTGGGCCAGGTGGTCTGGATCGTCAGCGTGCTGCTGCTGGGGGGCAGCTCGATCTTCGGCGGCATCAACTTCATCGCCACCGTGCTGAAGCTGCGCCGCCCCGGCCTGAAGCTGATGCAGCTGCCCATGTACTGCTGGGCGATGCTCGGCACCAGCATCCTGGTGGTGCTCTCCACCCCCGTCCTGGCCGGCACCCTGCTGCTGCTGAGCTTCGACATCGTCGCCCACACGGGCTTCTTCAACCCCGCCCTGGGCGGGAACGTGGTGGTCTACCAGCACCTCTTCTGGTTCTATTCCCACCCGGCCGTGTACATCATGGTGCTGCCGGCCTTCGGCCTGGTGAGCGAAATCCTGCCGATCCACTCCCGCAAGCCCCTCTTCGGCTACACCACCATGGTGTATTCGATCCTGGCGATCGTGGTGCTGGGCCTGGTGGTCTGGGCCCACCACATGTTCACCAGCGGCACCCCCCCCTGGATGCGGCTGTTCTTCACGATCGCCACCTCCTTCATCGCCGTTCCCACCGGCATCAAGTTCTTCAACTGGCTGGCCACCCTCTGGGGCGGCAAGCTGGCCCTCAACAGCGCCATGCTGTTCTCCTGCGCCTTCATCGTCAATTTCGTCTTCGGCGGCATCACCGGTGTCGCCCTAGCCCAGGTTCCCTTCGACATCCACGTCCACGACACCTACTTCGTCGTCGGCCACTTCCACTACATCGTCTACGGCGGCACGGTGTTCGTGATCTTCGCCTCGGTCTACCACTGGTATCCGAAGTTCACCGGCCGGATGCTCGATGAGGATCTGGGCCGGCTGCATTTCCTGCTCACCTTCGTGGGCTTCAACCTCTGTTTCGCCCCCCAGCACTGGCTGGGCCTCAACGGCATGCCGCGGCGGGTGGCGGAATACGACCCCAGCTTCACCACCCTCAACCAGATCAGCAGTGTGGGCGCCCTGCTGATGGCGGTCAGCAGCCTGCCGTTCCTCTACAACGTGATCGTCAGCGCCTTCCGCGGCCGGGAAGCCGGCGACAACCCCTGGAATGCCCTCACCCCGGAATGGCTCACCTCCTCACCGCCGCCGGTGGAGAACTGGGTCGGTGAGGCGCCGCTGGTGCAGCACCCCTACGGTTACGGCGTCGACGAGGACACCCTGAGCCTCGAGGCCGCCACCGGCCGCGACCTCTGGACGGGCGCCGGCCGCCGCTGACCGTCTTCCCCCCTGCCGTCCCCACCTCCCCTTCCCCCGTCGGCCCGCCCATGACCAGCCTCGCCACCAGCAGCAGCGCCACCGCCGCCGAAGCGGCCGCCGCCGAGGCCCACGGCGGCCATGCCGACCTGCGGCTCTTCGGCCTGGCCACCTTCCTGGTGGCCGACGGCATGACCTTCGCCGGCTTCTTCGCCGCCTATCTCACCTTCCGGGCGGTCAATCCCCTGCCGGCGGGCTCCACCTACGAGCTGGAACTGCTGCTGCCATCGATCAACACCATGCTGCTGCTGGTGAGCAGCTACACCTTCCATCGCTCCGGCCGCCATCTGCTGCTGGGGCGGATGGGGCCCTGCCGGACCTGGCTGCTGCTCACCGCGGCCCTGGGGGCGGCGTTTCTGGCCGGCCAGATGGTGGAGTACTTCACCCTTCCCTTCGGCCTCACCGACAACCTCTTCGCCAGCACCTTCTATGCCCTGACGGGCTTCCACGGCCTGCACGTCACCCTGGGGGTGATCTGCATCCTGCTGGTCTGGGTGCAGACCCGCAACGGCGGCCGCGTCACCAGCACCACCCCCTTCGGCCTGGAGGCCGCCGAGCTCTACTGGCATTTCGTCGACGGCATCTGGGTGGTGCTTTACGGGATTCTTTACCTGCTCTGATTCGCTGACCGTTGCCCGATCCCCGCAATCATCGGCACAATCAATCAAGACGTCTCCGTCGGACCGGCTGATGGGTGCCCAGAAAGGACCAGTCAACGAGGACCGTTCCGCCGGCACCGTCATGCTGGAGGGCCAGGCCCTGCTGGATCGGGCCCGTTCCCTCAGCAACCGTCCCGAGGAGCAGATCGCCCGGGCCTGTGGCTACGTGGGTCCGAGCGGTCGGGTGCTGCGGAAGAACTTCTATCGCGCCCTGGTGGCCGCCAAGGGCTACGCCACCCCGTCGAGCGGCGGCGGCGGCGGCTCGGCCGGCGTGGGCAAGGGGCGCCAGGCCGAGTTCCGCACCCGGGTCCACGGCAACGGCAACCTGCTGATCGGCCAGGCCTACACCCGGCGCATGGGGCTGGAGCCCGGCCAGGAGTTCCGCATCGAGATCCACAAGGAGACCGGTTCGATCTGGCTGCTGCCCCTCAATGGCGCCGGCACCGACGGCCCGGCCTGACCATCGCCGCGAGCGAGCCCCCAGCGCCCCGGTCCTGTTCCGGCCCTCAGTCCTGCTCGGGATGGAAGCTGGCGCTGAAGCGCAGCAGATCGATGCCGCTGAACAGAAAGCTGATGCCCACCAGGGTGCCCACCACCCAGAGCAGGCTCCAGAACTTCATCGTGAGAATCAGCAGCCCCAGGGCGAGGGTGACCAGGCCGTTCACCAGTCCCCAGCGCCAGCCGGTGATGTGACGGTGGGAGGTCGCCACCAGGACCTCCACCATCCCCTCCACCACGAACACCACGCCGATGGCCAGGGCCAGGCCCGCCATCGGGATCGCCGCCGCCGCCGGCCCGGACGCCATCTGCTGGATCATCCACACCCCCAGCACCAGGAACAGGGTGGAGGTCACCAGCCGCCAGAACGTGATCGCCCGGCTCAGACCGGGGGAGCGCAGCAGGGAGCTGATCCAGCCCACCAGGCCCCCCACCAGGAAGGCGATGGCCACCACGGCGGTGACCCACTTGGAGGCCAGCACGGGAAAGACCAGGGCCAGCACCCCCAGCACGATCAGCATCACCCCTTCGGCCAGGGTGAAGGCACGCAGGGCCGTCCCCATGGCCTGACGGGAGGAGGGGGCATCCGGAGTGAGCATCATCGCCATTCGCGCTGTCGCCAGCGTGACAAGGCAGCCGGCCACTGACAACGGCGCTTGATGTGTTGCAGCACCCCTGAGGGGTGGCCGCAGCGGATGGGCCTCGGCCCCGACGCGCCCACGGCCTAGCCCCAGCCGTGCTCCGCCAGCCAGGCGGTGGAGAGCGTGGCCTGGGGCGGCGCCGCCGCCGGTCGCAGCAGCCGCTCGGTGTACTTGGCCAGCAGGTCGGCCTCCAGATTGACCCGGTCCCCCTCCCGGCGCTCCGCCAGGGTGGTGCCGGTCCAGGTGGTGGGAATCACGGCGATCCAGAAGCGGCTGCCGTCGGGCTCGCAGCCCGCCACCGTCAGGCTGATGCCGTCGAGGGCCACGCTCGCCTTCTCGCACACGTAGCGCCCGTAGGCCGGATCCAGCCAGGCCACCTCCAGCCGCCAGGAACCGGGCTGGCGCTCGATGGCGGTGATCTCCCCCAGGCCATCGACGTGGCCGCTGACCAGGTGGCCCCCGAGCCGGTCGGCCAGGCGCAGGGCCGGCTCCAGGTTGACCCGGCCGCCACTGGCGGCCCGCTCGGCCAGGGTGCTGCGGCCCAGGGTCTCCGCGCTGACATCGGCCCGGAAGCCATCGGCCAGGCGCTCGGCCACCGTCAGGCAGACCCCGTCCACGGCGACGCTGTCCCCCAGGGCCAGGGGGCCGAGGTCGGTGCGCACCCGCACCCCGGCCGGACTCCGCTCCAGCCTGCCGATGGCCTGCACCAGTCCGGTGAACATCCCCTGAGGCGGCGGCACTGGCCATAATCGTTTCACGGGGACCAACACGCGCGAGGAACGGGCCCGACCATGGTTGAAATGCGTGTCGCCGGAATTGCCCTGGATGCGGCCAGCCGCAGTCCGATCGTGCTGCTGCGGGACCCCTCCGGCCGCCGGCAGGTGCCGATCTGGATCGACCAGGCCCAGGCCCAGAACATCCTCTCGGGCCTCAACCGGGAGCGGCCCCCCCGGCCCCTCAGCCACGACCTGATGGCCAGCCTGCTGGAGGCCGGCGGCCTGCGGCTGGAGCGGGTGATCATCCACACCATCGAGGACAACACCTTCCGGGCCGTGCTCAAGCTCAGCAACGGCAGCGACCGGCCCCTCGAACTGGACGCCCGGCCCAGCGACGCCATCGCCCTGGCCCTGCGCACCGACAGCGGCATCTGGATGCTGGAGGAGGTGGTCGCCGACGCCTCGATTCCCGTGGATGCGGAGGCCGATGCGGAGGACCAGGAGGATTTCCGCCGCTTCCTGGACCGCACCACCCCGGCCGACCTGATCCGCCACATCGGCCGCACCGTCGCCGAGGCCGATCCGGGCCCGGAGGACGGCCCCGAGGGGGGCGGCCCTGGCCTCTGAGCCGCCGGCGGCACCGCTGGCGGCGGCACGGCGGCCCTTCGGACGGGGCCGGCCGGTGTCGGCCTTCACCCTCGGCACGATGCGGGCCCTGGACGCCCCGGCGGTGATGGAGGCGGTGCTGGAGGCGGCCGTGGCGGCGGGCATCAACCACCTCGAGACGGCCCCCGCCTACGGCCCGGCCGAGGCCTTCCTCGGCCGGGCCCTGGCGCGGCTGGGGGAGCGGGACCCCGCCGCCCGTGCCTCCCTGGTGCTGACCAGCAAGCTGCTGCCGGGACCGGACCTGGACGACGGCCGGGCCCAGCTGCGGGCCTGCCTGCGGCGGCTGGGGGTCGGGCGGCTCGACAACCTGGCGGTGCACGGCCTCAACCGGCCGGAGCATCTGGCCTGGGCCCTCTCGGGGCCGGGGGCCGAGCTGCTGGCCTGGGCCACGGGGGAGGGGCTGGTGGGTCAGGTGGGCTTCAGCAGCCACGGCGACACCGCCCTGATCGAGGCGGCCCTGGCCAGCGGCCGCTTCGGCTTCTGCAGCCTGCACGTGCATCTGTTCGACCAGGAGCGGCTGCCCCTGGCCCGCTCCGCCCTGGCGGCGGGCATCGGCGTGATGGCCATCTCACCGGCCGACAAGGGCGGCCGCCTCCATGACCCTCCCCCCGAACTGGTCGCCGACTGCGCCCCCTACGCGCCGCTGGAGCTGGCCTACCGCTTCCTGCTGGCCGAGGGGATCAGCACCCTCACCCTGGGGGCCGCCGTACCGGAGGATCTGGCCTGGGCGGTGCGCCTGGCCGACGCCGGTGCCCCCGCGGCGGCCCAGGCCACGGGCGCCGAACGGCGGGAGCTGGCGGCGGCCCTGGCCCGCCTGGAGGCGGCCGGCCGGGAGCGGCTCGGGGCCGACCGCTGCGGCCAGTGCCGCCAGTGCCTTCCCTGCCCCAACGCCGTGCCGATCCCGTCCCTGCTGCGGCTGCGCAACCTGGCGGTGGGCCATGGCATGGAACCCTTCGCCACGGAGCGCTACAACCTGATCGGCCGGGCCGGCCACTGGTGGGAGGCGGTGGATGCCGCCGCCTGCGGCCGCTGCGGCGACTGCCTGCCGCGCTGCCCACTGCAGCTGCCCATCCCGGACCTGCTGGCGGACACCCATCGCCGGCTGGCGGCCGCCCCGCGGCGGCGCCTGTGGGGCTGAGCCGGCCCGGATGGGTGCTCGGATGGGGCTCGGCTCGGGCGGATCAGGCGGCGGGCGCCGGGGCGGCCCCATCCCAGAGCCGCTGCAGCGCCGCCCGCTCGACGGCGGTGAGGGGCGCCAGGCTGAAGCAGCGCTCCAGCACCGGCTGGGGGGGCAGCAGCAGGGCGGCGATGGGCGCCGGGAAGTCGGTCAGGGCCCGCTGCAGCTGGTCCCTGGGCAGGGGGGGCACCCAGCCCCCCGCCAGCAGGGTCGGCAGCAGGGGGGGCTCCAGGGCCTCCCCCAGCCACTCCAGGGGGGGCTCCGGATGGGGGCCGGCCGGCCGCAGCAGCAGGTTCCAGGTGAGGGGGGAGCCGCTCTCGGGCAGCAGCACCTGCAGCCGGGGATCCCGGCGCAGCAGGCCCACCACCCGCTGGCGGGGCAGCACGGCGGCCTCGGCCTCACCGGTGAGCAGCAGGCTGAGCCCGTCGCGCTCGTCGTAGGCCAGGGCGGCCCGCCGCAGCCGCCGCAGCCGCTCCGGGTCCTCCCCGACCAGGGCGATGGTCACCCGGGGGGAGGAGGGCAGCACCAGCCGGCCGGCCAGGCTGGGGTCGAGCAGCAGATCCCAGCCCTCGGCGCGGCGCCGGGCCAGGTCGGGGCGGCTGCGCAGCACCAGAACCCAGGGGCCGTAGGACCAGGGGAAGGCCAGCGGGCCGGCGCCGGCGGGGCCATGGAGCCGGGCCAGCGGGGCCGCCATCGGCGTCAGCCGCTCGATCAGGGCCGGGGTGCCGATGGGCTGCAGGTCGGCGGGCCCAAGTTCGGCGGCCCAGCCGTCACTGAGCTGCAGCAGGCCCGTCCGGGCGGCGGCCGCCCGGGCCAGCACCTGGGCGGGATCCTCCAGGAGCTGGCTGCGCCAGGGGTTCGGCAGGCGCCGGGCCCAGGCGGCGGGCAGATCGCCGCGGCTGGCCAGCAGCAGCGTCTCCTGGCGGTCGCAGCCGGCCAGCAGGGTGAGGGCGGAGGCGGCACCGAGACGCAGCAGGGTGCGGCGGCTGAGGCCTGGGGTCGACGGTGGGGGGAAGGGGGCACCCATCTAGCGGACCGTAGGCGGCGGCGGCCCCAGCAGGGTGGCGCAGGCCTGGTCGCAGAGCCGGGCGAGGGCCGGGGCGGAGCGGCCGCTGAGCTGCCAGAGCAGGGCCAGCCCCCCCGCCCCCACACCCTCCTTGACGTAGCCGTTCTCGTAGGCCGCCAGGGCCGGATGGCAGGGATCGGGGAAGCGCAGGTCGGCCGCGAAGGCCAGGGGGTCCACCCCCCAGCGCGCGCCGATGCGCTGCAGCAGCAGGGCCAGGTCGCTGCCGGCCTCCTGGGCCACCCAGGCGGTGGTGCCCACGGCCGCGGCCGCGGCGACCGCCGGGCGCAGGGCGGGGGGCGCCAGGGCCAGGGCCAGGGCCAGCACCGCCGCCATCTGGCTGCCCCCCGCCAGCAGCACCGGCCGGCCGGCGGCGGCGGCGGCCAGCACCAGGGCGGCGGCCAGGGGCTGCATCGGATCCCCCACGGCGGCGGCCACCCGCACCGCATCGGTCCGATCTCCAGCTGCGGTCACGGCCAGGCCCGCCGCCCCGAGCCCCCGGGCCACCAGGGCCGCCTTGCGGCCGTGGTCGGGGTGGCGCAGGCTGCCGCTCACCAGCCCGTCGGCCGCCACCCCCAGCCCGCTCAGCACCGCCAGGGCGGTGCTGGTGCCCCCCGGCACGCATTCCGCCAGCAGCAGGGGGCGCCCCGGCGCCAGGCGCTCGCCCCAGCGCCGGCCCAGGGCCAGCAGGGCCTCCAGCCGCCCTGGGTCCAGGGCCGCCCCGCCGCTCAGGCAGCGGGCCGGTCCGGCCCCCGCCGGCCCCGGCAGCCGCAGGTGGGCCACCGCCGGGGCCACGGGGCAACCCAGGTCGACCACGAGGGAGACCAGGCCCAGCTCCCGCAGCACCACATGGCTGATCAGGGCGGGGGACACCCCGGCGGGCAGAGGCGGCAGGGCATGGGGACGCTCCCCGGCGGGGCCCAGCACCAGCAGTTCGGCATCGGCCGCCGCCGTGCGCAAGCGGGAGGCGGGGGTGGCGCCGGCGGCGGAGATGCCGGGCACGGCGGCTGTCTCCGTGCCCGCCAGCAGGACCAGCACCTCCGCGTCCCGCCACCCCTGGCGCCAGGGCCGGCCCCAGGCCTCGGCGGCGGCGGCGGAGCCGGTGATCCGCCCCGGCAGGCTCAAAGGGGGTCGAGGGCCACCAGGCCACGCAGGGCCGGCGGCGGCTCGCTGATCGGCTGGTCGAGGCGGGGGAAGATCCAGTAGGCGACGGCATGGAGCGCCAGCACCACGATCAGGTTCTGAAGCAGCACCAGCAGCAGGGCCGCGACCTGCACCTGATCAAGATCGAAGCCGCCCGCCAGACCCACCACCCCCGCCAGGCGGTCGAGCAGGTTGGCCGCGGCGGTGGTGATCACCACCCAGAGGTTCTCCCCCACCAGCACCGAGAGCACGGCCACCCGCACCAGGAAGCCGGCGGCGCCGATCAGGCCCCCCACCCCCAAGGTGAGCCACCAGCTGCTGCGGCGACGCCAGCCCCAGCCCAGCCAGAGGGAGAGCAGGCCGTAGGGGAACAGCACCAGGGGCCCGCGGATCGGCCCCATCAGGGCCACCAGCAGCAGGGTCGTCACCACCACGCCCTCCAGGGCGCAGCGCCAGCCATGGCGCAGCTGCAGCAGGGCCAGGGGCAGGGGCAGGGCGAGGCGGAACAGGGGGCTGCCCACCGGCAGGTAGTAGAGCGCCACCCAGAGCAGGGCGGTGGCGGCCGCCAGGTAGGCGGTGTCCATCAGCTGGCGCGCCTGGCGGTGGCTCAGCTGGCGCCGGAGGGGAGGGGTCATCGGGTCAGCGCGGCGCCGGCGCCGGTCGGGAGGTGGCGGGGGCGGTGCCGTTGGCGGCGCCCGCGGGGGTCTCGGCGGCCCCGGAGCCGGCCGGGGGCATGCGCTCGATCGTCTCCACCTCGAACGGCACACCGG
This sequence comes from Cyanobium sp. Copco_Reservoir_LC18, assembly GCF_009834675.1. Classification (NCBI taxonomy): domain Bacteria; kingdom Bacillati; phylum Cyanobacteriota; class Cyanophyceae; order Synechococcales; family Prochlorococcaceae; genus Cyanobium; species Cyanobium sp. Copco_Reservoir_LC18. Next base: position 62,655 of record NZ_ASAC01000017.1, read on the forward strand.
CGGCCCGCAGGGCCTTGGTGACCACCTCGGCGGGGGCGGAGGGATCGGCCTGGGGCAGCCGGATGGTGACGCGATACGGGGCCGGCCGGACGGCCGGGGCCAGGGACGGCGCCGGGGTGGCCCCGGTGGCCCCGGTGGCCCCGGCCGCCGGGCGGGGCGGCGGGGTCGCAGCGGTCGCCGCAGGCTCCTTGCCGGCCGCAGGGGTGGGGGCAGCCGGGGTGGGCGCCGGCGTGGCCGGGGCGGTGGTGCGGGCGGTGGCGGCCGGGGCGGCGGGGGTCGCCGGGGCCCGGGAGAAACTGCGGGACAGGGCGTCACCGAAGGAGGTGCCGCCGCAGGAGGAGAGCAGCAGGGACAGGGTCAGCAGGGGTCCCGCCAGCGAGAGGGGGGGGCGGGGATGGGCCATCAGCTGGCCGCGGGCTTGATCACCCGCACGGCGCTGGCCCGCAGCCGACCGGACTTGGTGGTGGCGGGGGGCTTCTTGGCGGCGGTGGTCGTGCCGGCGGCCTTGGTGGCTGCGCCCCTGGTGGAGGGGGCCTTGGCGGTTCCCGTCTTGGTGTTCCCAGCCTTGGTGGTGCCCGTCTTGGCGGCGGACTTCCGGGCGGCCGGCTTGGCGACGGCCTTGGTGCCGGCCCGGGAGCGGGACGCCCCCTTGCCGCTGGCGGCCTTGGCGGCCAGCAGTTCCACCGCCTGTTCCAGGGTGAGGGTGTCGGCGGTGGTGCCCTCCGGCAGGGAGGCGTTCACCTTGCCCTGCTTGACGTAGAGGCCATAGGGCCCGTCGAAGAGCTGGATGGCCTCCTCGGCCCCCTCCGGCACGCCGAGATCCTTGAGGGCAGTGCGGCCGCCGCGGCCCTTCTTGGGCATGGCCAGCAGCTCCAGGGCCCGGCTCAGCCCGACCGCCAGCACGTCGTCCTCGGCCTTGAGGGAGCGGTAGTCCTTCTCCCCCTTGCCCTTGTCGTGGACCACATAGGGACCGAAGCGCCCCAGCCCGGCCTGCACTTTGCCGCCGTCGGGGTGCTCGCCCAGGTGGCGGGGCAGCCGCAGCAGCCCCAGGGCGTCCTCGAGGCTGAGGTCCTCGGGCTTGACGCCCTTGGGCAGGGAGGCCCGTTTGGGCTTGGGCACCTCCTCGCTCACCTGGCCGCGCTGGACGTAGGGCCCGTACTGGCCGAACAGCAGGTACACCTGCTCGCCGGTCTCCGGGTCCTCCCCGAGGGACTCGGGCCCTTCGGCCTTCTGGCGCAGCAGCAGCTCCGCCTTCTCCGCATCGAGGTCGGCCGGGGTGATCTCCTGGGGCAGGGTGGCCTTGAGCAGCTCCTCGCTGCCGTCGTCCGCCACCCGCTTGGTCTCCAGGTAGGCGCCGAAGCGGCCGATGCGCACCACGCAGGGCAGGCCCTCCAGCACCACCGTGCGGGAGATGCCGGGGTCGATGTCGCCCTCCCGCTGCTGCACCTGGGTCTCCAGGCCCTTCTCCCCCTTGTAGAAGTTCTCCAGGTAGGGCAGCCAGGACACCTTGCCGGTGGAGATCTCGTCGAGGGTGTGCTCCATCTTCGAGGTGAAGGCCGTGTCCACCAGGTCGGGGAAGTGCTCCTCCAGCAGGGCCGTCACGGCGAAGGCCGTGAAGCTGGGGGTGAGGGAGTTGTTCTGCAGGGTGGCGTAACCCCGGTCGACGATGGTGCCGATGATGCTGGCGTAGGTGGAGGGCCGGCCGATGCCCTCCTTCTCCAGGGTCTTGACCAGGGCCGCCTCGCTGTAGCGGGCGGGGGGCTGGGTCTGGTGGCCGAGGGCTTCGACGCCGCGGCAGACGGGAGCGTCACCGACGGCGAGCGAGGGCAGCAGCACCTCCTGGCCCTCCAGCGCGGCATCCGGGTCATCGCTGCCCTCCACGTAGGCCCGGAAGAAGCCGGCGAAGTCGATGCGCTTGCCGCTGGCCCGGAAGGTGGCGCCCGCCGCCTCGATGTCGACGGCCAGCAGGGTGAGCCGGGCATCGGCCATCTGGCTGGCCACGGTGCGCTTCCAGATCAGTTCGTAGAGCGCCAGGTCGCGGCCGTCGAGGCCGGTGTCCTTCGGCGTGCGGAAGCTCTCACCGGCGGGGCGGATCGCCTCGTGGGCCTCCTGGGCGTTGCGGGCCTTGGTGCTGAACTGGCGCGGCGCGGGACTCAGGAACTCCTGGCCGTACATGGCACCGACACAGTTGCGGGCCGCCGTCAGGGCCTGGTCGGAGAGGTGCACCGAGTCGGTGCGCATGTAGGTGATGAAGCCCCGCTCGTAGAGCGCCTGGGCCGTGCGCATGGTGTCGCGGGCCGAGAGCCGCAGCTTGCGGTTGGCCTCCTGCTGCAGGGTGCTGGTGGTGAAGGGGGGCACGGGCTTGCGCACCGTGGGCTTCTCCTCCACCGCCGCCACCCGCCAGGGGGAGGTCTCCACGGCGGCCTTGAGGGCGGCGGCCTCCGTCTCGCTGAGCAGCTTCACCTTGCTGCCGCCCTTGAGGCCGCCGGTGGTCTCATCGAAGTCGGAACCGCCGGCGATGCGCTCGGCCCCCACATGGGTGAGCTTGGCCTCGAAGGGGGCGGCGGCCTGCTCCAGGCGGGCCTTGAGATCCCAGTAGCTGCCGCTGCGGAAGGCGCGACGGGCCCGCTCGCGCTGTACCAGCAGCCGCACCGCCACGGACTGGACGCGGCCGGCGGAGAGGCCCCAGGCCACCTTCTTCCACAGCAGGGGCGAGAGGGTGTAACCCACCAGGCGATCGAGGATGCGCCGGGTCTCCTGGGCATGGACCAGCTCCATGTCCAGGTCACGGGTCTGGTCGAGGGCGCGGCCGATCGCCTCCTTGGTGATCTCGTGGAACACCATCCGCTTCACCGGCACCTTCGGCCCGAGCAGCTGGAGCAGGTGCCAGCTGATGCTCTCGCCTTCGCGGTCCTCGTCCGTGGCCAGCAGCAGCTGGTCGGCATCCTTGAGGGCGTCCTTGAGCTCCTTCACCACCTTTTTCTTGTCCTTCGGCACCACGTAGAGGGGTTCGAAGCCGTTGGCGGTGTTGACGCCGAGGTTGGCCCACTTCTCGCCCTTGTGGGCGGCCGGAATCTCGCTGGCGTTGTTGGGGAGATCGCGCACGTGGCCCATCGACGCCTCCACCCGGAAGGTCTTGGGCAGGAACGCCCGGATGGTGCGTGCCTTGGTGGGGCTCTCGACGATGACCAGGGTGTGGGCCACGGGAAGGCGCGATACCGCTTCCTTCTTTATCGCATCGACGGGCCCGGCGGGTATCCGGGCACCAGACCGCCCCTCCAGATGGCGGCTACAGTCCGCCACATCGCGTGCCTACCCGAACCCTGTGGCCGACCTGTTTCTGGCAGCAGCGAGCTCCATCACCCCTGCCGCCACCACCGCCGCTTCCGCCGCTGAGGCCATCGTCTCGGGTCTGGGCACCGGTGCCCTGGCCCTGCAGCTGAACGCCGGGGCGATCGCTCCGGAGGCGGCCGTGCTGCTGACCCTGGTCGTGTGTCTCGTCGTCGACCTGGCCGGCGAGAAGGCCGCCAGCCGCTGGGTGCCGCCCATCTGCTACGGCGGTCTGGGCGCCTCCCTGGTGCTGCTGGCCCTGCAGTGGAACAGTCCGCTGGAGCCCTCCTTCCTTGGCTCCTTCCTGGCCGACAACCTGGCCATCGCCTTCCGGGCGGTGGTGGCCGCCTCCACCCTGATCTCCCTGCTGCTGAGCTGGCGCTACGTGGAGCGCAGCGGCACACCGATGGGCGAATACGCCGCCATCCTGCTGGCCGCCACCCTCGGCGCCATGTTCCTGTGCGGCTCCACCGATCTGGTCAGCATCTTCATCTCCCTGGAAACCCTCTCGGTGGCCAGCTATCTGCTGGCGGGCTACATGAAGCGGGATGCCCGCAGCTCCGAGGCGGCCCTGAAGTATCTGCTGGTGGGATCGGCCGCCGCCGCGGTGTTCCTCTACGGCGCCTCGCTTCTCTACGGCCTCAGCGGCGGTGCCACCAGCCTGGCCACCATCGGCCTGGCCCTGCAGACCAGCGCCTCGCCGATCACGGCCCTGGCCCTGGTGTTCGTGCTGGCCACCGTGGCCTTCAAGATCGCCGCCGTGCCCTTCCACCAGTGGACCCCCGACGTCTATGAGGGGTCCCCCACCCCGGTGGTGGCCTTCCTGTCGGTGGGTTCGAAGGCGGCCGGCTTCGCCCTCGCCGTTCGGCTGCTGGTGGGCTGCTTCGAGAGCTTCGATGCCCAGTGGAAGTTCCTGTTCACCGTGCTGGCGGTGCTGAGCATGGTGCTGGGCAACGTCGTCGCCCTCGCCCAGACCTCGATGAAGCGGATGCTGGCCTACAGCTCCATCGGCCAGGCGGGGTTTGTGATGATCGGCCTGGTCTGCGGCACCGAGGACGGCTTCTCGGCGATGGTGCTGTACATGGCCGCCTATCTGTTCATGAACCTGGGCGCCTTCGCCTGCATCATCCTCTTCTCGCTCCGCACCGGCAGCGACCGCATCGCCGACTACGCCGGCCTCTATCAGAAGGATCCCCTCATCACCCTGGGCCTGAGTCTGTGCCTGCTCTCCCTCGGCGGCATCCCGCCGATGCTGGGCTTCTTCGGCAAGATCTACCTCTTCTTCGCGGGCTGGGCCGACCACCAGTACCTGCTCGTCGTGGTGGGCCTGGTCACCTCGGTGGTCTCGATCTACTACTACATCTCGGTGATCAAGATGATGGTGGTGAAGGAACCCCAGGAGGCCTCCGATGTGGTCAAGGCCTACCCCGCCATCACCTGGAACCTGGCCGGCATGCAGCCCCTGCGGGCCGCTCTGGTGGGCTGTGTCGTGATCACCGCCGTGGGCGGGGTGCTCTCCAGCCCCCTGTTCGACTGGGCCAGCTCCACCGTGGCCGGCACCCCGATCCTGCAGCAGGCCATCGCCGCCAGCGCCATCGCCCCGCTGGGCTGAGCCGGGGGCAGATTTTCCTAGCTTGGCGGCCATGGAGTCCCTCCCCCCACCGGTGGCCGAACTGGTCCACGTGTCGAAGGTCTACGGCAGTGGCGACACCGAGGTGCGCGCCCTCGACGACCTGTCCCTGATCGTCCAGAAGGGCGACTACCTGGCGGTGATGGGGGCCAGCGGCTCCGGCAAGAGCACGGCGATGAACATCCTCGGCTGCCTCGACCGCCCCAGCTCCGGCAGTTACCGGCTCAACGGCACCGATGTGGACAGCCTCGATGACGACGAACTGGCCGACCTGCGCAACCAGCAGCTGGGCTTCGTCTTCCAGCAGTTCCACCTGCTGCCGCAGCTGAGCGCGATCGACAACGTGATGCTGCCGATGATCTACGCCCGGGTCCCCAGGGAGGAGCGGCGACGGCGGGCCCTGGCGGCCCTCGATCGGGTGGGCCTCTCCCACCGGCTGGAGAACAAGCCCAACCAGCTCTCCGGGGGCCAGCAGCAGCGGGTGGCCCTGGCCCGGGCGATCATCAACGACCCGGCCATGCTGCTGGCCGACGAGCCCACCGGTGCCCTCGACTCCCACACCACCGAGGAGGTGCTGAGCCTGTTCGGCGATCTCAACGCCCAGGGGATCACCATCCTGCTGGTGACCCACGAAACCGAAGTGGGCGCCAGGGCCGACCGGGTGGTGCACTTCCGCGACGGCCGCATCAGCGCCTGAGGCGCCTTCAGCCGGGCGTCGGGCCGGCGGCGGGGGGCACGCTCAGCCGCTCCCCGGGCAGGGGCAGGGGGGAGCGGGGTCGCTCCAGGGTGGCGATCAGCTGACCCATCAGCAGGGCCACCGCGTCGGTGGGGCCGCTGCCGTCGGCGCCGGCCAGGCCGGCAAGCAGGCCGCCGCCCGGATCGAGGTCGCCGGGGTCGGTGGCCACCCAGCCGCCGTCCTGGGGCAGGCGCAGCTCAAAATGCAGGTGGGGGCCGGTGCTCAGGCCCGTGCTGCCGACCCGGCCGATCACCTCGCCCTGGCGCACCATCTCGCCGTCCTTGACGTAGAGCTCGGAGAGGTGGCCGTAGAGGGTGCGGCGCCGGGGCCGGTCGTGCTCGATCTCCACCGCCAGGCCGTAGCCGCCGGCCAGGCCGCTGCTGACGACGCGCCCGGAGAGGGCGGCCACCACCGGCGTGCCCTCGGGCGCCGCCAGATCACGGCCGGCGTGCATCAGCCAGCTGCCCAGAACCGGATGCAGGCGATAGCCGAAGCCGCTGGTGGTGACGGCCGAGCCGATCAGGGGGAACAGCAGCCGCTGGTTGCCGTTGCCGACGATCGGGGCGGGCCGGGGGGTGACGCGGAACACGTCGGTGAGGCGGAAGCTGCCGCCGGCGCCGGTGAGCAGGGCGCTGACCGGCACGGTGATCGGCGGCAGGGGCGAGGCGTCGAAGCCGAAGCCGCCGAAACCGGCGCCGCGGCCCCCGGCCACCAGATCCCCCTCGCCCAGTCCGTCGCTGAGGCCATCCTTGCGGCCGCGGCCGATGATGATCACCCCGGTGCTGCACTCCCGGGCCGAGAGGGCGCCGGCCTTGCAGGCCCGGTTGCGGGTGGCGGCCTCCTGGGGCGAGAGCAGCGAGCCGCGCACCCGCACCCGCTCGGCGGGGGTGACGACCCCCTCCCGCACCAGGGCATCGAGGGAGGCGTCGAAGCGGCGGGGCGGCTCCGGCCGGCGCTCCGCCGTTCCGGGCCGCAGGGTGGCCGGGGGGGCTTCCCCGGTGACCGGGGGCGGGGGGGCCAGGGGCTGCACCGGCGCCTGGAATTCGGGGCGGGTCACCGGCGCCGCGATCCGCACCGAGGGACGCTGCACCGGCGTCGGGGCCGGGGCCTGGGCTGGCGGCTCCACCGGCTCAAGGCCGGGAACGGCCTGGGCGAGCACCAGAGGCATGGCCAGCCAGGAGGCGGCGGCGCCGGCGCCGAGCGCCGTCAGAACGGTGAGGGGCTGGGACGCCATGTCAGGGAAGGGCACCGGGGGGCGTGCGGGAGGACGACCCGGCACCGGATTTGCCGAAGGACAGTGTACGGGGGGTGATCATCCGGCGCCGAAGCCGCGGCGGAGCACCCGCTCGGCGGTGCCATGCACCAGGCGCAGGCCGCCGTCGGCCGCCAGCCCGGCGGGCCGCCAGTCGAGGCCATCGAGGGGGATCGGGCCGTCGGGAAGATGCAGGCGCCGCTCCGCCTGCCGGCACACTTCCTGGGGCCGCCCGGCCCAGGCCATGGCCCACTCCAGGGCCGCCAGCACCTCCCCGCACCAGAGCCGGGGATCGGCGCGGCCGGCTCCCAGCAGCTCCGCCAGGGCCACGGCACCTTCCGGCGCCCGGTTGCTGGCGTTGAGCCCCACCCCCACCCGGGCCCAGCGGCAGGTGCCCCCCCGCAGCCGCAGGCGGGGCAGCAGGCCCGCCAGCTTGCGGTGGCCGTCCCCCCCCAGGCCCACGCCCGGCAGCAGCAGGTCGTTGGGCCACTTGAGCCGCACCGGCAGCCCCCGGGCCTCCAGCCGCAGGCAGAGTCCCACCGCCACCGCCAGGCCGGGGGCCGCGGCCGTCGCCGCTTGCGCCGGCCAGGGCAGGGCCGCACTCAGCCAGACTCCCCCGGCCGGGGAGCACCAGGGCCGGCCCTGCTGGCCGCGGCCGAAGCGCTGCCGGCGGGCGATCACGGCCCGGGGGGCCGGCAGGGGAGCGTCGCCGGCCAGCCGCGGATCCCGGGCCAGCCAGCGATCCAGCTCCGTTTCTGTGCTGGCGCACACCGGCAGGCCCCGCAACCGCCAGGAGACCGGCTCCAACGGGGCCAGCTCCGGCTGGGCCTCCGTCGGGGCCAAAGGCGCCAGGGGGCGCCGCCGCCGCAGGGCCCCGATCGCGCCGATCAAAACCGCCGCAGCCAGTCGCCGATGCGGGCCGCACCGGCCTCCAGCTCGCCGGCCGGGTGCACCAGGGCGAGCCGCTGCCAGCCCTCACCGCCGGGGCCGAAGCCGTTGCCGGGGGTGAGGCAGACGCCGGTGCCCTCCAGCAGGGCGGCGCAGAAGCGTTCCGAATCCAGACCCCGCTCCCGGGCCACCGCGGGGATCTGCAGCCACAGGTAGAGCGCCATCGACGGCAGGCGCACCGGCCAGCCCTGGGCCTCGAGGGCGGCGGCCATGCGGTCGCGGCGCTCGCGATAGACGCCCCGCAGCTGCCCGGGCCAGTGGGGGGCCTGCTCCAGGGCGGCGATCGCCCCGGCCTGCAGCGCCAGGGACTGGTTGAAATCCACCACCCCCTTGAGCTGGCGCAGGGCGGTGATCAGCGGCTCGGCGCCGATGGCGAAGGCGAGCCGGTAGCCCCCCAGGCACCAGCTCTTGGAGAAGGAGAAGAACTCGATGCCGCAGCGGCGCCAGTCGGGATGGCGCAGCAGGGCGGGGGCCTCCCCCTCCAAAGCCAGATCCACGTAGGGGTTGTCGTGGGCCAGCACCACGTCGTGGCGCAGGGCCCGCTCCACCGCCCCATCCAGCCAGGCCTGCTCTCCGGTGGTGGCGGTGGGGTTGTGGGGGAAGCCCAGCACCATCAGCGAGAGGTCCTGCCACTGGCAGGGGGTCAGCCGGTCGAAGTCGGGCCGCCAGCCGGCGTCGGCGTCGAGGGGCAGCAGCACCGGTTCGGCGCTGGCCAGGTGCAGCCCCCCCATGTGGGAGGGGTAGTAGGGGTCGAGCAGCAGGGCCCGATCGCCGGGGTTGAGCACCGCCAGCGGCAGGTGGGCGGTGCCCTCCTGGGACCCCACCAGCAGCAGCACCTCCGTTTCCGGGTCCACGGCCACGTCGAAACGGCGCCGCGCCCAGGCCGCCACCGCCTCCCGGAACGGCAGGGTGGCGGCATGCAGGCAGTAGGAGGCGCTCTCGGGCAGGCTCAGGCCGGCGGCGATGGCCTCGAGGGCCACCGCGGGCGGCTGCAGATCGGTGGAGCCGAGGGACAGATCCAGCAGCGGCGGCAGGGGCGCCCCCTCGGGGCCATGGCCGGCGGCGGCCCGGGCGCTGTAGGCGGCCTTGCGCTGGTCGTTGCGGGCGAAGACGCCGCTGCCGAGCCGCGACAGGCGCTCAGAGATGGGCATCCAGGAAAGCCTTCAGCTGGGACTGGGCCATGGCACCTTCATGGCGGGCCAGTTCCTGGCCGCCGCGGAACAGGACCAGGGTGGGCAGGCCCTGCACCTTGAGGCTGTCGCGGCTGAGGGGGTTGGGGTCGGCCTCCAGCTTGCCGACCGTGAGGGCGCCGCCCGGCGCATCGGCGTAGGCGGTGGCGGCCCAGGTCATCAGGGGGGCCATCAGCCGGCAGGGGCCGCACCAGGGGGCCCAGACATCGACCAGCACCGGGCCCGGCACCTCCAGGACCGAGGCCTGGAAGTTGGCATCGGTGAGGTCGAGGACGGGGGAGTCGACGTCAGCGGGCACGGCGGTGGGAACGGCGGTGGCCCGATTGTATGAATTCAGAGCTTGTCGATGGACTGGCGCAGTTCCTCGAGCTCGGCGTTCACCTCGGCCACCTTCACCGGCTCCAGCTGGGGGGCCGGGCCTCCCTCCATGGGCAGGGAGATGGGGGTCTTGCCGCCTTCGAGGCGGGTCTTGAGGGCCGCCAGCTCGTCGTCGACGTCGCTGCCCTCCAGGGCGGCGAACTGGCTTTCCAGGTCGGCACCGGCCAGCTCGGCGGCGGCCTGGCTGCGGGCCTCCATGTTGAGCACCTTCTCCTCCATCTGGTCGAAGGCGGCCATCGAGCTGTTGGTGCTCAGGCTGCCGACGGCGTTCTGGAGCTGCTCCTGGGCCTGGGCCGCCTGGGCACGGGCCTTGAGCATGTCCTTCTTGGTCTTGGCCTCGGCGATCTTGCCCTCGAGGGCGGTGAGGCTGCGCTTGAGGGTCTCGACCTGGGAGGCCTGGCCGTTGAGCTGGGCGTTGAGGGCGGTGGCGGTGTCGGTGTAGGTCTTGCGGCGGGAGAGGGACTCGCGGGCCAGGTCCTCCTCCCCCTTCTTGAGGGCCAGCTCGGCCCGCTCATACCAGGTGCGGGCCTGGGCCTCGGCCTGCTCGGCCTGGTTCTGCAGCCGCTTCTGGCTGGCAATGGCGGTGGCCACGGCCTGGCGCAGCTTGACCAGGTCGGCCTGCATGTCGGCGACGGACTGGTCGAGGATCTTGGCCGGATCCTCCGCCTTGCTCACCAGATCGTTGAGGTTGGCGCGCAGAAGACGGCTCAGCCGATCGAAGAAACCCATGGAGGCGGGGCCAGTTCAGAGAGTGAGCGTAGCCAGAACCCGCCACCCGGTCTTCCCCGGCGATCAGCGGATTGCCGCACCCGCACCCGGGCCTGAGGCCCTCAGCTGTTGCGACGCCGGGCGTGGGCCTGCAGCTTGAGGGCGTAGTCGCCCATGGAATGGTCGGCCACCACCGCCTTGCCCCTGGTGAGGAGGAAGCGGCGGACCACGACGCAGAAGCGCCAGAACGCGTCCGGGCTCATCACCACCTTCAGGTCCCGGAAGGGGATCTGCTGGTCATCCGGGAGGTTGGCGGCATCGGAGAGGAACACCACGCTGCCAGCATGGGTGTAGCCGAAGAGGTTCCGCCGCAGGAACTCGGCGATCCGGAAGGTGCCGTTGATGGGAATCAGCCGGATCAGGCTCAGCAGGATCACCAGGCTGTAGCCGAAGGGAATGCGGGTCACCCCGTCGGCGGCGTTGACGATCCGGTAGATGGGCGTCCGGATCGGGGCGAAGAAGGCGTCATCGCCGGCCCGGGGGCAGCCGAAGGTGTAGGTGGCTCCGGTGCTGTCGGAGCCGAGGTAGCGGGTGGCCACCAGGGCCAGGGCGCCGCCGAGGGAATGGCCGGTGATGTACAGCGGCACACCTGGATGGCGCTCCAGGGCGGCCTCCAGGGGGGCGCGCACCTTGTCGAAGGCGGCAAGGAAACCGGCATGGGCCCGGCCGCCGCCGGGGGCCGCCACCAGGTGGGCCCGCAGATCGGCGCTGATGTCCTGGAGGCTGGTGACCTGGGTGCCCCGGAAGGCCAGCACGAGCATGGCGTCGGGCCCCCGGCCGGAGGGGAGGTTCAGGCGGACCAGGATCGCCTCGCTGCCCTGCACGGCGATGCCCTCGAGCAGTTCGAAGCCGGCCTTCTCCAGGGCCGCGACCACCACCCCGTCCACCGTCTGGCCGTTCTCGATGGCGGCGGCCACCAGGGCCCGCACCACCGCCTCCCCCCGCTGGCTGCGGGCCGACTCGAGGATGCGCAGCACCAGCTCGTCGACCCTGATCTCGGCCGGCAGCTTCTCGTAGACCAGCCGGGCGATCTCCGCCAGCAGCCAGGCGGTGCGGTCGGAATAGGCGGCGCGGAGGACCGGGACCTGGCGGATCAGGGTGGGATCGTCGAAGTAGCCGGCCATGGCGCTGCCCCGGGGATGGAGGGTCTCCGGGCCCCAGCCTTGCCCGGCTGCTCGCCCCGTCAACCCGGGAACGGGTTTCCATCACCGGCCGATGCACGCCCTAGCGTTGAGGGATGGAGCCTTCCCGGTCCCGCCAGCGCCGCTCTGCCGATCGCAGCGGTTCCCGCAGCGGCTCCCGCCGCCAGCGCGTCGAGGCGGTGCAGACGCGGCAGGTGGGCAATGTCGCCCTGCTGATGCCGCCCGCACGGCCGCCGGCCAGCGCCCTGGCCAGCTGCCTGGACAACCTCCAGCAGGACTGGCGCCGCGAGGGCCATCTGGCCGCCCTGTGGCGGGACTGGCCGCGGATCGCCGGACCCCAGCTGGCCCCCCACTGCCGTCCCCTGCAGCTGCAGGGGGGCCTGCTGACGGTGGGCGCCGCACCGGGGCCCTGGCTGCAGGCCCTGCAGTACAACCGCCACCAGTTGCTGGGCTCGCTGCGGGGCGCCGGCTTCAGCGTCCGGGACGTGCGGGTGCAGCAGCACCACCCCGGGGCCCCCACCACACCGGGCAGCCTCAGCGAGGCGGAGGTGTGGGCCGTCCATCCCAGCCGCTGCGACGTGCACGGCCTGGCCGACTGCCCCGCCTGCGGCCGGCCGGCCCCGGCCGGGGAGATGGCCCGCTGGGGCCACTGCAGCTTCTGCCGCCGCGCCGATCTGGCCTGAGCCCCCTGCCCCGGGCCCTCAGGGAAGGGGCTAGGGGTCCCCGGCCCCGAACAGGGCCCGCCAGGCCGCCTCCTGCGCCGCCGCGGCCTCACTTCCCTCCAGGGGAAATCCGGCCAGGAAGTCCTTGTCGGCGGCCGGCTCGTAGGGCCCCTGCTTGATCTCCATCATCACGGCATCGGGCGAGAGGGCCACCAGGGTGTGGATGGTGCCCTCGGCCAGCTCGATGCCGCGCAGGGGGCCATCGGCGCTGATCCGCTCCCGCTGCCGCACCCGCCCGCCGGCATCGAGCAGCAGCAGCCCCACCGCCCCCTGCAGCACGAGGAAGCACTCGAAGCCCTCGCCGGGCTGGGCGCGCCGGTGGCGGTGGGGCCGCACGTAGGTGCCGGGCTGCAGCACGTTGAGAAAGCGCTGCACCCGGTCGCTGGGGGCGTGGAAGTTGTGGTTGCGGCGCCGGCGGGGGGAGCCGGCGGCGGCGGCGGCCACCGCATCGAAGAGGTCCTGGTCGATGCGCTGGAGCGGGGACGGGGCGGCGGAGTCCATCGCAGGGGCGGCGGGCAGACCGTGGTCTACCGCCCGCGGCGGCCACCGCCCATGGGCACGGCGGCGGCCCATAGATTGGCCTTCCAGGGCAACAGGGACGGACATGGGCGCAGGTCGACGGGCTCGGTGGCGGGCGACAGCCCCGCTCCTTCTGCTGCTGGGCACCGGCCAGGTTCTGCCGGCGGCGGCCAGACCGGGACCCAAACCGGCGGCCCCGGTCGCCACCTACACGATCGAGGCCACCACCACGACGGGGATGGGGGCCATGGGGGGCGCCGGCATGCTGCAGATGATGCTGGGGGGGCGGCCGGCGATGGGGGCCAGCAGCCGCCAGCTGGAGCTGCGGCTGCAGTCCCCGCAGACCGCCGCCAACCCCAGGGCCGAGCACCGCATCCCGGCCGCCATGGCGATGGGGACGGCCCTGCCGCTGACGAGCGGCAGCGACAGCCCTGGGGAGCGGGGCCGGGAGTGGAAGGAGGAGGACATCCCCGAGGCGAAGGGCCGGCTGCTCCTCTTCCGCGGCTGCGCCGAGAGCGCCGGTGCCGGCCAGCCCGAGATCATCACCCTGCAGGGACTGTCCAAGGAGCAGCGACGCCAGGCGCTGTCGGGCCTGAAGCGGCTGGGAACCGCCGGCGGCCCCACGGGCACCTCGGGCCGCTGGCCGTCGGGCGACGGGGCCCCGGCGGTGCCGCCGCAGGCCTCCCTGGTGGGGAACCATGTGGTGGCCAGCAACTACGCCCCGGAGATCCGCTTCCAGGTGGGCAGCGGCCACGACTTCCTGGCCCCGGTGAAGCTGACGAGCACCCCGGCCGGCGGCGCCCAGCGGCTGAGCTGGCCGACCATCCCCACCGCCCTCGGCTACCAGGCGATGGCCACGGGCATGGGGCGCCAGGAGGGCGACATCGTGATGTGGACCTCCAGCGAGCTGCCCATGGCCGACAGCGGGGTGCCGGGCGACCTGCGGGCTCCCGAAGCGGCCCGGCTGGTGCAGCGCGGTGTGCTGCTGGCTCCGGAGCGCACCACCTGCGCGGTGAGCGCCCAGGCGATGGCGGCGATGGGGGCGGCGATGGTGACCTTCACCGCCTACGGCGACACGCTGCTGCTGAGCAGCCCCCAGGGCAGCCCCGCCTGGCGGCTCAGCCTGGAGCGCCGCTCCACCGCCACCCGCCTGCTGGGGGACGGCATGGAGCGTCTGGATCCGGGCTCCGGCGCGGGCCAGGAGGCGCCGGCCCCCCAAGGTGGTGGCTTCAACCTGTTCAAGCTGTTCTGATCGCAGCCGTCATCCGCCCCGGCGCCCCTGGCGGAAGCTGAGTGTGCCGCCGGGTCCCACCTCGATCCGGACCCCTTCCCCGTACTGGCCGTTGGTGATGTAACCCTCCTCGGCCCGCAGGCGGGTGCCGTCCGCCAGCTCGCCCGCGAAGGCGAAGTGGGCGTCGGACTCGATCCGGAAGGAGCGGCTGACCGTCTCCCCAGGGGCGATCGGCCCGAACCGCAGCGTCTCCCAGGGCAGGGACACCTGCAGGGACGTGATCGTGCGACCGCTCCGGTTGACGACCGTGAGCTCGTTGCGGGTGCGCTCCCGGAACGCCACCCCGGCGCCGATGGCCGCCACCAGGCCCGCGGCCGTCGCCAGCGCCAGGAAGGAGCGTCGGGGGAGTCGGGGCACAGGGAGCACTGTGGCAAGACAGGAATCGTCGGCCAGGAGACGGGGGCCGGAGCCGGCGGCCGCGGGCCCGGGGTCCGTAGCCTGGGTCCCGCTCGGCACCCCTCCGGCACCCCAGGAGTCCGCCCTTGGCTGCAGCGCGCCACATCCTCCTGACCGGCGGCAACTCCGGCATCGGTTTCGAGGCGGCCGTCATCCTCTGCCGGGCCGGCCACCGGCTCACCCTGCCCTGCCGGGACCGGGCCACCGCCGAGGCCGCCAGCCAAAGGGTGCTGGAGCGGGCCGGCACCGGCATGCCCCCCGCCAGCGCGGTGTGCGACCTGGCGGATCTGGAGAGCGTGCGGGGATGTGCCACCGCGCTGCTCGCCCAGGGGACCCCCATCGACACCCTGGTGCTCAACGCCGGCCTGCAGTACGCCGGCGCCGCCGAACCGCGCCGCACCGCCCAGGGCCATGAGCTCAGCTTCGGGGTGAACCACCTGGGCCACTTTCTGCTGGCGCAACAGCTGCGGCACCTGCTGGCGGCGGGGCCATCGCCGCGGCTGGTGGTCACCGCCAGCGAGGTGCACGACCCGGCCACCGCGGGGGGCAGGGTGGGGGCCCCGGCAGGGCTGGGCGAGCTGGCGGGCCTGCGGCCGGGCCACGCCGCCACGATGGTGAACGGTGAGCGCTTCAATGCCGACAAGGCCTACAAGGACAGCAAGCTCTGCAACGTGCTGTTCGCCCGCGAGTTCGCCCGGCGGCTGGAAGCGCAGGGCACGCCCTATCCGGTGATTGCCTGGAGCCCGGGGCTGGTGATCCCGCCCACCAGCACGGGCGGCTTCTGGCGCTACAGCCGCCAGTCCAACGAGCTGGGGCAGCGGCTGTTCGCCCTGGCGGCCCGCTCGCTGCTGCGCCTCACCGAAAGCGTCGAGAACGCCGGGGCCCTGCTGGCCGCCCTGGCCGTCGATGACGCCTACGCCGCCAGCGGCTTCACCTACCACCGCAACCGCGTCACGGCTCCGGGCCGGCACGTGTTCGAGGCCACCGCCACCAGCCCCGAAGGCCAGGACCCCGATCGGGCCCGGCGGCTGTGGGAGGCGAGCGCGGCCCTGGTGGGCGTGGGGGCCGATCGGCCGTGAGCGGCCGGCCCGAGCGGCTGCTGTTCCTCCCCGGCGCCTCGGGCGACATGGCCTTCTGGCGTCCCCTGGGGCAGCGGCTGGCCTGCCGCGCCGAGCGCCGGCACCTGGGCTGGCCCGGTTTCGGCGACACCCCGCCCCGGCCGGGGGTGGAAGGCTTCGACGACCTGCTGGCCCTGGTGCTGGAGCCGCTGGATCGCCCCTGCGCCCTGATCGCCCAGTCGATGGGTGGGGTGCTGGCCCTGCAGGCGGCCCTGGCCCGGCCCCGCTGGGTGACGCACCTGGTGCTCTGCGCCACCTCCGGCGGCCTGCCGATGGCGGAGCTGGGGGCCGCCGACTGGCGGGCCGGTTTCCGCGCCAGCCTCTCCCACCTCCCCGACTGGTTCGCCACCGACACGACGGACCTCTCCGGGTACCTGGAGGAGATCGCGGCGCCCACCCTGCTGCTGTGGGGCGATGCCGACCCGTTCAGTCCGGTGGCCGTGGGGGAGCGCCTGGCGCGGCAGCTGCCCCGGGCCCGTCTGGAGGTGATCAAGGGGGGCGACCATGATCTGGGCCTGCATCACGCCGGGCGCCTGGCGCCGCTGGTCGACACCCACCTCACCCGACCATGAGCAAGACCACCCGCACCTACTGGAATCCCCTGGCGCCGGAGCAGGCCCATCGCTGGCGCTGGCTGGAGGGGCTGGAGGGCCAGGTGCAGGAGCTGGTGCTCAGCGAGGATCCGGCCAGCGGGGAGATCACCCGCCTCACCCGCTTCCTGCCGGGGGCCGACACCGCCGCCTTCGGGGGCAAGGCCCACCCCTTCCCCGAGGAGATCTTCATCGTCAGCGGGCGCCTGTTCGATGGGGCCTTCGGCCTGTGGCTGGAGGCGGGGCACTACGCCAGCCGGCCGCCGGGGGAGGTGCATGGCCCGTTTCGCAGCGAGGCAGGCTGCCTGGTCCTTGACATCTCCTTCCCCCAGCGGAGCGTGGAGGGATCGTCAAGGGCGGAGCCGGCGTAGACCCTGGAGTTCATCTTCGAGTTCTGCGATCCGCTGCTGCAACGGCCGGAGCTGGGCTTCCAGCTCCGGGGCTGTGAACCGGGGGGTGATGAACTGGGGGCAGTTCCAGTCGAAGGCCTCCACCCGGATGCGGAAGAGGCGCTCCACCTCCCCCGTCGCCTGCGGTCCCAGCTGCTCCGCCAGCTGGGGATCATCAGCGAGCGGTACCACCTGCGCTTCCCCGTCGATCTTGAGCCGGCGACGGGCGGCGTAATCCATCAGGAACAGCGCCACCCGCGGATCGCGGCGCAGATGGCCAGCGGTCAGCAACTGGCGATTGCCGCCGTAATCGGCGAACCCCAGGGTGCGCTCATCGAGCACCGTCAGGAAGCCCACCGGCCCGCCCCGGTGCTGCAGGTAGGGGGCACCCGCTTCGGTGAGGCTGGCCAGGTAGAAGCTGTCGCGGGCGCTGATGAAGGCGATCTCCCTGGCGCTGAGGCGATCGGAGGCCGGGGCCGGGGGCACGATCTGGCTCTGGCCATAGGCCTGGAGCTGGGCCTCCCCCACGGCGGGGGTGAGATGGCGATGCAGGTAGTGCTGGCTCATGGGGGGAAGCTCCGCTCAGGCCTCCAGGCCCTTCATGGGCACATAGCCCGGCAGGGCCTTGATCCGCCCGATCCAGGCGCAAACGTTGGGGTAGGGGGCCAGATCGATGCCGCCGTCAGGCGCCAGGGCCACGTAGGGGAAGACGGCGATGTCGGCGATGGTGGGGCGCTCCAGCTCCAGCCACAGCCGCGGGGTCAGGTGCCGCTCGAGCTGGTCGAGGAGGAAGGCGGCCTTCTCGGTGGCCCGCCCGATCGGGATCGCCCTGACACCGAACAGGTGGTGCAGCCGGGCGCTTTCCGGCCCCTGGCGCACCTCACCGGCGGCGGTGGAAAGCCAGCGCACCACCCGGGCCTGGCCGAGGGGATCGGCGGGCAGCCACTGCCCGTCCCCCTGGCGGGCCGCCAGATAGAAGAGGATCGCCTGGGCATCGCCGAGCGTGATGCCGTCCTCCTGGAGCACGGGCACCTGGCCGAAGGGATGGAGGGCGAGGAAGGCCTCCCCCTTGTGCTCGCCGGCCATCAGATCGACGCGGACCCACTCGTAGTCGCGTCCGAGCAGTTCCAGGAACAGGCGCACCTTGTAGCTGTTGCCGGAGAGTTCGTGGCCGTGGAGCTTGATCATGGGGGCCAGGGGATGAGGGGGACGGGGAACGCGGACAGCCTCAGTAGACAGACCGGTCTGCGCACTCAAAGATAGCAGACCTTTCTGTCTATTCCCTAGAGTGGTCGGACTGCAGCGGACTCCATGCCAGTGGGCGGCGCCAGCACCAGGTCCTCGGCCAAACGCGACGCGCTGCTGGACACGGCCGAAGGGCTCTTCGCCCGCCACGGTTACCGGGCCGTGGGCATCGACACGGTGCTCGCCGAGGCCGGCGTGGCCAAGATGACCCTCTACAAGCACTTCCGATCCAAGGAGGAGCTGATCGCCGCCGTGCTGGAGCGCCGTGGCAGCGCCATCGCCGCAGGGCTCGCCAAGCGGATCACCGGGGCGCCGGAGGACCCCGGGACGCGGCTGCTGGCGGTGTTCGACTGGCTCGAGCAGGCGGTGCGCTCGCCTGAGTTCCACGGCTGCCTGTTCATCAAGGCCGCCAGCGAGTACCCCGCCGCCGAGGATCTGCCCCGGCAGGCGGCCGAAGCTTTCAAGCAGGCCTTTCGCGATCAGCTGGAAGGGCTCTGCCGTGATCTCACCGTCGCCGACCCTGGGGGTCTGGCCCGCCAGCTGCAGTTGCTGTTCGAGGGCGCCCTGGTGGTGGCCTTCCTGCAGCGGACGCCCCTGGCCGCCACCGATGCCCGGCGGGCCGCCGAAGCCCTGCTGGCTTCCGCGCCGCGATCGGGCCGGGCCGGTGGGGACCGGCGCTGACAAGCCGCAGGAGACGCCCTACAACCGGGGAACCGCCGGACCGTTGCGCTGATGGCCTGGAACCGCCACCGCTGGCCGGCCCTGCTGGCGGCCGCCGTGCTGCTCCCGGTGGCCCCCGCCGCCGCCGCGCCCCTGCCCCGCCGCGTCGGCGAGTGCCGGCCGACGTCCATCCGGGAGATCCTCTACCGGCTGAGTGCCGCTGACGCCAACGGCGTCCAGATCCCCATCGCCGGCTCCGGCTCCGCCGTCAGCTACACCAACGGGGGCTACCAGGTCTCCTACGACACGGTGCCGGCGATCCACAACAGCCGGGAAGGGGATCCGGTGGAGCTCTGCCTGACCTTCGTGCCGGATTGCAGCGGGGCCCCCCGCGGCGACGGGCGCGGCCGCCTCTACCGGGCGCGCAACCTGCGCACCGGCGGCACCTGGACGCTGCCGGACAGCCAGCACAGCTGCGGCGGCGCCTGAGGCGGCGGCAGCCGTGCCAGCTGGCCCCCAACCCCTGCCATTCGTCAGTTGCGGCGGCCGCCCCGCCGGCGGGAGGGTGGCCGTCACCGCAGGACAGGCTCCCCATGCTCCCCTGGTTTCTGGCCGCCATCACCCTGACGGTGGCGGTGCTGACGGCCTTTCCCCTGGGCCGCCACCTCTGGCAGGTCTTCGACAACCGCCCCCAGCCCGGCTGGGACCCCTGGCTGCTGCCCCTGGAGACGGCCCTGCTGCGCTGGATCGGTGATCGGGGCCAGCCGGCGGCCACGGCCTGGGCCTACCTGCAGCCCTTCCTGGTGGCCAATGCCTGCTTCGGCGGCCTGGCCTTTCTGCTTCTCGCCTTCCAGCCCGCCTGGCTCAACCCCCTGGGCTGGCCCGGCCTGCGCTGGGACCTGGCCCTGCACACCACCCTCTCCTTCCTCACCAACACCGACCAGCAGCACTACGTGCCCGAGCAGACCCTGGGCACCTTCGCCCAGCTGGGGGTGATCCAGTTCCTGATGTTCGTCTCGGCGGCCAGCGGCCTGGCGGTGGGCTTCGCGGTGATCCGCGGCCTGTGCGGCCTGCCCCTGGGGAACTTCCACCGCCAGCTGGTCCGCTCCCTCACCCGGGTGCTGATCCCCGGCAGCCTGCTGCTCGCCGTGCCGCTGCTGTTCTGCGGGGTGCCCATGACCCTGGCCGATCCGCTGCGGATCACCACCCTGGAGGGGGGCAGCCAGCTGCTGATCCGCGGCCCGGTGGCCCTGTTCGAGGCGATCAAGCAGCTGGGGGAGAACGGCGGCGGCTTCTACGGGGCCAATTCCGCCCACCCCTTCGAGAACCCGGATGGCTTCACCAACCTGGTGTGCACCTGGGCGATGGTGGCCATCCCGGCCGCCAGCATCGACGCCTTCGGGCGTTTCCTCGGCAACCGCCGCCAGAGCACCCTGCTGCTGCTGCTGGTCACGGCACTGATCGCCACCGGGTCCGCCCTGGCGATGGCGGCGGAGCAGGGGGGCAACCCGGCTCTGGCGGCCTGGATCAGCGGTCCCAACCTGGAAGGCAAGGAGCTGCGCTTCGGAGCCGGGCTGACGGCCTTCTGGGCCGTCCTCACCACCGGCTCGATGACGGGGGCCGTCAACGGCGCCATGGATTCGCTGCTGCCGCTCTCCAACCTGGTCGCCCTGTTCAACCTGTTCCTGCAGGTGGTCTTCGGCGGCCAGGGCACCGGCATCGCCTACCTGCTGGTGTTCATGGTGCTGGCGGTGTTCCTCACCGGCCTGATGGTGGGCCGCACCCCGGAATTCCTGGGCCGCAAGGTGGAGAAGGCGGAGGTGGTGTGGAGCAGCCTGATCCTGCTGATCCACCCGGTGTTCGTGCTGCTGCCCGCGGCCCTGACCATGGCCGGAGGCATGGACCTGACGGGGATCACCAACCCCGGGCCCCACGGCATCAGCCAGGTGGTCTACGAATACGCCTCCGCAGCGGCCAACAACGGCAGCGGCATGGAGGGCCTCGGGGACGGCAGCCTCTGGTGGAACCTCAGCACCAGCCTCAGCCTGATCGGGGGCCGGTACCTGCCGATCGCCGC
Source organism: Cyanobium sp. Copco_Reservoir_LC18 (assembly GCF_009834675.1). NCBI lineage: Bacteria > Bacillati > Cyanobacteriota > Cyanophyceae > Synechococcales > Prochlorococcaceae > Cyanobium > Cyanobium sp. Copco_Reservoir_LC18. Next base: position 83,036 of record NZ_ASAC01000017.1, read on the forward strand.
CCTGGTGCTGCTGGCCGACGGCTACGCCCGCAAGCCGGCGCTGCCGCCGGGTCCCGGCACCCTCGCCACCGACACCACCCTGTTCACGGTGGTGCTGGCGGTGGTGCTGGTGATCCTCGGCGCCCTGACCTTCTTCCCCGTGCTCGCCCTCGGGCCGATCGCCGACGGCCTGCTCCTCGCCACCTGATTCGACCCGCCATGACCTCCCTTCCGGCCCGCACCCTCTTCCCCCGCATGCCGCGGGGCCGCCGCGACCAGCGGCGCTACACGCCCCGGCCCCGCCGGAAAGGCCTGGTGCGCCGCGCCGTCCTCGAGGCGTTCGTGAAGCTCGATCCCCGCACCGCAGCGGCCAACCCGGTGATGTTCGTGGTCTGGTGCGGCACGCTCGTCTGCCTGCTGGCCACCGTGAGCCCCGGTCTGTTCGGCGACGGTGCCGAAGACAGCGGCCGGCTGTTCAACGGCCTGGTGAGCCTCACCCTGCTGGCCACGCTGCTGTTCGCCAACTTCGCCGAGGCCCTGGCGGAGGGCCGCGGCAAGGCCCAGGCCGATGCCCTGCGCCGCACCCAGGCCCGCACCCAGGCCCGGCTGCTCGATCCGGCCGGCGGCGAACGGTCCGTGGATTCCTCCAGCCTGCGCAAGGGCGACGTGGTGCTGGTCTCGGCCGGCGACACGATCCCGGCGGACGGGGAGGTGATCGAGGGGGTCGCCTCGGTGGATGAGTCGGCGATCACCGGCGAATCGGCGGCGGTGCTCAAGGAGGCCGGCTCCGACGTGGCCAGCTCGGTGACGGGCGGCACCCGGATCCTCTCCGACCAGCTGACGATCCGCATCAGCGCCGATCCGGGCAAGGGCTTCATCGACCGGATGATCGCCCTGGTGGAGGGGGCCGAGCGCACCAAGACACCCAACGAGATCGCCCTGACGGTGCTGCTGGCGGTGCTGACCCAGGTGTTCCTGATCGCCGTGGCCACCCTGCCGCCCCTGGCCGCCTACCTGGAGGAACCCACCCCGGTGGTGACCCTGGTGGCGCTGCTGGTGGCCCTGATCCCCACCACCATCGGCGGCCTGCTGTCGGCCATCGGCATCGCCGGCATGGACCGGGTGGCCCAGTTCAACGTGATCGCCACCTCGGGCCGGGCCGTGGAGGCCTGCGGCGACATCAACACCCTGGTGCTCGACAAGACCGGCACCATCACCCTCGGCAACCGGCTGGCGGAGGAGTTCCTGCCGGTGGGCGGCCACCGGGAGGCGCAGCTGGCGGAGGTGGCCCTGGCGGCCAGCTGCTTCGACCAGACCCCCGAGGGGCGGTCCATCGTGCGGCTGGCGGAGCAGCGCGGCGCCGTGCTGCCCTTCGCCGCCGAGCAGGCCACGGGTCTCGAGTTCTCGGCCCGCACCCGCATGAGCGGCAGCGACGGCCCCGCCGGGATCGAATTCCGCAAGGGGTCCGTCGACGCCATCAAGGGGTTCGTGCGCTCCCGGGGCGGCAGCGTGCCCGACGATCTCGACGGGGCCTACGAGCAGGTGTCCCGGCTCGGCGGCACCCCCCTGGCGGCCTGCCGGGGCAACGACATCCTGGGGGTGATCTACCTCAAGGACATCATCAAGCCGGGCATCCGGGAGCGCTTCGACCAGCTGCGCCGCATGGGGATCCGCACCGTGATGCTCACCGGCGACAACCCGATCACCGCGGGGGTCATCGCCCGGGAGGCGGGCGTCGACGACTTCATCGCCGAGGCCACCCCCGAGGACAAGATCGCCGTGATCGACCGGGAGCAGAAGCTCGGCAAGCTGGTGGCGATGACCGGCGACGGCTCCAACGACGCCCCGGCCCTGGCCCAGGCGAACGTGGGCGTGGCGATGAACTCGGGCACCCAGGCCGCCAAGGAGGCGGCGAACATGGTGGATCTCGACAGCGATCCCACCAAGCTCATCGACATCGTGACGATCGGCAAGCAGCTGCTGATCACCCGCGGCGCCCTGACCACCTTCTCCCTGGCCAACGACGTGGCCAAGTATTTCGCGATCCTGCCGGCCCTGTTCGCCGGGGTGGGCCTGGGGCCGCTCAACCTGATGGGCCTGGCCAGTCCCCGGTCGGCGATCCTCTCGGCGATGGTGTTCAACGCCCTGATCATCCCGGCCCTGGTGCCCCTGGCCCTGAGGGGGGTGGAGTTCCGGCCCCTCAGTGCCGACCAGCTGCTGCGGCGCAACCTGCTGCTCTACGGCCTGGGGGGCGTGATCACCCCGTTCGTGGGCATCAAGGCGATCGATCTGGCGATCGGCGCCCTGCGCCTCGTCTGAGCCTGCCGCCTCCGCTCCGCTCCATCCCCCTCCTCCGCTGCACTCCCTTCCCGATGGTTCTGCTCAAGCGACCGCTCTTCTGGCTGCCCCTGCTGCTCGCCGCCGGCACCGTGCTGCTCGCCCCGCTGCAGCGGGGTCGCCTGGACAGCCTCCAGAGCCATGCCCTGGCCCTGCTGATCAGCGTCACCCTGGCCCTGTCGGCCTATCTGTTCACCGCCATGGTCCGCCCGGAGAAATTCTGATGAACGCCCTCTCCCGTCTCGGCCAGGGCCTGCGCCTCACCCTGGTGCTCTGGCTGCTCACCGTCGTGGTGATCACCGTGCCGATGCTGGGCCTGGCCCGCGTCGCCGCCCCCCGGCAGGCCGAGGGGAGCCTGGTGCGTGTCGATGGGCGCGTGGTGGGCTCGGCCCTGATCGGCCAGGCCTTCGCGGGCGATCGCTACCTGCAGGGCCGGCCCAGCGCCGTGGCCTATGGCAGCGGCGATCCCCCCGCCTCCGGCCCCAGCAACCTGGCCCCCGGCAACCCCGCCCTGGCCATGCGGGTCGCGGCGGAGGTCGTCGCCTGGGCCGAGCGCGGCGTGGGCCGTCCGGCCGCCGATCTGCTCACCAGCTCCGGGTCGGGGCTCGATCCCGACATCAGCCTGGAGGCGGCTCGCCAGCAGCTGCCGCGGATCGCCGCCGCCCGCCGCCTGCCGATCGACCGGCTGGAGAGCCTGCTGGAGCGCCAGAGCCACCGGCCGCTGCTCGGGCTGGCGCGGCCGCCGCTGGTGAACGTGCTGGCCTTCAACCTCGCCCTGGACGAGCTGGTGCCTTGATCCGCTCCAGCCGCGGCCGGGGCCGCCACAAGGTGTTCATCGGCATGGCCCCGGGGGTGGGCAAGACCTGCCGCATGCTCCAGGAGGGGCGCGAGCTGCTCAAGGAGGGCACCGACGTGGTGATCGGCCTGCTGGAGACCCACGGCCGCCAGGAGACCATCCGCCAGGCCGAAGGGATCGAGCAGGTGCCCCGCAAGCGCCTGCTCTACCAGGGGGTGACCCTGGAGGAGCTGGACGTGGCCGCCGTGCTGGAGCGCCGGCCCCAGCTGGTGCTGGTCGACGAGCTGGCCCACACCAACATCCCCGGCAGCGAACGCAAGAAGCGCTGGCAGGACGTGGAGGCCCTGCTGCTCTCCGGTCTGGATGTGTACTCCACCCTCAACATCCAGCACCTGGAGAGCCTCAACGATCTGGTGGCCGAACTGACCGGGGTGGTGGTGCGCGAGCGGATCCCCAACCGGGTGCTGGAGCAGGCCGACGAGGTGGTCCTGGTGGACGTCACCCCCGAGACCCTCCAGGAGCGGCTGAAGGAAGGCAAGGTCTACGCCCCGGAGAAGGTCCCCCAGGCCCTGGCCAACTTCTTCCAGCGCCGCCATCTGGTGGCCCTGCGGGAGCTGTCGCTGCGGGAGGTGGCCGACCGGGTGGAGGAGGAGGAGCCCACGGCGGCGGGCCTGCGGGAGCGGGTGATGGTGTGCCTGTCGGCCTATCCCAGCGCGACGCGGCTGCTGCGCCGCGCCGCCCGGCTGGCCAGCACCATGGATGCGCCGCTGCTGGCCCTCACCATCCAGGATCCCGGCCGCTTCCTCAGCAAGGAGGAGACCCTGCGGCTCGAAGCCTGCGCCACCCTGTGCCAGGACGTGGGCGGCACCTTCCTGCGCGTCGAGAGCAGCGACGTGCTCGGCAGCATCGCCCGGGTGGCCCGCGAGCGGCGCATCACCCAGATCGTGCTGGGCCAGACGCTGCGCTCCCGCTGGCAGGTGCTGCTGCGCCGGCCGATCTCGGAACGGCTGCAGCAGCAGCTGCGGGGGCTCAGCATCGATCTGCACCTGATCTCGGACACCACGGCGCCGGGCGCCGACACCGAGCCGTGAGCCGGGGGGGCCGTTTCCCGGGGGCGCTCTGGGCGCTCACCGGCCTGATCCTGCTGCTGGAGCTGGCCACGCCGCCCCACATCGTCTTCGGTTATCTGTACGTGATCCCGCTGCTGATCGGCGCCCCCCATCGCGGCCGCCGCGATGCCCTCGCCTTCCTGGCGCTCTGCTGCGGCCTGACCCTGCTGAATCTGGTGGTGCCGGAGCCGGATCCCGACTGGAGGGCGGTGCTGGTGGATCGCTTGCTGGTCTGCCTGGCCCTGACCGTGACCACCTTTCTGTGTCTGCATAACCGCCACCTGCTGCGCCAGCAGGTGGATCTGGAGGTGCGGCTGGCCCAGGCGGATCTGCGCCGGGACATGATCGCCACCCTGGCCCACGACCTCAAGACCCCCGTGCTGGGCACGATCGCCACCGCCCGGATGATGGGGCTGGAGGCCGGGCCGACGGCGGGGGGCCTGCTGGAGCGCGGCATCGGCGCCATCCTCGCCAGCCAGGAGCGCAGCCTGCGGCTGATCGAGGACCTGCTGCGGCTGTTCCGCGCCGACCAGGAGGGCCTGTGGCTGCAGCCGGAGACCTGCGACCTGGGGCGTCTCGCCGCCGAGGCGATCGAGGCCGTGGGTCCGATCGCCCGTGAGCGGGAGGTGAGCCTGATCCAGCGCCAGCCATCCGGGCCGCGCCCCCTCACCCTGCCGGGGGATCCCGGCCGGCTGCGGCGGCTGCTGGAGAACCTGCTGCTCAACGCCATCAACCACAGCCTGAGGGGCGAGCGGGTCTGGCTCGACCTGCAGCGGCAACAGGGCCAGGCGGTGGTCACCGTCAGTGACCGGGGCCGGGGCTTCCCTGACGCCAGCCTGCCGCACCTGTTCGAGCGCTTCTACCAGAGCGATCCGGAACAGCGGGGCAGCGGACTGGGGCTCTACCTGTCGCGCCAGATCGCTGAAGCCCATGGCGGCCGCATCCGGGCCAGCAACCTGCCCGCCGGCGGGGCCAGCATCGAGGTGCGACTGCCGCTGGAGGCACCGCCAGGCTGATGCGGGTGCTGCTGATCGAGGACGACGAGGCTTTCCGGGTGGGGATCGAGGCCTTCCTGCTGCGCCTGCCGGCGGTCACCGCCGTCCGGTCCGTCAGCGACGGCGAGCAGGGCCTGGAGGCCCTCGCGGCGGCCCCGGCCGATGTGGTGGTGCTCGACATCGGCCTGCCCGGGCTGGGGGGGCTGGAGACCTGCCGGCGCATCAGCGCCGACCATGCCCTGCCCGTGCTGGTGCTCACCAGCCAGGACGACGGTCGCTGGGTGCAGCGGCTGTGGGACGCCGGCGCCAGCGGCTATCTCCACAAGGCGGAGGCCCTCGGACAGCTGGAAACGGCCCTGGCCAGCGTCGGACAGGGGGCCAGCTGGTGGGACCGCTCCGCCACCCGGGCCCTGCGCGGCCGGGACGCCCCTGCCGGGACCGACCCGCCGCAGGGCTCCCTGAGCCTGCTGACGCCACGGGAGCGGCAGGTGCTGGCGGCCATGGCCGGCGGTCTCACCAACCGCCAGATCGCCGACCGCCTCGGCCTGGGCACCGGGACGGTGAGGGTGTACCTGCACACCATCTTCCAGAAGCTGCAGGTGAGCAACCGCACCCAGGCGGTGCTGAAGTTCCTGGCGGCGGAGTGATCCCCGGTTCCACCCCACCCGCAGCGGATGCAACGCTTCGCACCGATGGGGTGGCCGCCCGTCGGGCGCTGCCTAATCTCCCGGCAACTCCCCCCCGAGCCATGGCCGTCTCTGTGATGCAGGAACCCAGCGGCGGATCCTCCCTGAAGGTGATCGAGGCCGTGAAGGAAGGCTGGGGGGCCTTCGCCCGGGCCCCCTGGGTGTTCATCGGCTTCACCCTGCTGGCGGGGGTGCTGAGCAGCGTCTGCTCGCTGATCCAGGGCCAGGTGGATCCCGACGAGGCCGCCGCGGTGACGACGGTCCAGGTGGTCCGCCTCGTGGTGGGCTCGATCCTGAGCGTGCTCGTGAGCCTGTGGAGCACCACGGGCCTGGTCCGCGGCGCCTGGAGCGCCCTCTCCGGCGGCAGGCCGGCCCTGGGCACCTTCACCCGCTGGGACGGGGCGGCCAGCTGGCGGCTGTTCCGCAACGGCCTCGCGCTGGGCATCCTGATGGTCGCGATCCTGATGGTGGGGGCCCTGGTGGGGGTCGCCGCCGCCCAGCTCAACCAGATCCTGGCGGTGCTGCCGTTCCTGGCGGCCTTCACGCTGCTGATCTACCTGGCGGTGAACCAGAAGTTCCTGGCCCAGATCGCCCTGCTGCAGGGCCGTGGACCGATCGACTCCATCACCCGGGGCCGCACCCTGCTCGATCCCCAGTGGGGCTCGGTGCTGCTGCTGGCCCTGGTGGAATTCGCCATCGTGCTGGTGGGCCTGCTGGCCTGCTTCGTGGGGCTGCTCGTGGCGGTGCCCGTGGTCCTGTGCACCAGCACGGCCGCCTACCGCCAGGTGTTCGGCAGCGAGGATCTCACCGGCCTGCTGGCGGAGCCGACAGCTCAATAGGCGTTGTCCGAACGCAATCTTAATAGGGTCTTGGCCAAGATCTCGAGATCAAGAAGAAATGACCAGTCTTTAAGGTATTGCAGATCCGCCTCAATTCTATTCCTCATGCTCGACAACTTTGCGGTCTCTCCACGGAATCCCTTCACTTGGGCAAGACCAGTAATGCCAGGCCTCAATTGGTGCCGCTGCATGTATCCAGTGATCAATTTTCTGTATTCTTCATTATGAGCAACGGCATGGGGGCGCGGGCCAACCAGACTCATGGAACCATTGAGAACATTGAAGAGCTGGGGGAGTTCATCCAGGGACCATTTGCGCATGAATTTGCCAATGGGCGTGATCCGAGGATCGTTGCGGTGAGCTTGCTCCAGACCAGTCTGATCCCCCTTTTCCATGACGGTCATGGTGCGGAACTTATAGATCGTGAAGCGCTCGCCTTTCAAGCCATAACGATCCTGGCAAAAAATCACAGGCCCCGGGGAGCTTGACTTCACACAAAGCGCCAAAAGCAACAGCAGTGGAGATAGAAAAAGAATAAGGCCGAGAGCAGCAAAAAAATCAAAGAATCGCTTAATATGAAGTTTTAAGCCAAGGTCTTCATGCCCCCAAAGCTCAATGAGATACATGCATCCAAGCTGTTCAACATTGCACCGCATGCCCGGGTGAACCCACTCTGGAATATAGTAGACGGGCAATGAAGTATTTCCCAAAATAGAAACCAAGCGCTTCATCGATACATGGTTGTCGCTAAGATCAGAGCTACAAAAATGAATCTGATCGGCCTTGTTGCTGCGAAGCCAGCTTTCCAGCATGCTAATGTCGCCAGCAGGAGCAGGCATGCCGGCAGGAAGAGGATTGCCAGCAGGAAAAGAATCCGTGGAAAACCATGCTTTCAGATTCAGTCCTAGGTAAGGCAGCTGCTGCACCTGCCTGAAGAATCGAACCGCGCTAGTTTGACTTCCAAGAAAGATGATATGCTGGCAATTGGCGCCATGACTGCGGAGAAAGCGCAGAATCTTCTGGCTGCCAATGTGGGCGCAAATGAGCAAAGCCCAACCCGAAAGGGCCCAAGTGATAAAGCTTATGCGAGAGAATAGTGAGCTGACTTTAGCAAAGTATGCGATGATGATCAAGGTGACAACGACTTTCAGCCACCCCTCAGTTACTCTGCCCAGCAACGACCAAAGCCGACTCTTTCGATAGCCTTCATAAACCTTGGAATCAGAGAGAAAAAGTGCCGTGAGTAGCACGACTGTCAATAAGGAAGCATGAAATAGAAGGCCATTGGTCTGAAGGTTGCCGTGTAAGTTGGTGTACCAAAACAACTCGCCGGCCAGCAAAGGATCAAAGAGCTTCTGCAGAGCTACATAGTCCTTGCCATTGACTGGCAGATAACGAGTCCACCTAGCTTTCTCCACCTGCTGAGGCAGCGGCGGCTCCCCGCCGGCGCGAGGCCTGGAAGATCGCTGTGGTGCGTATGCCTTAGACACACTCAGCCGGGGGCGGCTCGATAGGCTCATACTTCTTTAAGCCTCACTCATCAAGCACAAAGGTAGACTGGCTGCGCCCTCCAAAAGCCCTGAGGCTGCTTGTTCTTTATTAGATTTTCATTAGTCTTGCCTTAATCCTGCTGACGTGAAGCCTTTGTGCTGCAATTGAGCATCTCTTATCGAAAGGCCGCCGATGGGACCAAAGAACGTAAACAAAGGTGAAGCAAGCCCAGCAATCCATGGCAATGACCTACCGCGCCACAACAGACGACAGGGAAGCTTTGCCAATCTGCAACAAGCAGCTAGGATCTCTTAAAGATGACTGCGCTTGTCTAGAGGAAGATTCACGGATCTCAACCGAAGGCCTTGAACGGGAACAACCAGACAGCTTCGTTACTCAGGCACCATGGGTGAAGGTGAAAAGATCAGCGCTGCTAATTCAACAGTTGCCGTGCTTCTAATTGCAACAGCCTTTGACTCTTTCATCAAGGTCGTAATTATCTGATCATGTCAGATCTTTCCCACAAGCACGACGACCCTGTAGCTGCGGCTCAGCCTTTGCGTCTTGAGAGCGCTTCAGGCGAATTTGTATTGATCCCGCAAAATGTGGAGCCGCAACCGGCTAAGGAAACAGAAGAAAGCATCAATCTGGGCAAGGTACTGGCGATTCTTCGCCGACAGATGCCCCTTGCTTTAGGAGTTCTTGCCACAACGGTGGGCTTGGGAGCTGCGCTGACGCTCTACCAGCGGATTTTCACACCGATCTTTGAGGGAGAGTTCAGCCTTTTGGTGGGAGATCCCGTCAACTCAGTTGTGGAAAGCCAGCCGTCAGATTCCAGCAGCAGCCTCAAAAGTCTTGCTTTGCAATCTGCCAGAGTCCCGACAATTCAAGTCTCTCAGGATCTCATTGATGTGCTCAAGAGCCCCTTACTCATCAAGCCAATCTCCAAGCAGATGGGAATAGAGGAAGATAAGATAGAATCAAATCTGACAATAGAAAGGCGTTGGGGTGATACTTCCAGCGTCTTAGATGTGACACTCAAATGGAGAGATCCAAGTGAAGGCCAGCGCATCCTCACCATGCTGAAGGATAATTACTTAAGCTTTTCTATAACCCAACGTAGAGAGAAGCTGGCCCAAGGTATCAATTATTTGAATGAGCAAGCTCCTGCGTTACAATCCAAGCTTGCTGTTGTTCAAGGGCAACTCTCTGATTTTCGCATAAAAAATGGATTGCTTGATCCTTCCACGGAAGGCGCAGCAATGATCAAGAGGCTAGAAGATCTGGAAGGGCGTCAAGACGAACTGCTTAGAAGGGAGGCTGAGCTCAAAGCCTTGGCACAAGCGGTTCGCGCTGGCAACCTCACCAGCCAGCAGATTCCAGGAGGAGGTCAGATGCTCAGCACGACGACCAGGGCGATAGGAGCAGTCGATGCTCGCCCGGGAACCGGTTTGGATCAACTCCAACTGGACCTGGCTGAGCTCCAAAAGGACTTAGCAGTCGCTGAAGCCACCTTTCAATCGGCATCTCCCGTCGTCCAAAGCCTGAAGGCACGGATCAGTCGTGTGCAGGCACTACTGCAGCAGAGGCAGTTGAATGCCATTGGAGTCACTCTGAAACAGATCACTGGTGAGCAGGCCGAAATTCAACGACAGCGAACAAACCTTCAGAAGAAGTTTGTTGTCAACCCCAAGTTAATCAAAGAAAACGATGCTATCCTGCAGCGTCTTGAAGTGGCGAAAGCCAACCTTGCAGCCTACATCAAAGCGAGAGAAGATATTCGGCTTTTGGTGGCCCAGCGTACGAGTCCTTGGAAAGTGATTTCACCTCCCTCGTTTGAGAGCAAGCTTTCTACCCCAAACGTTGCGAAGAATCTTTTACTCTCACTGATGCTGGGTGTTGGGGCTGGTGCAGGTGCTGCTCTGCTTCGGGATAAGATGGAAAATGTTTTTCACAACTCCCAGGAAGTTGCAGAGGAATTTGGCTTACCTCTTCTTGGTTCCATACCCTTTCTGTCAAGCCTGTCCAACTTCAACCCTGAAGATAACTCAGCAACGAATCCGAAAGAAGAGACGAGGGAGCTTAGGCGGTGGCTTGAGAACCTCTATACCAATATCCGAATGTTGACGAGTGAAGACGACTTCCGCCTCATCGCCATTACTTCTACTATTCAAGGGGAAGGCAAGAGCTCTTTGACTTATCTGTACGCTAATGAGTTAAGCAGTCTTGGCAAGCGCGTTTTGGTGGTTGATGCCAATCCAACTTTACCGACATTACATCATATCTTTGGAGTGGAGAATGGTCATGGATTCTTCAACCTTCTGTCCGATGGCCCCAATAAGCTAACTGATGTTATCCAGTCGCTTAGCAACAATTTGCATTTTCTTGCTGCCGGGTCAACCTCGATAAACGCCATGAACCTTCTATGTTCTGAGAATTTCTCTCACGTAATCGAGCAGATCCGGAACTTTACAGACTATGATTGTGTACTTTTCGATTTACCGCCAGCCTTGGAGCTCAGCGAGCCTCTACTGATGAGCGAGAAACTTGATGCTATTCTTTTTATTGTTAGCCTGGAATATGTTCATCGCGAATTGCCCGAACAAGCATTACAGCGAATCAGATCCACCAGTACAAGCGTATTGGGGCTTGTCACCACTTCGCTTCATTCATTGCCATCATGGTCTAGACCCTCAGTCTTTGAGCGTCTAAAAGTTCTAAAATCTGGTTTTCGCCAACGACAAGGCAGAAAGATGTGGAGGGGTGTGGCTCCGAAAAGCACATGAACGTTATCAGGCTGAATGTAGACATCGAAGAGCTAGGTGAGTTGACTGACCCTGGTGAATGGTCATAGCCATGAATCGCCCAGCAGTGCCTGATACTGACCCTTCGACCGCAAACCATCCTGCTGCCGATAAAGATTCGAAGGTTGGCTTTCGAAATATCCTCAAGTCGTCGGCGCTGATCGGTGCCTCCACCATCATCAATGTGGGCGTAGGAGCGTTGCGAACGAAAGCCTTGGCGGTGCTGCTAGGGCCCAGTGGCATCGGCCTGATGGGGGCTTTCGGGATGATTCTGGATCTTGCCCGCAGTTTGGCTGAACTGGGCATTACGTCCAGTGGTGTCCGCCAGATCGCCGAAGCGGAGAGTTCAGGCGACGAGAGGCGTCTGTCCATCACGGCCCTCGTCCTGCGACGATCAGCTCTCTGTTGTGGGGTGCTCGGTGCCCTCGTCCTTTGGGCCTCCTCCGGTGCGGTTTCAAGGCTCACCTTTGGGAGCGAAGAGCACGCCACTTCGATTTCGATTCTCTCCTTCGCCCTGCTCCTGAGTGTGGTGGCTGGTGGGCAGGGCGCCCTGCTGCAAGGCACACGGAGGATGAAGGCCTTAGCCAGTGTGTCGGTCTACGGGGCGCTGCTGGGGACCACGGCCTCCGTATCGATCATCTACTACCTGCGAGCGCAGGGCATCGTGCCATCGCTGGTTGCTTCTGCGATCGCTTCCATTGTGCTTTCTTGGTGGTTCGTACGAAAGGTGTTGACCGTTGATGTGGTGCTCCAGCCTGGGGAAGCCGCCCGCGAGGCGGCGATGCTGTTCAAGCTGGGGCTAGCGTTTCTGGCCAGCGGCCTGTTGATGACCGGTGCCACCTTCGCGGTGCGCACGTTCGTCATTCGCACACTAGGGCTCGAAGCTGCGGGCGTTTATCAGGCCGCGTGGACACTGGGTGGGCTCTATGTCGGCTTCGTCCTGCAGGCCCTCGGTATGGACTTTTATCCGCGCCTGGTCGGTGTCGCCAATGACCACCATGCCTGTAATGCCATGGTGAACGAGCAGACACAGGCGAGTCTTCTGATGGCGGCCCCCGGTATCCTCGCCACCATCACCTTTGCTCCGCTGGTGGTCGCACTCTTTTACAGCGCCAAGTTTGTGGGCGCGGTTGTTTTGCTGCGATGGTTCTGCCTGGGGATGGCCCTGCGCGTGATCACCTGGCCGATGGGATTCATCATCGTGGCCAAGAACAAGCAGCTCGTCTACTTTGCCGTTGAGGCCGCGTGGGCCACCTTCAACATCGGCGCCACCTGGTGGGGACTGCGAGTCTTCGGACTCGAAGGCGCCGGCATCGCCTTCATGCTGTCGTATGTGTTCCACGCCCTGATCATCTACCCGACCGTCCGTGCCATGACCGGTTTCCGGTGGTCAGGCGATAACCTGCGAACTGGTTCCACGTTCTTGCTGGGGGCCACTGCGCTGCTGGTTACGCAGCGCGTGCTACCACCTTGGCCGGCCCTTGGCTTCGGTGCCTGTCTTACTTTGGCGAGCCTGTGGTACTGCGTACGAACATTGGCTAGATTGAGTGCGGCCAAGGGCACTTTACCGGCGTTTCGTCGGCTCCTTCGTATCGGCGGGCCAAGGTGACGCATGCGGACTCACACAACCGTTTCCAAACCCGCCAAGACCACGAAGGTCCTCGCTCTTTCTTCCGGTGGCGGCCACCGGGTGCAGTTGCTACGCCTGCGCCCTGCCTTCGCCAACTGCAATGTGGTGTTCGCCACCTCCAAGCCAGGCTACAGAGCCGACATCGGGCCCGACGCGGAATTCCGCCTTATCCCCAGCGCCAACCGCTGGGACAAGCTGGCTCTCCTCCGTGTGCTCTACGCCATTGTTCGCCTCATCTGGTGCGAGAAGCCAGACATCGTGATCTCCACCGGTGCCGCTCCCGGTTATTTCGCGATCCGCATCGGCAACTTATTCGGCGCCCGTACCATCTGGGTGGACAGCATCGCCAACAGCGATGAACTTTCTCTCTCCTGCCGGCTGGCCGGGCCACACGCCGGGCTCTGGCTCACACAATGGGCGCACCTGGCGCAACCCAATGGCCCTTACTACCGGGGCAGTGTGCTGTGATCTTCGTCACCGTCGGCACCGACATGGCCTTCAACCGCCTGGTCCGCACTGTGGACGAATGGGCACTGGCCAGCGGCCGCCAGGACGTCTTCGCTCAGATCGGCGAAACCGACTGGCAACCGGCGCATGTCGCTTGGAGCAAATTCCTGGAGCCGCCCGAATTCGCTCGGCGGTTTGCCGAGGCAGACGTCGTGGTGGCCCATGCGGGAATGGGCACCATCCTCTCAGCGCTTCAGTGGGAGAAGCCCATCCTGGTCATGCCGCGTCGTGCCACTCAGGGGGAGCAACGCAATGAGCACCAGCTGGCGACGGCCCGGCATCTTTCGAAGTTGGGAAAGATCAACGTCGCCATGGATGAGAACGAGCTGCGAGCCATGTTGGATGGCCTAGATCAGCTCCTCCCCCGAGAGAAGATCGGCGCCTATGCGAGCGATTCGCTGATCATCGCGCTCCGGGACTTCATCGAGAGAGGCTGACGATGTGCGGGATCGTGGGAATTCGCAGGTTCGACGGCTCCAATGTCGACACGGAACTGCTGCGCGCCATGACGTCTCGCCTCACGCACCGTGGCCCGAATGCCGAGGGATACTGGAGTAATGGACCGATCGGCTTCGGCCATCGGCGTCTGTCGATCATCGACCTTGCCGGCTCCAGCCAGCCCATGGCCTCAGCTGATGGCGTCCGCCACCTGACGTTCAACGGCGAAATCCTGAACTACCGCGACCTGCGCAGGCGCTTCAGCTACCCGTACCAGAGCGACGGGGACACCGAGACGATCCTGGCCTGCTACGCGGCGCGCGGCGCGGCCGGCCTGGCGGTGCTGGAGGGGCAGTTCGCCCTCGGCCTGCATGATGCGTGCGATGGATCTCTCTGGCTCGCCCGCGACCGAGTGGGCATCCTCCCCCTCTATTACTACGTCGACGCCAACTTCCTGGCCTTTGCCTCGGAGATCAAGGCACTGCTGCCGGCCCTTCCTGCCTTCAGGGTGGACAGCTGCAGCCTCGACGCCTACCTGAGGCAGCGGGCCGTACCGGCCCCCTACACGCTCTTCGAAGGCATCCGGAAACTGCCGCCTGCACACCTGCTGCGGGTGGGAGAACGGGGCATCGAGCAGCCGCGGCGTTACTGGCACTTCCCAGCGCCGAACCACCGGCCACCCTCTCCGAAGGAGGCGGTCGAACAGGTTGCCACCACGCTGAGGGAGGCGGTTGCCACGGCCCTAGTCGCCGATGTGCCTGTCGGCGCCTACCTAAGCGGCGGCGTCGACTCAAGCCTCATCGTGGCGATCATGAGCGAGCTGCGCCAGAGCAGAGGGGTCCAGACGTTTTCGGCGGGGTTCGGCGATCCGCGCTACGACGAGTTCCCCTATGCCAGGCAGGTGAGCCAATTGCTGGGTACGGAGCACCATGAGGTGTCCGTGACTCCGGACGACTTCCGCGCTCTGTGGCACCGGCTCACCTGGCACCGTGATGCACCGATCTCGGAACCTGCGGACATCGCCGTCTTCCGGCTCGCGGAACTCGCTCGCCGCAGCGTCACTGTCGTGCTGTCGGGCGAAGGGAGCGATGAGATGTTCGGTGGCTATCCGAAACACCGCTTCGCCAAGGTTTCTTCCCTTGCAGGTGTGCTGCCAGCCAAGCTACGCTCTGCAATGCAGAGAGCGATTGAGTGGCGCCTGCCCCCTGCGGCCACCCGCCTGCGCATTGCCTTGCGAGCTCTCGCCGAGCCTGACGAAACCAGTCGCTTCCGCGGCTGGTTCTCTCCTTTCACGACCGCCGAGCGCCATGCGATGTTGTTGGCAGGCACGCGCCCCCCGGATGCGAGCTGGTTGCAGGAGCCAGCTGGGGATGCTCTGCACAGGATGCTCCTCTTCGACATGCAGAGCTGGTTGCCCGACAACCTGCTGGAACGGGGAGACCGGATGTCGATGGCGGCATCGCTGGAATTGCGACCGCCGTTCCTCGACAGGAGGATGCTGGAACTCGCCTTCTCGCTGCCTTCCAGCCTGAAAGTGCACAAGAGCACTTCCAAATGGCTCATCAAGCAGGTGGCGCTGCGCTATCTGCCGGAGAGCATCGTGAATCGTCGCAAGGTTGGGTTCCGGGTGCCGCTGGATGACTGGTTCCGCGATGGGCTCGAGGCCTTTGCCTGGGACTCGCTGACGTCGCAGGCCTCCTTCGCCAGCACGGTGTTCGATCGCGCGCTGGTGCGGCAGTTGCTCGAGCGCCACCGCAGCGGGCGCGTCAACGAGGAGACCCGCATCTGGACGCTGCTGTGTCTAGAAGTCTGGTATCAGGAGTTCTTCGGGTGAGGCGTGATGATTGAGCAACGAACACATGGGAAATGAGTCACAGCACACTTCAGTCCATCGCAGCAGGCGATTGACGCGCACAGATCAGAGTGCCGCGTCTCGACAGACGCCCGCCACTCCCCCTCACAGCCAGGAAATAGCAACGGTTCTGAACGGGAAACCAGGGATTGAACAAGCCAAAATCCTTCTGAGCCTGGCTGCCGGGGCCGACCACATGGCTGCACCCATGACCAAGCGACTGACTGTCTCTTTGCAATCGGCTGCCCGTTCCGCAGGAGTTGGCAAACCCGTTATCAGAGGTCGAATGACCACGATGAGCAACGAGAGTGGGTCGTAAGCTGCGAATTAGGCAAGGATGCATGGTGAACGCCTAACTCAAGATGATCGACTAACCTGGCAGAGGCCAGCTCTATGACAACAAGGGGCTGAGGCGCTTGCCTCTGCACGGTCTCCAAAAAGAGAATGGCGACTGTGCCCCGTGGAGCGTGTCAAGCAACCCATGTTTACCAACATGGCCAAAACTCTGAGCATCAGCGGTATCATGGACAATCAATCACCAAAGTGTGTGGTGACAACCAGAATGAGCTTCCAAATCCCTATCGTCAGCTTTGTTGTTCCATGCTACAAACTCGCCGACTTTCTCCCAGAGTGCATTAACTCTATTCTTAGTCAGTCATTCTCCAGTCTTGAAGTCTTGATCATGGACGACTGCTCTCCAGATCACACGTCAGATGTTGCAAGAAGCTTCAGCGATCCGCGAATAAACTACATCAGGAATGATCATAACCTCGGAGCTCTTCGGAATTACAACAAGGGAATCCAGCTCTGTCGGGGCAAATACATTTGGCTCATTTCTGCTGATGACTACCTTCGGCGTCCTTATATCTTAGAACGCTATGTTAAGCTAATGGAAACGCATCAGACTGTTGGCTACTCGTTTTGCCCTGGATACCGGGTTAGCGATGGCCAAGAAACAGGATTACTTCAGGGTTCAACCTATGGTCGCAGAAACCGCGTGGTCAGTGGCCACAAGTTCCTAAAAAGAGTCCTTGACTGTTGTTTCATCTTATCACCTTCAGTATTAGCGAGAAGAGAATGCTATGAGGCAATCAGCATGTTTCCCTTAGACGTCACCTGGGCAGGTGAGCCTGTTGACTTGATTTGGGGTGGCGACTGGTATCTATGGTGCATGTTTGCCTTGCATTATGATGTTGCATACTTTGCAGAGCCAATGGTATGCTATCGGGAACACGATCAAAGCTATACTACTCTAGTGACAAGCGAATCAACGCTGAATTGCGTTCGAGCTGATATCGCAGTCCCTTGGATGATAAAGAAATGTGCCGACGACAAGGGAATGCACGATGTCACAAGGATTTGCTTGAAAGCGATCGCCAAGGAGTACGCAAGACATCTTTCAGGAAAATTGTATCGCAGTGCAACATCCACTATAACTCTTCAAGACTTTAAAGAGTCACTGAAGGCTAACATTGGGACGGAAGCAGAGAAGGTCTGGATCGGCGACCATGCTCTAAGCATCTTTTACACAAACAAAGCGGATACTCACTACGAACGTGAGGATTTTCAAACTGCGCGCGCACTCTACAGCATTGCTCTCCGGCATGATCCCCATTACGCAAGAGCGAAACTAAAGCTAACCCTATTATCCTTAGGTAAAGTCGGAGACTACATAAGACAGTTCTTGGTGTTTATCAGGCACCGGCGGGAGCGCAGGAAGCAAAGATGACTTTCTTTCCCTTTTTAAGAATTTCCTTTTCAAGTCACACCTCAGAATGCTAAGCCGTAGGTTACCGCGCAAGCCAAATGAACTGTTCTGACCCAAAGAAGTCCGTCTCGCGATCACCCTCATCGCAGGCACCATTCGTCGCAATCAACGACTTTTGCACGGAAACCGGAAGCAATCTGACGCGAGCCTTGATGACTCATAGCACGTGCAGCACTCTTACTCAGGATTTTCGAAGGGGAGATGGAATACCTGACTTAGGAAAGAGGCCGGACAGCCAGACACAGTTGGTGGATTCGGACTTCATCTATAGTGTTGACGTTCCCACTGTCGAATGAAGATTTTATTTGTCTCACATAGCTTTCGCTCAGGAGGTGCCGAAATGTATCTTGAGCGTCTCATCAGGCACTGCCATGCGCAGGGTCACGACTGTTTGCTTGTCGGACCGAGCGACGGACCCAATCCCCGTGGAACCGATGCCTTGTGCGCACCGGTCGTACGGATCCGCTTTGGCGACGCGCATTTATCTGGCAATACAACACTGGGGAAATACCTTCGAGTGGTGGGAAAGATCCTTTTGAATGTCTGGTCTATCGGGAGAGTGATCCGTCAAAACCATCCCGATGTAGTCTTCAGCAATACTTCCGCTGTGATCACCGGCGGAATTGCTGCAAGACTTTATGGTGTCCCGCACGTCTGGCACATTCACGAGAACCTCGACACCTTTCAGTTGAGTTTTATTCTCCCAACCAGTCTCATGACAAGGGCCATCGCTGTTCTTTCAGACAGGGTTCTGTTTGTTTCGAGACTGTCGATGACTTCCGTGTTTCCTCAAGGGAACGTTAAGGCAGTCGTCATCCATAACGGCGTTCCTATCCCGCCCGCCAGCGAGATAGAGTCGAGGACGGTACACACTGCTGCCAGTGCTGGTAAAAGGCGTATTGGATTCTTCGGTTCTTCGGATCACCGGAAAGGGGTAGACGTGCTAATACGCGCCGTGAGTCTCGTTAAACAGCGCTTCCCGGATGTCGTCCTTGATGTCTGGGGTCGCATCTATAATGAGCATTCTGAGTCCTTACGCGATCTGACACTGGCGCACTGTGTGTCACAGAATGTGAGGTTTCAGGGCTTCTGCGAGGACGCCTCACAATGCATGAGCGACTACGAACTGATTGCAATTCCGTCACGCGCGGAATCATTCAGCCTCGTGGCATTGGAGGCAATGGCAGCGGCGGTCCCGCTAGTCGTAACGCGATGTGGTGGCCCAGAAGAGTTTGTAGTCGATGGCGTGGATGGCTGGGTCGTGCCGGTAGAAGATTGCCAAGCCCTCGCAGATGCAATAGAGACCAGCTTCGCGCGTCCGCAGCAATCACTCGAAATGGCTCAACGCGCGCGACATAAAGTTGTACGCGAATTTGCTCTCATTGAGAAGCTTGAGGCGATTTTAGAGCAGTTGCGGTCAGTGTCTGGTCACCTGAAGGCGTCTCAACCTCTAGAGGGATTAAGGCGCTAGCCCCTCATAGGAAATGGCTAGCTTTTGTTGGGCAGACTGGGGCCCCAACATCAGAAATTGAGAACGGGAAGAACAGGTCTCATTCTCAATGTATGCCTCATGGCGAGTTTTGCTCCCCAGTCAGCTGTGCGGACTTACAGGGCCATACCTCAGGAAAAGTGGGCTATTATGCTCTTGGGAGGTTACCAGCCGATACTGTAAGCACGGAAGAATACCACTTAATATCTGAAATTAAGCCACATCCTCCTGCACCAAGATGTCGGGGAAACAGTGTCTTGGGCCTGAACAGCTGATTTTGATATCCTCTGCCATGAGCTGTAGCCCAAAGGTCGACGAGGGGGGTTGTGAGGTTCCCCGGATTTCTTTGACACCGATCAAGAGTTCTCAGGGGTGAGTGTGCGGACAGCGATGTACTCCTGCTTATTGTCTATCGGCCTGAGGTGTCCTACCACAATCTGGTGTAGGGGCCGCAGCAATCAGGTCAGCCGTGAGCACAGGGTGGTCATGACCGGCCAGTATGCGACGTTCACGAGCATCAAAGCAGTTGAGATTTCTTACCCACTCAAGCTCCATTTGGGGCTTTCCCGATCTGCTGGAACAGCTCAGCCTCTTGGGCCTGGTTCTCATCCTTGACCTGCATCTGCTTCCCCCGCATAAACAGGTCGCTGGCGGCCTCCAGGAGCTGCTACTTCCAGCGGCTCTCCTGGAACGAGTGAACCGCGCGTGGTCAGCGGCAATTTCGTGAAGCGTCTTGCGACCGCGGATCGCCTCCAGGGCTACCTTTGCCTTGAACTCAGGACTATGGGTGCGTGATTTGCTCATCGGTGGAAGCCCCCACGCGGGGGCTGTTACCTGCAACACAGATTAACAAGGGGTCCTGTAGCGAAAACCCAGTCAACCTCAATAGATTCTTTCAGTCGCTTGTCACTACTCTCATACTCGTCGTAAACGACAGGCTACAATGAGAATGAATCGTCTCAATAAATCAAGACAGAGTGCTTTCTGGAGCACGCTGTGCCAACTTCCCACAGACACGGGCCGCAACTCAGACCCAACATCAATTTCATCATCACTGATACCGACAGCAACTGTCATTCAGATTATGGCCATGGTCGCAGGCATCCACCCTCTCGCTTGCTACGAGCTTGTGCAAGGATACCCCCTTGAAACCCCTATAGCTTGAAACCCCGATAGATACAACCAGGCCACACCACCCCTGCCACTCAAGACATCTTCTGGACATTAGTACAGCGGACCACATGATCACACTCACGCAGAAAAGCCGATTCAGGCATGTAGGAAATCAATCACCATCTGGTAGGAATCGCTTCGCAACAGCCCTGTCTAATCGTTAGCGCGATCTACTAACTCGTTGGCAGGAGCAACTGCAACATCACACTTCAATAGATCTCTCTAGAAATCAGATTCTAAGTGGCCACACTATGCTTGAAAAATCAGATCCTTTATGTGAAACGTACACCAACGCCATTGCTAGCAGCACATTGATTCAACCGCCTCCAAATGGGTGGATTTCAGGGTGCTTGTATGACAACGATGGAATGATCATTCCTCTATCACAACGTTTCGGCGGGTTCTATGGAGATTTCTTTCCGAATAAAGACCCCGCCACAATAGAGACTGATGATTTAGCGAATTTGCCGATTATCCAAGGGAGATCTGTCTATCTTGGTCATTTCATGCCCCATTATGGACATTTTCTACTAGAAACATTATCAACCTTTTGGACAAACAGGGCGTTCCGTTCCTTTGATTATTTTATTTTCCATTTATTTGCCTTTGGCGATCATTTACCTTCCTATTGTAAAGACGCTTTCCAGGCATTCGGCATACCATTAAATAAGATACGGATTATAAAGACAAAGACTCTGCTAACGGATGTCACGATCCCAGAGCGCTTAGTAAGTCTGAATAAGTCAGCCAATATTGCAGCCAGAGACATCTACCGCTATTTAATTGATAAGTACGCTTCAAGCGACTATGGGCCTACTAGCAACTTCTATTACATTTCGCGCGTCCACATGAGCCTAAAGACTGGTGAAAGAGCCATTTTAAACGAACCCATCATTGAGCACAGTCTAAAGAAGATGGGCTTTTTGACGATCTACCCAGAGTTGTTAAGCTTTCCAGAACAAGTATCTCTCTTTCATCACGCAGATGTTGTTTGTGGTCTTTCAGGTTCCGCTCTGCATAACTGCTTATTCATGCGCCCAAAAACGCTTCTCATCGAAATCGCGGATCTGCGCTCAAAAGATGAAGTACATCCCATGCAGGACATCTGCAACGAACTCAGTGATATCATATATCACATTGTTCCATTTTCGGGCCACAGTCTACACAAGGAGAAACAGATCGGCATCATAAACAATTCGCAACTCGCCTCGAAGATTGATTCCGTACTAAAGCAGCATCAGCTCAAAGGAGAGTTATCTCATACACCCCTCTCGTACACAGCTTTGCTTAGACTCAGCTTTATAAGCGCTTTGGTTTTATCAAAAGTCATTCTGCGGCTCATCAAGTGGTGGATAATTCGGAACATCTCAGCAAAGTAGGGTAAAGTCAGTCGGAGGCTGAAAATTGGGCAGGAATCACCAGAAGATACTCACTCTGAAACTCAGACCAAGCAGGATATGGGGGTTGGCTCGAATAAATCTTAATGATTTCACTTAGCGTTCCCATTAGTATAATAGTAGGGCTGGCTATTGACCAGATAACAAGGAAGAAGTGACGTGGCCCCCCAAGACCGGTCCAGGGTGAATGAGAGTCCTCATCCGGCCAGGCTGGGCCGGGGACTCACCATGAAAAGCACCAGGCACACCGCGGAACAGATCATCCGCAAGCTCAAGACCGCCGAGCAGCTGATCGCCCAGGGCAAGACCGTCGCCGACGTCTGCCGGGTCATCGAGGTGACGCAGCCGACCTACCACCGCTGGCGCCAGCAGTACGGCGGCATGCAGGCCGAGTAGGCCCGGCGCCTGACCCAGCTGGGGAAGGAGAACGCCCGTCTCAAGAAGCTGCTGGCAGAGGCGGAGCTGGAGAAGGCCATGCTCAAGGACCTCGCCGAGGGAAACTTCTGAGCCCGGAACGCCGCCGCAGGGCTGTGGTGGTCATGGAGGAGCGTTACCGGGCTTCTGAGCGCCTCGTATGCCGGGTGGTGGGCCAGCACCGCAGCACCCAGCGCCATGGCGGCAAGGTCATCGACCTGCAGGAGGCCAAGCTCAGGAATCGCCTACGGGAGATCGCCTCTGAGCACATCCGCTGGGGTCGCCGCATGGCCTACCGGCTGCTCAGGCGGGAGGGCTGGACGGTGAACCACAAGCGGGTGCAACGGCTATGGCGGGAAGAAGGCCTGCAACGGCCCACTCCCAGGAAGCGCAAGCGGGCCCGGCCCGCCGACGGCTCAGTGCGGCGCCACCGGGCCGAGCATCCCCACCAGGTGTGGGCCATGGACTTCCAGTTCGACGCC
>NZ_ASAC01000003.1:0-233497 GCF_009834675.1 Cyanobium sp. Copco_Reservoir_LC18
GATCCGCTCCTCGGTGGAGACGTAGGAGAACAGGGGGCCGGTCCTCTCCTGCTGGCCGCGCATCCGCTCAATGCCGTTGGGACATTCTCCCGCGGCTGGCTGGATATTTCAGCAGCCTCCTAAGGCGGACATTTGGCGGGAGGAGTATGAGCCGGAGGTGACACCGCAATGGCCTCAACGCAATCCAAAAATCATGGTATGTGAGATCAACTAGAACACTTGAACATAGATTACCATCCTGGGTGTATTGATGACTGGCTCAGCCTTCCAGTTCGACCATGGCATGTAGTTATAGCTACAATCTCGATAATTGATTAATTTGCAGTTGCAGTAGTAGGTGGTATGAAGTAGTCATATATATGGATCCGTGAAAATCTAAACTTCGATCCATGAAGGATTCCATAAGGGTTTTTGTCGCGTCCGTCTCGTGCCAACTGTTTGCCCTGCTTGGACCGTTAAGGCAATCTCGCGGGGCGGAGATGGGGTATAGTCTGGAAAGACCGAAACAAACAACAACTTACATGACAGATTTTATTTATGATCTTGTGAGTGCTGGTCAATTCTCGTCCACCGATAAGATCTTTGCCCATCACTATGAACATACTTATGCTAGGCATCTCGAGCGATTTCGTGATCAACAGAACTTAGGTGTGTTGGAGATTGGATATGGGAGCGGTTGCGGAGTCAAGTTCTGGACTACAGTTTTTCCGGGATGCCACCTGTACTGTTTCGATAGAGATGTTGAATTGATAGATAATGTCAATAATACTGTTATTAAAGTCGACCAGTCTGATCTTGGAAGCCTTGAGGCCGGGATCGATAAGATATCTCGACAAATTTCCATTATTGTTGATGACGGCTCTCACATGCCAGCGCATCAGTTAACCTCGTTGACGTTTCTCTTCGAAGGTTTATTGGCTCAAGGAGGTGTTTATATCATAGAAGATATTGAAACATCGTATTGGCGCAGAGGTAGTATCTATGGATATAGTGTTGCATATGGGCTCCACGATCCATGGTCAACAATTGAGGTGTTAAAGCTGGCCGTAGACTATGTTAATCGAAGATTTCTTTCTCCAGAAGATAAAAGTCTAATTGAATATCGTCTTTTGGCCGTAGGCTTAGATCCTGCTACTGTTCAGAATTTTGAAAGTATCGAATTTTCGCGTAATTGTGTTGTGATTACCAAGCGAAGCGTTGATAATCTGGATGATCACAATTATCCGCACCAAGAGGCAATCCGCAGGTTTTAATGGATGTTTACACCTCGCCAACTTATTTTGACTTGATGGCTTTGGCCGAGTAAAAATGTTGTGAGATTATGGATTGAAGATATTTCTTCCGTGTACACAATGAAAATGATTATTGATGTAGCGCCTGAATGCAAAAGGATTCAAAGTTTCGGACATAGTCGACACGGTTAAAGACAAGATGCTTCTTGCGCAAGATATCAGCTTTAAGCTCTTGACGTCTCGCTGAATTCTGAAGGAGATCCGTGGCCAGTTCAATGTATTCGCTCCAATTATCTGCAATTGGAGGATCTGTAAGTTGCATTTCTCGATAGCAGCTTGCAACAACTCTAGAGCGCAAGAACTTCCCCTCAATTGTAACTATCGGGGTGCCTACGAAGGAAGCCTCAAAAAAAGTGATTCCACTACCGTAGTATATCGGATCGAGCAAGAGATCAATGCAGTTGCATAATGAATGATACTCAGCTCGATTCATTAAGGCATGCGTGACCATCCGTTCACGAACAAGGGGCGCGTTGCGTTCAAGCCGGTCGATAAATCTTTTCGTTCGCTCAGGTATTCTGTCCTCAACAAAGACGAAACCTAGCTCAGGATTCATTTTTGCGATTTCCTCAAGAATGAAATCAAAGTCTGGATGGAGCTTATGTAGGCTTTGGAGGCATCCAACTAAGAGCCCCTCAGGCGGAAGAATAAAGTACTCTCTGGGAAGCTTATATAGGGTTAATGTGTCGTCAAGAAAACAACATGGAACCCCTCCAGGCATCATGACTAATTCTTCCGTATACAGCCTGCTTGCGTCCGGAGGCTCAAGCCCTTCGCATGAGATATAGTAATCAATTTCTTCTATCCCAGATGTATGTGGGATTCCCCACCCAGTGATTTGGATTCGAGCAGACCTGAGAAAAGGAATAAGATAGTCATACGCATTCATTCCTAGATCTGTAAAGTAGAGCATATCAAGATCAAGTGAGCAAAGGCAATCAGAGATTTCTTGAAGGTTATTGGATAGCTGGATAGAATGTTCGCATAACGAATCAAGTCGGTCACGTGTGCCATCTTTTTGTGATAGTGATGTATGTATGAGATAAATCTCAAAAAGCTCTCGATTGAGGTTGCGAATCAATCCTTCAAAGGCAAAGCAATTGCTGTGTGTTGAAAAATAACTAGAAAGGAAGCCTATCTTAATGCGCTGAGATCTTCTCGGATTCTGTTCTTTCGGCTGTATATTGCTTGTCCTGTTCGCAGGAAGGAAGGCATTTGCAAGTCTTCTGGCAAGTCGTATATAACGCTCTATGATAAGCTTATCATCTTTATCATGGTAGGCAAGATAAAAAAGATGGGGGATTGATTCATTCTGAGTATCTAGTACTAGTGTAGACGCTGATTTCTCGGCTAGATTAAGGCCATGTACAAATCTCTTTCTTGCTTGCTCGATCTCATTTGCAGATAATGGAATGCTGGGAAGAAGCAGAAATCTTGAGAGAAAAAGCGAAGTAGACGTAGGGTCAAGTGCAAAAGCTTTGCAAAAGTAATCTCTAGCAGCATTGGTTTCTGATAAGGTGT
Organism: Cyanobium sp. Copco_Reservoir_LC18; assembly: GCF_009834675.1. NCBI lineage: Bacteria > Bacillati > Cyanobacteriota > Cyanophyceae > Synechococcales > Prochlorococcaceae > Cyanobium > Cyanobium sp. Copco_Reservoir_LC18. Next base: position 2,814 of record NZ_ASAC01000003.1, read on the forward strand.
AATGTACCAACGCAATTCTGCGCAAATCGGCTAGACAGTCAGGGAGAATCTTGAGGGCAATCTCAAAATATCTCAATGCGAGGGTGAAGTTGTTTCTTCGCATCATGACTACTCCAAGATTCGAGTATATCTTTTGATTTTTGGGCTCAAGATCTAGAGCTTTGCCAAATGTCTTGATTGCGGAAACATGGTCATTGAGATTTGACTGTATTTCTCCATAAAGAATAATCGCAGAGGTATCTGAAGGCGAGTACGTGAGATATTCGCTCAGCGCATCTAGTGCATCTTGCTCATGATTAGATGCATGAAGCGCCTTGGCAAGACCATAGAAAAGTGGCCAATTCTTAGGACATCTCTGAGTCAACCTAGTATAGATTTCTATAGCAATTTTTGGATCGGACAATGCAAGATGGGCTTCTGCTTTATTAATCAGAGCAGGAACATATTGATCGTCTTGTTCAAGGGCCTGGGAGATGAACTTAAGTCCAGCCTTGATGTGCCCCAGCTGGAGAAGGCATCCTCCTATGTTCGTGTTAGCTTTTAGCCGATACTCGCTATGATGCTTTAGAGTGACTAGGAGGGGAATCGCGTCAGTATACTGCTTATTCTCATACAGCTTTTTGGCTTCTTGATAGAGAGTAAAAAGCTCTTCTTTATCCATTATGAAGATATTCAAAGTGGCTCTGACTGTAGACTATCGGAAATCTCGTTAGTTGTCATCGACTAAATGATATGAGCTGTTTCGGCGCGAATAGACGTCATGAAATGTCAATGCTTTCAGAAGTGGATGAAAAGACTGAAGTGATACAAGAGATCGAGGTTGTATGACAAACATGTCAATGCTCAAAAAAAAGCGGAGGAATGACCTCCGCAATGACCATAAAGGAAGATTTATCGGTGCTTAACCGAAAGCACAAGTCATTGAGCCGATGTTTGTAGCTGTACCACCAACGATGGTGACAGTGGCTTTCGTGTTTGTAGAAGTAGAGGTCACCCCCAAGCAGCGGACCCCGTTAGCGCCGGCGGTAAAGGTTTTCTCAACTGTCCCTCCTGCTGTCGAACTGCAAGTCACACCAGCACCAGTGGGGGTAGCTCCTACGCCTCCAGAAGCGATGAATGTTGCACATTCCTTTGCCAAGCCAATTGCTTCACCAACCGCAGCACCGGCGGAGGCGGCCGCCCGGGCTCCCAAGAAGTTGGGAAGGGCTACGGCGGACAGAATGCCAACGATCGCCACCACGATCATTAGCTCAATCAGGGTGAAGCCTTGGGCCGCCTTGGACTTTTTCTCGCGCAGGCTGCGCATAAGCGCAAGTTTGGTCTTGCTGGAGATGTTCATGGGAGAGGCTGAGCAGCTCGTGACTCTCAACACTTTAAGCAACTGACGGCCGAAAGTCCACGGGATGGGCGATAGGAGGTGGGTTGACGGCCTGTTACAGCTCCTAAGGTTGAGATCCCCTGCACCCGCTGGCATCTGCAGGCATCTGGCCCTTCGTACGCGGATCAGGATGGGGCCTCTTTCATTGTCTCCTACGATCCGGTTGGAGCGGTGTATTGCCGAGGTCTAATATCCCTCTAATGAAACTGATGGTCTTTTCTAGGCTTCTGGGATCGTCCCGAGGTTCTCCAGGCGCGTTTTCGATCCGCCGGCGCCTGCTGGGGCTCAGTCTGCTGGCCGTTCTGGGTGGCTATGCCCTCCTGATCGGGGCCACCGCCCTGCTGGCCAGCCAGGAGCGACGTGACCAGCACCGTGCCACAGTCGCCAGCGTGCGCCAGGTGCTTCTCTCACGCCGGCCCGTGCCAGGCACTCTGGACGAGATCAGCGATGCCCTGGCAAGACTGGTCAGCCCCAACTTCCTTGGCTGGGTCGAAACCGAGCAAGGCGTTCCCTATGGCGCGGCCGACCAGATCCGGCTGTTCTCCATTCCTACCGGTGTTCCCCTGGCGCGACTGCCGGCTCAGCGGAACGGCTACGGCCAAGTGGCAGTTCTGCAGTTCCGAGGGCTCACCTATCTCACCAGCTCAGAAGAGATCCATCTCGGGGCTGGCACGGTGCGCCTTCGCTTCCTGGAGGACATCACGCCCAAGCTGGCTCAGCAGCGGCTGCTGCTGACGCTTCTGATCGTGGCCGCCGGCCTGGCCACCCTGTTCACGGGCCTGCTGCTGCGGCCGGTGCTGGTGCGGGGCCTGGCCCCCCTCCATGATCTGGGGCTGCGCATGCAGGCGATCAGTTCCGACACCCTCGACAGCCAGCGGGTGCTGGTGGCGGCCCAGCCCCGGGAGCTGGCACCGATCGCCGTGGCCTTCAACGATCTGCTGGATCGTCTCTCGGCCTCCTGGGAGCGCCAGCGGGGCTTCGCCAATGGGGTGAGCCATGAACTGCGCACCCCCATCAGCCTGATCCGCAACTACGCCGGCCGCCTGCGGCGCCGCTCTCACGGGCTCACGGAGGAGGAGGCCGCCCAGCTGGCCCTGATCGAGGAGGAGGCGGGCCGGATGGGGAAGCTGGTGACGGATCTGCTGGCCCTCACCCGCATTGATGCCAACCGCACCTTGATGCCCTTCGAGCCGTTCGATGTGGCCCAGGCGATCGAGCGGGTGGCGGAGCGGCTGCGCTCGCGCTGCCACGGTCGCCTGCGGATCTGCCCCGGTGCCACCCAGGGCTCACGCACCTTCGCGCTCGGCGATGCCGACCGCTTCGAGCAGTGCCTAGCGAATCTGATCGAAAACGCCCAGAAATACGATCCCAGTGGCGGCCCGATTCAGCTGCGGCTCGATGCCAGCCTTGATCGTGTGGTGGTGCATGTGATCGATGCCGGCCCGGGCGTTCCCGACCGCGAGAAGACCCTGATCTTCGAGCGTTTCGGCCGGGGTCGCCACACCGGCGCCATCCCCGGCAGCGGCGTGGGTCTGGCGGTGGTACGGGCCCTGATGGAGGCGATGGGGGGGAGCGTGACGGTGGCGGATGGGCCGGAGGGGGGAGCTGATTTCCAGTTGCGCCTCAAGGGCGCGGCTCCCCTTCACGGAGCATGAAGCCGACGCCGCGCACCGTCTGGATGAGGGTGGGAAGCCCCTCCGGTTCGAGCTTGCGGCGCAGATAACGGATGTAGACGCCCAGGAGGTTTTCGTCGCCGAAGTGGTTTTCGCCCCACACCTCCCGCAGGATCTGCTCGCGCTCCACCACCCGGCCGGTGCCGCGCAGCAGGCAGAGCAGCAGGTCGTACTCGCGCACGGAGAGGAAAATCGCCTGCCCCGCCCGCATCACCTCCCGGGTGGCGGTGTTCACGGTGAGGTCGGCGCAACGCAGCAGATCGGATTCCGCCACGCCGCGCCAGTAGGCGGTGCGGCGCAGCTGGGCGCGGATCCGGGCCAGCAGCTCCTCGATCGAGAAGGGTTTGAGGATGTAGTCGTCGGCGCCGGAATCGAGTGCTTCGACACGGTCGCGGATGTCGTCGTGGCAGGTGAGCATCAGCACGGGGGTGATGTCGCCGCTGGAGCGCAGCCGCCGGCAGATCTCGACGCCGCTGAAGTCGGGCAGCGTCCAGTCGAGCAGTACCAAGTCGGTGCGGGCGTCCCTCAGGTGCATCAGCGCCCCCTGGCCGTCCTCGGCTTCGGTGACGTCGTAGCCCTCGCAGTTGAGTTCCCCGGCCAGGAACGTGCGCATCCGCTGGTCATCCTCGACAACCAGCAGCCGCGACTTGGATGGGGCCTCCGCCATTCTCAGCGGGGCGGCCCTTCCTTCAGCATGAAGCCGACACCGCGCACCGTCTGGATCAGGGTGGGCTGGCCGGCCGGCTCAAGCTTGCGGCGCAGGTAGCGGACATAGACATCCAGGAGGTTGTCGTCGCCCAGCCAGTTCTCACCCCAGAGGGCATCGAGGATGGCGCGCCGCTCCTGCACCTGATTGGGGTGGCGCAGCAGATGCATCAGCAGATCGAACTCCTTGGCCGTGAGGTGAATCGACTCACCGCCCCGGGCCACTTCCCGGCTGGCGGGATTCACCTCCAGATCGGCCATCCGCAGGACACCGCCTTCCTGCTCATCGATGCCGCTGCGACGCAGACGGGCCCGCACCCGGGCCAGCAGTTCCTCGATCGAGAACGGCTTGATCAGGTAGTCGTCGGCGCCGGAATCGAGCGCCTCGACCCGTTGCTGCACCTCATCACGGGCGGTGAGCATGAGCACGGGGGTGGAGATGCCCCCCTTGCGCATGCGCCGGCACACCTCGACACCGCTGAAATCAGGCAGATTCCAGTCGAGGAGCACCAGATCCCAGGTCTGGCTGCGGATCCGGCCCAGGGCCTGCTGACCGCAGGCCGCTTCTTCACACTCGTAACCCTCGACCGCCAGCTCGGAGGTGAGGAAGCCGCGCATTTCAGGGTCGTCGTCGACGATCAGGAGGCGGGCGCTGGTCATCTGATCGGGAAGGCTGAATGACGCTCGGCCACGATGGAAGTCAGCACTCTGGAGTTGAGTGGCGCATATGATGCACATTATACCAGCGTGAGAATTCACCTGCAAGCACACGTGCGGGCTCTCTTGCAACTCGGTTCAAATCCATTGCTTCGCTGCCAGCTTCCGGTTGATCCGGTGAGTACGTACCGAAGCGGGAACCGCGGCCCAGCTTGACGCCCGCGCCTTCAGAGGCATAAATTCCGCCGGATTTCATGGCCGCCAGCGATGGCCGCCCCACGGATCGGCGGCCACGTAAGGCAGTCTCGCTGATCCCGCAGCCGCCATATCGGCAACCCCTGAGGTTACTCTTCTGGCGAACCCGATCCCCGTCTGTTTCAGTACAGATACCCACGAATCCTGGCCGTGACAGTCAACTTGTGATACGGAAGTCCTCTGGTAAGGCCGACCGGATCGGACCGCCCCCCGGAGTCGGTGGATCCACCCTGGCGCAGCGCATGGCGCGCTGGGGCCTGGTGATCGTGGTCGTCTACGGGCTGATCGCCCTGGCCACCCCGCTGCTGGTGCACGGGGGTCTGCTGAGCGATCCCAATGCGGGCCTGGAGAATCCGATCTACGCGCCGCCTTCCTTCGGCCACTGGTGCGGCACCGATCGCCTCGGCCGTGACGTCTGCGTGCGCACCCTCTCCGGCAGCAGCGTGGCCCTGCAGGTGGTGCTGAGCGCCCTGGTGCTGGCCCTGGCCATCGGCGTTCCCCTCGGGATGGTGAGCGGCTACCTCGGCGGCGGGGTCGACCGCCTGCTGGTGCTGCTGATGGACACCCTTTACACCCTGCCGGTGCTGCTCCTCTCCGTTGTCCTCGCCTTCCTGCTGGGCCGAGGGCTGCCCAACGCCGCCGCCGCCCTCTGCGTGGTCTACGTGCCCCAGTACTTCCGGGTGGTGCGCAACCAGTCGGCCCAGGTGAAGGCGGAGCTGTTCATCGAGGCGGCCCGCTCCCTGGGGGCCGGCCCCGCCTGGATCCTGCGCCGCTACCTGTTCCGCAACGTGATCACCTCCGTGCCGGTGCTGCTCACCCTCAATGCCGCCGACGCGGTTCTGGTGCTGGGGGGGCTCGGCTTCCTCGGCCTCGGCCTGCCGGAGACGATCCCCGAGTGGGGCAGCGATCTGCAGCAGGCGTTAACGGCGTTGCCAACCGGCATCTGGTGGACCGCCCTGTTCCCGGGGCTGGCCATGTTCGTCCTGGTGCTCGGCTTGTCGTTCCTGGGCGAGGGCCTGGAGAACTGGCTGAGCGGCGTTCCGGCCGCCGCGCGCGACTGAACGCCCCCGGGCCGGCACCGAAGGCCTGGGGTAGCGTTCCAGGGAAGCGTGGTTCCGGCGATGCCCTGGTGGTTGGATCTGGCCCTGCTGGCCCTGGCCGTTGCCCTCTGGCAGAAAGCTGGCAACACGCCCGACGACGTCTGGAGCGTCTTCCAGAAGTTTCTGTCCTTCGTGGCGGTGGTGGTGGTGCTGCTGGGCGGCCGCCAGCTGCTGCTGGAGATCCTGGCCCTCGCGCTCACCTTCTGGCTGCCGAGCGCCTCCCGCTTCGACGGTGGCCCCCTCAACAGCGAAGTCGCACGGTCCGCGGAAGCTCCTCGAGGATGGCGCCTTCGGGGCTGAGGGCCGGATAGGGCCGCCCCTCGTGCCGGCACCAGGCGGCCACCTCCGGGTAGGCCCATTCGAACAGCAGCCGGGCGTACTGCTCCGGCGCCAGCCCTTCGCCCCGGGTCGGCAGGCAGCCCTTCGCCTGCCGCTGCCGCAGCGCCTCGAACAGCAGGATCGCCGTCGCCACCGACACGTTGAGCGACTGCACCATGCCCACCATCGGAATCACGATCGCCTGGTCGATCGCCGCGGCCGTCTCCTCGCTCAGCCCCCACTTCTCCGCCCCCAGCACGAAGGCCGTGGGCCCGGTGAAGTCGCAGTCGCGGTAGTCCACCGCCCGGGCCCCCAGGTGGGTGCCGTAGAGCCGGAAGCCATCGGCCTTCAGCCGGTCGATGGCGTCGCTGCTGCGCCCGTGCCGGTGCAGCGCCACCCACTTCTGACTGCCCAGGGCCGTGCTGTTGAAGGTGGGCGTGCGCCCGGGGAGGCTGACGGCATGGGCTTCGAGCACCCCCACCGCATCGCAGCTGCGCAGGATCGCCGAGAGGTTGTGGGGCTTGTCCACCTGCTCCAGCAGCAGCGTCAGATCCCCCATGCGGCGATCGAGCACCGCGCACAGGCGCTCGAAACGGCGGGGCAGCAGCGGCATCGGTGCTCAGCGGCGGTCCATCACTCCAGCACCCGCCCCGTCAGCAGCTCCGCCACCGCTTCGCTGATCGGGGCGTCGCCCGCGCCCTCGGTCCCGGTCTCGAAGACCGTGAACCCCGGCATGGCGTTCACTTCGAAGATCACCCATCGCCCGTCCGGCGTCAGCCGCAGGTCGATGCCGGCCAGCCCCAGCCCCATCCGCCGGCAGGTGTGGCGGCAGCGCTGCGCCACCTCCTCCGGCAGCGGCTGCGCCATCAGCCGCGGCGCCGCGCCGCCGGATGCCGGCAGGCGGTAGTCGACCGCCTCGCTCTCGATCCGGCAACCGAACACCCGCTCCCCCACCACGTGGACACGGTGGTCGACGCCCGCGATCCGCCGCTGGAACTGGGTCGGACACCAGGACAGCAGCGCCAGCCGCGGGTCGTTCTCCCCGTCGAAGCGACGCACGCGGCTGCGGTTGCTGCCGACGGCCTTCACGATCACCTCCCCGTGCCGCTCGCGGAAGGCCAGGGCCTCCGCGGCCGAGGTGGTGACCAGGGTGGGCGGCACCTCCCAGCCCCAGCGGCGGAGCCAGCGCAGCTGGGCGGGTTTCGAGGCGCAGATCGCCGCCGCCGAGGGGCGGTTCAACACCAGCGCCGGTGTCAGATCCAGCCAGCTCTGCAGGGCATGCTCCGCCACGGGGTCGAGGCCCGCCGCCGCACCGGTGGGCCGCACCAGCACCGCGCTGATCTCCGCCTGCCAGCGCCGCAGCTCCGCGGGCCGGAGTCCCGCGCTCCAGGGGCCGATCCGCGGCGCCACTCCCCGGCGGCGCAGGGCCACCGCCACCCCCTGCAGGACCGGATCGTTCACCGCCCCCAGCAACAGCACGCTCATCGGGCTTCCTCCCGCGTCTCCAGCAGCCGATCGAGTGCGTCCATTTCCGCCGCTCCCATTCGCTTCAATCCCACCCGCGCCTGGACGAGGGCCCGTTCCGCTCCCTCTCCCTGGAAGTGGAAACTGGCCATCTCCTGGCCGGCCCCCGCAGAGAGCCGGCGCGCCCAAGCCGCCTCCCCGTCTGCCCCTGCACCGATCACCGTGTCGCCGACCAGGGTCACGAGCCGGGTTCCGCCTGGATCCGGGCCCCGCTCCCGCACGGGAATGCCGCAGCCGGAGGCGTGCGCTGCCCAGTGGGACCAGCCCCAGTTGCGGCCACAGAGGCAGCCTGGACTGGGCCGATCGATCACCGGGCAGCCCAGCCCCTCCAGCCAGGCCAGCAGGAAGGCGGTCATCTCGGCGGCCACGAACGGCCGTCGGGGGGGCTGGATCCAGGTGAGCTCCAGCGGATCCACCTGCACCAGCCGCGTCAGCACCGCGCTGATCGCCCCATCAGGCCGGTCCACCCCCTGACAGGCCCAGCGCCCTTCCCCGGGCTTCTCCACCACCAGACGCCACCCCGGCTGCGAAAGGTCGCGCGGGGTCAGCAGAACGGCCCGGGGTGCCCAGGCCGCCTGCAGGCGGCGAGCGTCGCCGTCGTGGGCGCTCGCCAGGATCACGCGCAGGCCCGTCAGGGTTCCGGGGACACGAAGGAGTCGCCCGCTGCCGCTCCGCCCGAGAGCGCATCAATGCTGCGGGCCATCAGGCTCAGACCGTCCTGGAGCCGTTCCAGTGTGGCCCTCAGGTCAGGATCCGCCACCGCCCCGGCGATCGGCGGCACCGGCCCGGGGGGCACCGGACCCGGCAGCACCTCGGGCAGGGACGGCAGCGGGCGTCCCGGGAAGGGGATCGGGTTGGTGTTGTCGATCAGGGGCTTGAGGTCCCGCACCGGGGATGGCAGGCGGAACAGGGCGCTGCCGGTGGCCGTGGGCAGGGCCACGATCAACTGGTCGAAGTCCCTGCCGCTGTTGTTGGCGGGTGGCGCGGGTGGCGGCGCGAAGGAGAAGTTGTTGGGCAGGAACGTGCCCCGATGTTCGGGCGTCAGCAGCACATCAAAGCTCTGCCCTTGGAAGGTGCGGGTGGTGATCTCGATCTCCACGAAGCCGCGGAACTCCACCGAGTCAGGCAGATTCGACAACGTCACGTTGGGTTGAAGAATCACCAGGGCGGTGTCCCTGGCCGGAACCCTCACGCTCAGGGTGAAGCGATTGGGATCGGCGGTTGCGGTCAGGGGCCCGAAGGAATTGCCTCCCGTCACGTCGGTGACCTGAACGGTCTGCGCCAGATTGATGGCTGGCGTGGTGGCATTGAAGGTCAGCAGAAAGGTCAACGAGGTTGTTGACGGGTTGGCAATCGTCAGAAAGTAGCCTTGAAGGATTCCCCGTGCGGCCCCGGGGACGCGCACCAGAGGTGGATTGGCCGGTGTGGTGGCCTTGAAGAGGAGCTCAAAAGTGGAAACAAGCATGATCGTTGGATTCCAGACAGTGAGCTGACAACTGCCGTCTGCCGAACGTTGTCAGGAGTGGACAGATGCAATGTATGCCGTTGAACACAGACCCCCTGTCTTTGCCCGCATTCCTTGCTGTGATTCGCGTGACATCAAGTTGCTTGATGAGTTCCATGGCTCCGTAGTCCGGATTCCACGGCGACTAGTCTGTGCTCCATGCTTCGGCACGCCGTGTCCTTCCACCCTTCAGAAGCCGCCACTCCCGCCGCGCCCCTTTCCTTCGACCAGCGCGTCTACGCGATGGTGGCCCACATCCCCGCCGGGCAGCTGGCTACCTACGGCCAGGTGGCCGAGCTTATCGGGGCCTGGGGCTGCGCCCGCCAGGTGGGCTGGGCCCTGCGGCGCCTGCCCCTGCCCTCCGAGGTCCCCTGGCAGCGGGTGGTGAATGCCCAGGGGCGGATCGCCATGAGCCCCGGCCGCGAGGGCAGCGACTGGATGCAGCGGGAGCTGCTGCTGGCCGAGGGGATCGCCGTGGCCCCCGACGGCCGCCTGCCCCTGGCCCGGCACCGCTGGCATCCGCCCGCCGCGCTGCTGCCGGCGGCCGGAGACGCCTGGCCCCCCTGAGCCCCCGTGCCCACCCCTGCGCTCCTGTACAAAGGATGGAACCGTCCCGGGAGCCCGCCGATTCACGCCAGCGACGTCGTCCCCGGCCTGGCCTCCCGGCAGCTGGCCTGGCAGGTGCTGCAGGCTGTCGCGGCCGGGGCCTACGCCGATGCCGCCCTGGAGCGGGAGCTGGCCTCCCTGGCCCGCGCCGGCGGTGGTCTGTCGCCGGCCGACCGCGCCCTGGCCACCGAGATCGCCTACGGGGCCATCCGCCAGCGGATCCTGCTCGACGGCTGGATCGATGCCCTCGGCAAGGTGAGCGCCCAGCGTCAGCCCCCGGCCCTGCGCTGGCTGCTGCACGTGGGGCTCTACCAGCTCCTGTTCAGCGACCGGGTGCCGGCGGCGGCGGCGGTGAGCACCACGGTGGCCCTGGCCAAGCGCGCCGGCCTGGGCCGCCTGGCGCCGGTGGTGAACGGCCTGCTGCGCACCCTGCTGCGGCGGCGCGAACGGCAGCCCGGCGCCGGAGCCTGTCTGGAGCCCTGGGACGGGCTGCCGCTGCCGGCCGACCCCGCCGCCGCCCTGGCCCTGCGCCGCTCCCTGCCGTCCTGGCTCAGCGCCGGGCTGCTCGACTGGCTGCCGCCGGAGCGGGCCGAGGCCTTCGCCCTGGCCTGCAACGCGGTGCCCCCCCTCGACCTGCGGGTCAATGGCCTGCGCACCAGCCGGGAGGCCCTGCTGCTGCGCTTCCAAGAGGCCGGTGTGGCCGCCCGCGCCCTGCCCGGGGCCCCCCATGGCCTCACCCTGCTGGAGCGGGTGGGGGACCCCCGCGAGCTGCCGGGCTACGGCGAGGGGCTCTGGTGCGTGCAGGACCGCAGCGCCCAGGCCATCGCCCCCCTGCTCGACCCCCGGCCCGGCCAGCGCATCCTCGATGCCTGCGCCGCCCCGGGGGGCAAGAGCACCCACCTGGCCGAGCTGATCGGTGACCGGGGCGAGGTGTGGGCCCTGGATCGCTCCGAAGCCCGCCTGCGGCGGCTGGATCGCAACGCCGAACGGCTGGGGCTCACCACCATCCGTTCCCTGGCCGCCGACGCCACCGGCCTCGGGGAGCTGAAGCCCCACTGGCGGGGCCATTTCGAGCGGATCCTGCTGGATGCCCCCTGCTCGGGACTCGGCACCCTGGCCCGCCACCCCGACGCCCGCTGGCGGATCACCCCTGAGGCCATCGACGGGCTGGTGATCCTGCAGCGCCAGCTGCTGGAGGCGATGCTGCCGCTGCTGGCCCCCGGCGGCCGGCTCCTCTATGCCACCTGCACGGTGGAACCGCGCGAGAACAGCGCCCTGATCGCCGCGCTGCTGGCGGCCCATCCGGACTGGAGCCTGCTGGAGGAGCGTCAGTGGTGGCCCACCCCTGCGGCGGCGGAGTGCGGTGGCGGCGACGGCTTCTACGCCGCCCTGCTGCGGGGGCCGGACACCGCCTAGGGCGGCGGCGGGGCGGCGACGGGGGGCGGTGGCGGCAGGGGGGCGGCGGGCTCCGCCGGCGGCGCCGGCGGCGGGATGGCCGCGTCGCGGGAGCGGGGGGCGGCGACGGGATTGTTCGGGGGTGCCGTCTGGGTCGGATCGGCCTGGGAGGGCGGCTGCTCGGTGGGCGGCTCCCGGTCGGGGGGAGTGAGGCGGCTGGGCTCCTGATCCGGCGCCTGCCAGCCCGGGGTCTCGCGGCTGCCGCTGTCCTGGGGCCGGGCATCGCGCTCGGTGCTCCTCTTGCCCGGCACCGGCTTGAAGCTGCCGGTGAGGGTCGGCTTGGGGGGGAACGCCTTCACCGGCATCCCCTTGGTGACCGGTTCCATGAAGGTCCGCCAGGCGTAGGTGGCCAGCACGCTGGTGGTGCCCGTCTCGCGGTTGTTGTCGTACCCCAGCCAGACGCCGGTGGTGAGCTGGGGGATGGAGCCGATGAACCAGAGGTCCCGACCCCCCTCGGAGGTGCCCGTCTTGCCGGCCACCGCCCGGTCGGCCAGGGCGGCGCCGCCGCCGGTGCCGCCCCGCACCACCTGCTGCAGCATCCAGACCATCGCATCGGCGATGTCGCTGCTCACCGCCCGGGTGCCGCGGGGGCCGTTGGCCCGGCGCGACCAGAGCAGTTCCCCCTCCGGCCCGTAGATCTCCTCGAAGGGCAGCGGCTGGATGTAGACGCCGCGGTTCACCAGCGCCGCATAGGCGGCGGTCATGTCGAGCACCGTCTGTTCATTGGCCCCGATCGCCATCGACAGGTAGCGGCCCAGTTCCCGGTGGATGCCGAGGCTCTTGGCGGTGGCGATCACCGGGTCGTAGCCCAGCTTCTGCAGCAGCCCCACCGCCACGATGTTGAGGGAATTCTGCAGGGCGGTGGCCAGGCTCACCCGGCCCATGTAGCGGTTGCCGAAGTTCCTGGGGCAGTACTTGCCGAAACAGCGGGCCGAATCCAGCACCGTGTCCTCCGGCTTCATCCCCAGCTTGAGGGCCGTCAGGTAGACGAACAGCTTGAAGGTGGAGCCCGGGGAACGCAGCGCCTGGGAGGCCCGGTTGAACTGGGTCTTCTCCCAGTCCTTGCCGCCCACCATCGCCCGCACCAGCCCCGTGCCGGGTTCCATGGCCACCAGGGCCCCCTCCATGCTGCCGGTGGCGTAGGAGTCGATCGTTTTCTGGGCCTCCGCCTGCCAGGCCGCATTCAGGCCGCTGCGGATCGTGAGCCCGCCCACCTCCAGCTGCTCCTTGCTGAGCACCTTGGGCAGTTCCTGTTCCAGCCAGCTGGTGTACCAGGGAGCCGGGTTGTAGAAGAACTTCGGTTCCGCCGGCTTCAGTGCCAGGGGGGCGGCCTCGGCGCGCCGCAGCTGTTCATCGTCGATGAAGCCGGCCTCACGCATGCGCTGCAGCACGATCGAGCGCCGCCGCAGCGCCACCTCCGGATTCACCAGCGGCGAATACACCGAAGGGGCCGGCGGCAGGCCGGCGATCAGGGCGGCCTCCGGCAGGGTGAGCTGGTCGGGACGTTTGGAGAAGTAGATCCAGGCCGCATCGGAGACGCCGTAGGCGCTGGAGCCCAGGTACACGTAGTTGAGGTACTGCTCGAGGATCTGCTCCTTGCTCAGCTGGCGCTCGATCTTTCCGGCCAGGGCCGCTTCCTTGAGCTTCCGCATGATCGTGCGGTCCTGGCTCAGGAACACGGTGCGGGCCAGCTGCTGGGTGATCGTGCTGGCGCCCTCCTCCACGGCCCCCTGCTGGAGGTTGCGCAGCACGGCGCGGCTGATGCCGAACAGGTCGATGCCGTCGTGCTGGTAGAAGCGCCGGTCCTCGGCGGCCACGAAGGCGCGCTGGATCAGCAGCGGCATCTTGCCGGCGGGCAGTTTCTCCCGGGTGGCCGGCCCCTTCTTGAGCACCACCTGGCCGTCGGAGGAGAGGATCGTGATCGTCCCCGGCCGGTTGAAGCTGGTGATGCGGCCCGCATCGGGCAGCATCCCGTCGAGGGCGCGCACCAGCGTGGTCTGCCCCAGGGCGACGAGCCCGCCCACGGCGGTGGCCGCCACGGCCGGGGCGAGCAGGCGCCAGCCGGAGCTTCTGGAAGGGCGGCTGGGCGGAGGCTCACCGGGCTGCCGCGGGCCGGTGGTGGCCGTGGACAGGCCCACCCTGGTCATGGCAGCGGTGCCGTCAGCGCAGCGATAGGGGTGAGGTCACTGTGGCCGATCGCCAGGGCGGTGACAAGCATCCCCAGCACGAGGAACGGCTGGGCGCTGGCCTGGTACTTCACATCGAAGGCGACGGGATCACGCAGCAGCCAGATGTCCTGGAAGGTGATCTGGGGGATGATCAGCAGCACCAGGAGCACGGCGGCGAAGTGCTGGCCGATGGCGATCAGCACCGCCACCATCGCCAGCTGGAAGATGTCGATCATCCCGGCGCTGATCCAGCTGGCCCGCTGGACTCCGAACACCACCGGCAGTGATTGCAGTCCCAGGGCCCGGTCCCCTTCGACGCTCTTGAAATCGTTGACGACGGCGATGCCGAGCCCCGCCAGGCTGTAGGCCAGGGTGAGCAGGGCCGTGGTCCAGGTGAGCTGGCCGAACAGGGCCTGGCCGGCCCACCAGGGCAGGGCGATGTAGCTGGCCCCCAGGGCATAATTGCCGAGCCAGCCGTTCTGCTTCAGCTTCAGCGGTGGCGCCGAATAGATGTAGCTCACGAACGAGCCGCCCAGGGCCAGCAGCAGCAGCACCGGGGTGCTGTGGCCGGCCCAGACATCCAGGCCCCAGGCCACCGCCAGCCCGGCCAGCAGCAGCACGATGATCTGGAGGCGCACCTGGTCGAGGGGAATGGCCCCGGAGGGAATCGGCCGGTAGGGCTCGTTGATCGCGTCGATCTCGCGGTCGTAGTAGTCGTTGATGGTCTGGGTGTAGCCGGCCAGCAGCGGCCCGCTCATCAGCATGCAGGCCACGGAGGCCCCCACCTCCGGCAGGGTCCAGTGAAAGTTGCCGGAGGCCGCCGCGCCGCAGATCACCCCCCAGATCAGGGGGATCCAGGTGACGGGCTTCATCAGCTGCAGCCGGATCTTCCAGATGTTGGAGGTGCCGGCGGCCCCCTTCATCCCGAGCAGTTGACGGGCGCCACCGGAGACGCCTGGGGAGCCGGCGCTGGGTTCGGGGCTCTGGCTCATGGGTTGGGCCGTCTCAGGCAGGGGTGATCTCGTCGTCGAAGAACCAGGTGGTGGTGCCGCCGCTGAGCTCCACCACCACACCGATGCCGGTGCCGTCGGTGACACGGAAATCCTTCACCGTGCCGGTGGCATCGGCCTTGAGGGCGGCCACCAGATCGGCCGGAATCCGATCGCGCACGCGGGTGACCCGCACCTTCGAACCGATGGTGATGCCAGCCTGGGTCATGTCCGGCGCGATTAGAAAGTCGCGCAACCCTAACAGCGAACCCGTGGTAGCCAAGCGGATCATCCCCTGTCTCGACGTGGCCGACGGCAGGGTGGTGAAGGGGGTCAATTTCGTCGGGCTGCGCGACGCCGGCGACCCGGTGGAACTGGCCTGTCGCTACAGCGCCTCCGGGGCCGATGAGCTCGTCTTCCTCGACATCGCCGCCAGCCACCAGGGCCGCGCCACCCTCGTCGACATGGTGCGCCGCACCGCCGAGGCGGTGACGATCCCCTTCACGGTGGGTGGCGGCATCGTCAGCGTCGAGGGCATCACCGAGCTGCTGCGGGCCGGCGCCGACAAGGTGAGTCTCAACTCTTCGGCGGTCCGCAGCCCCGAGCTGGTGACGGCCGGCGCCGACCGCTTCGGCTGCCAGTGCATCGTGGTGGCCATCGATGCCCGCCGCCGGCCTTCCGCCGGTGAGGAGCCTCCCGGCTGGGATGTGTTCGTCAAGGGGGGGCGGGAGAACACCGGCCTCGATGCGGTGGCCTGGGCGCGGCGGGTGGTGGCCCTCGGGGCCGGGGAGATCCTGCTCACCTCCATGGACGGGGACGGCACCCAGGCGGGATACGATCTCGCCCTGACCCGGGCGGTGGTCGAGGCGGTGGAGGTGCCGGTGATCGCCTCCGGAGGCGCCGGCTGCATCGATCACATCGCCGAGGCCCTCGAGGTCGCCGGTGCCTCGGCCGCCCTGCTGGCCTCCCTGCTCCATGACGGGGTGCTCACCGTCGAGGAGATCAAGACCGACCTGCTGCGCCGGGGCCTGCCGCTGCGACCCCTGCTGACGGGCCTGGCAGTGGGTTGAGCAGCCCGGGCCGCGGCGATCGCACCGCTTGCTTCACTCGCCGTAACATTGGGAAACGTTCGTGGTTCGTGGTGCATCGGTGAACGCCTTCCTGCTGCTGCCGACGCCCCTGTTCACCGTGATCGCGCTTGTGGTGGTGCTGGTGGTGATCGCCCTGGTGGCCTGGGCCCTCCAGCTGATGCAGGCCGCCACCGACCGCCGCGAGTTCTCCCTGATGCTGGCCGGCTGCATGGTGTGCTCGGCGGCGGTGGGCCTGGCCACCGTGATGGTGCTCACCTTCACCAGCCCGGTGCGGCTAGAGGCCCGTGGTCTGGCGGCTCCCGAGCCGGAGCTCTCCGGCGTCAGCCTGGATGCGATCGTGCTGCCCTGGGACGACTCCCTGACCCTGCAGGGCGAGGGCTGAGGCCCTATTCCGCCGTCCCCCGTTCTGCCCGATTTGGCCACCGTTGATCCCCGGCAGATCAGCGATCTGTTCGACACCATCGCCCCCCGCTACGACCAGCTGAACGACCTGCTCAGCCTGGGACTGCACCGGCTCTGGAAGCGGCAGGCCCTGCTCTGGTTGGGCCCCCGCCCCGGCCAGCGCCTGCTCGACCTCTGCTGCGGCACCGGCGACCTGGCCCTGCTGCTGGCTTCCCGCGTCAGGCCCGGCGGGCTGGTGCTGGGCCTGGATGCGGCCGCCGCCCCATTGGCCATCGCCGAGCGCCGGGCGGCGCGCCAGCCCTGGCTGCCCCTGCAGTGGCGGCAGGGGGATGCCCTGGCCACGGGCCTGGCCGATGGCTGGGCCGACGGGGCGGTGATGGCCTACGGCCTGCGCAACCTGGCCGATCCCGCCGCCGGCCTGGTGGAGCTGCGGCGCCTGCTGCGGCCCGGCGGGCGGGCGGTTGTGCTGGATTTCAACCGGCCCGACCCCGCTTCAGCCCCGGCGGCCTTCCAGCGCTTCTACCTGCGCCGGCTGGTGGTGCCGGCCGCCCGTGCCGTGGGTCTGCCCGAGCAGTACGCCTGGCTGGAGCAGAGCCTGGCCCGCTTCCCCACCGGTCCGGCCCAGGAGGACCTGGCCCGCGCCGCCGGCTTCGCCGCGGCCCGCCATCGCCCCCTGGCCGGCGGCCTGATGGGGCTGCTGGAGCTGCAGGTCTGAGGCCCCTCCGGCGGCCTGGCCGCCGTGATCGCCGATCACCGATCTGGCAGCATCAAGCCGACTTCCCTGCCGTCCTGGCCCGTACCCGACCGGCGCACCATGCTCTTCCAGGACATCATCGCCAGCCTCAACCGGTTCTGGGCCGACCAGGGTTGCCTGATCCTGCAGCCCTACGACACGGAAAAGGGCGCCGGCACCATGAGCCCCCACACCGTGCTGCGGGCGATCGGCCCGGAGCCCTGGGCGGTGGCCTACCCCGAGCCCTGCCGGCGTCCCACCGACGGCCGCTACGGCGACAACCCCAACCGGGCCCAGCACTACTTCCAGTACCAGGTGCTGATCAAGCCCTCCCCGGACGCCATCCAGGAGACCTACCTGGCTTCCCTCGAGACCCTCGGCATCCACGCCGCCGACCACGACATCCGCTTCGTGGAGGACAACTGGGAATCCCCCACCCTCGGCGCCTGGGGCGTGGGCTGGGAGGTGTGGCTCGACGGCATGGAGGTGACCCAGTTCACCTATTTCCAGCAGTGCGGCGGGATCGACTGCCGGCCGGTGTCGATCGAGATCACCTACGGCCTGGAGCGGCTGGCGATGTACCTCCAGGATGTGGAGAGCATTTGGGACCTGCGCTGGAACGGCGAGCGCAGCTACGGCGACATCTGGCTGCCGTTCGAGAAGGGGCAGTGCACCTACAACTTCGAGGCCTCCAACCCCGAACGCCTGCTGCAGCTGTTCGCCCTGCATGAGGCCGAGGCCGCCGATCTGGTGGCGGCCGGGCTGCCCGCCCCGGCCCTCGACCATGTGCTCAAGTGCAGCCACACCTTCAACCTGCTGGAGGCCCGCGGCGTGATCTCGGTGACCGAACGCACCGCCACCATCGGCCGCATCCGCCACCTGGCGCGGCAGGTGGCCGAGGCCTGGCTGGAGGAGCGCCGCGCCCTGGGCTTCCCCCTGCTGGACGCCCCGCCGGCGTGAAGCGCACCCTGCTGGTGGCCGTGCTGGTGCTTGGCGCCTTCCAGGCCGGCCGCCTCACCGAGCGGGCCATCTGGCCCTGCCGGCTGCGGCCCCTGGCCGCCCTGGTCGCGCCGCTGCTGGGTCAGGAGCTCCCCAGCCCCCAGCTCTGTGAGCTGATGCTCAAGCTGCCGAGTTTCTGAGGCTCAGGGCGCCGTGGGCGTGGGCTCGGTGGTCGGGGCGGTGGCCACCGCCAGGCCCCGGGGGGCGCCGCCGAAGAAGACTTTCACCCCCACCTCGATGCCGTTCTGGTACGTGGCGAATGCGTTGGCAGGGTCGCCGCCGTTGGCCCAGGTCAGGCCCATCAGGCGCCAGGACAGGTTCAGGTCGGTGTTGTCACCGATGGCGTAGCCCAGGCCCACCTGGGCGTTGCCGCTGAGGTCCTGCTGGCCGGCCAGGCCGAAGCCGCCGATGTCGCCGCGGGCGAAGGCCCGCAGGCGCGGCGACAGGAACACCGTGGCCTGGGTGCCCACCAGCGGCTGCACCCAGGTGCGCTGGAAGTCGCGCGTGGGCTCGAGCAGGGTCCGCCCGAAGGGCCCCTCGACGCCGGCCGCCAGACTCAGCTGGCCGGAGATCAGCCGCACACCCGCATAGGGAATCACCGTCACAGCGCCGGGCCGGCCGAGGGCCGATTCCCGCTCGCCGAACCGGTAGCGCACGGCGAGATCGTAGATGCCCAGTGTCTGGCCCACGCTGGCGCTCGCGCCCAGGAATTGTCGGCTGGGGAGGTCCAGACGTCCCGACTGGTCGGCCAGGCTCACGTACCAGAGATCGGCCTGCAGCCCCAGCCGGCCCTTCTCGATGCTGCCGCGGGCGGAGGCGTTGAAGCGCAGGGCGTCCAGGATCTGCCCCAGCCCCAGGTCGACATCGGCCTGGCGGCCGCGGATCGTGGTGAAACCGGTGGTGCGCAGCGGTGCGAAGCCGTACAGCTCGACGGTGCCGCTCCAGGCGGGGTCGGGCACCGTCTCCGCCGGGGCTGTTCCCGCCGCGGCCGGCGGCGCCTGGGCCACGGCCGGGGCCGGTGGCGGCAGTCGCAGCTCCTGGCCGATCCAGGGGGCCTCCGGTGCCCGGCCCCGGGCCGGGTCGGCCAGGCTGGCCGCCGGCCCCAGGACCGGCAGCACCAGGGCCAGGCCGGCCAGGACGGGCAGCGGGAGGGGCGTGGGCGCGTTCATGGGGTAGGGAAGGTTGGTCAGGACGTTCAGGCCCGGTGGCTGGTGCGGGGATGTTCGCCGAACAGGCCGCGGTAATCGCGGGCGAAGTGCCCCGCGTTCATGAATCCCCACGCGGCGGCCAGCTCGGCGATCGTGGTGGCCCGGGGATCGGCCGCCAGCAGGGCCTGCCGCACCCCGTGCAGGCGGCGGATCTTGAGGTAGGCCATCGGACCCATCCCCAGGTGCTCCCGGAACCCCTGCAGCAGGCTGCGCCGGCCGACCGCCACCTGGCGGCAGAGCCCATCGAGGCTGATCGGTTCCTGGGGATGCTCCGCCATCCAGGCCTGGGCCGCCTTCACCAGCTCGATCCGGGCCGGCGGCCGGGCCAGCCGCTCGCCATGGCCGGTGCGGTGCACCAGGGCCTCCACCAGCAGGGGCACCAGATCCCCGCCCAGCCGCCGGCGGAGCGCCGGATCCGCCATCAGGGCCGGCGACCGCTCGGCCAGGCGGAAGATCCGGCCCAGGCAGGCCCTCACCCCCTGGAAGCGCAGCGGATCGATCGCCTCCCAGTTGACACCGTCCAGCGGCTCCTCCAGCCCGGGTCCGCCCAGCTCGCGGGCCCACCGCAGGAACCGGTCCCGCTCCAGGCTGAGCACCGCCAGGCTGCAGCGCTCGGGGGTGGTGAGGTGGATCTCACCGCCTGCGGCCAGGCCGAAGAACGCCGTGGCCGGCAGCTCCAGGCCGTGGGAGCGGATCACGGGGCGGCCCGGGGTCTCCTCCAGGTCGAGGGCGATCAGCTGGCGGCCGGCGGGTTTGGCCCCACCCCCGTGCAGGGGCCGATCGAGGTGCAGCCGCAGGACCTGGAGCTCACCCAGGTCGATCGCCAGGAGCTCACTGCTCAGCAGGCCTCCGGCCAGCTGGGTGAGCTGCACGGGCAGCAGGGGGTTGAGCACCCCCTCCAGACGGGCGATGTCCTGGACGGAGCGGGAGACGGGGGCGGCGGAAGCGCACTTTCTGAGTGTTCGGATCGTTCCGCTCTGTGCATCCTTTGGGGGCGTGTCCTCCGGATCCGTGGCGACCGTCACGTGACAAAGGGGGCCCTGAACCCTCTTCCTACCCCACTCCCCCACCCGCCGGGTGTTCCCCGCCATGCCCAACGGCCAGCCCAACATCCTCATCCTCTGGGGCGATGACATCGGCCAGAGCAACCTCAGCTGCTACAGCGACGGCCTGATGGGGTACCAGACCCCCAACATCGATCGGGTTGCCAGCGAGGGCGGCCGCTTCATCCACTACTACGCCGAGCAGAGCTGCACCGCCGGCCGGGCGGCCTTCATCTCCGGCCAGAGCGTGTTCCGCACCGGCCTCAGCAAGGTGGGCCTGCCGGGCGCCGAGCTGGGCTACCGCGCCGAGGATCCCACCATCGCCGAACTGCTGCAGCCGCTGGGCTACCGCACCGGCCAGTTCGGCAAGAACCACTTCGGCGACCGCGACGAGCATCTGCCGACGATGCACGGTTTCGATGAGTTCTTCGGCAACCTCTACCACCTCAACGCCGAGGAGGAGCCGGAACTGCCCGACTATCCCAAGCCGGAGGACTTTCCCGATTTCCAGAAGAACTTCGGCCCCCGCGGCGTTCTGCACACCTGGGCCAACGGTGATGGCACCCAGCGCATCGAGAACACCGGCCCGCTCACCAAGAAGCGGATGCAGAACTGCGATGAGGAGTTCCTCGCCGAGGCCAAGCGCTTCATCCGTGACGCCGTGGCCTCCGGTGAGCCCTTCTTCGTGTGGTTCAACACCACCCACATGCACTTCCGCACCCATGCCCGTCCCCAGGACATCGGCCAGGCGGGGCGCTGGCAGTCGGAGTACCACGACGTGATGATCTATCACGACAACTGCATCGGCGAGATGCTCGACCTGCTCGATGAGCTGGGCATCGCCGATGACACGATCGTGATGTACAGCACCGACAACGGGCCCCACATGAACAGCTGGCCCGATGCCGGCATGACCCCGTTCCGCAACGAGAAGAACTCCAACTGGGAAGGGGCCTACCGGGTGCCGGCCCTGGTGCGCTGGCCCGGCAGGATCGCCCCCGGCACGCTCTACACCGGCATCGTCAGCCACCTCGACTGGCTGCCCACCCTGCTGGCCGCCGCCGGGGAGCCACAGATCAAGGAGAAGCTGCTGGAGGGCCACACGGTGGGCTCCAAGACCTTCCGGATCCACCTGGATGGCTACAACATGCTCGACTACTGGACCGGCCAGAGCGAGAAGAGCCCCCGGGTGGAATTCTTCTATTTCTCCGACGATGGCGACCTCACCGGCCTGCGCTACGACAACTGGAAGTTCGTGTTCATGGAGCAGCGCGCCACCGGCACCCTGCAGGTCTGGGCCGAGCCCTTCACGCCGCTGCGGGTGCCGAAGATCTTCAACCTGCTCACCGATCCCTACGAGCGGGCCGACATCACCTCCAACACCTACTGGGACTGGATGCTCGACCACGCCTTCGCCCTTGTGCCGGCCCAGGTGATCGCGAGCCGGTTCCTGGCCACGTTCCAGGCCTATCCGCCCCGCCAGAAGGCGGCCAGCTTCTCCCTGGAGGATGTGATCGAGAAGATGACCGCCGCCGCCAGCGGCGGCCACTGAGGGGCTCGCCGCCGCCGCCCCCCATGACCCCGGAGCGCTCCCCCTCCCCGACGCGATCCGCCCCGGCCGGGAGGCCGGGGCGTCCGCCGGCGCGGGACATGGTCTGGATTCCCCCGGGCAGCTTCGAGATGGGCTCCGACGTCCACTACCCGGAGGAGGCCCCGGCCCACCGGGTGGCGCTGGGGGGCTTCTGGATCGACCGCACCCCGATCACCAACGCCCAGTTCCAGAAGTTCGTGAAGGCCACGGGGCACATCACCCTCGCGGAACGGCCGGCCGATCCGGCCGACTATCCGGGAGCCCTGCCGGAGCTGCTGTCGCCGGCTTCGATCGTGTTCGTGCCGCCGCCCGGGCCGATCGGCACGGGTGATCCCTACCGCTGGTGGCAGTACCGGCCGGGGGCCTGCTGGCGCCATCCCGAGGGCCCCGGCAGTTCCATCCGGACCCGGGAGCACCACCCCGTGGTGCACGTGGCCCATGGGGACGCGGCGGCCTACGCCGCCTGGGCCGGCAAGCAGCTGCCCAGCGAGGCCGAGTGGGAACGGGCCGCCCGTGGCGGCCGCCAGGGGGGTGAGTTCGCCTGGGGGGATGAGCTCCACCCCGGCGGCCGGCCCATGGCCAACACCTTCCAGGGGGATTTCCCGCACCACAACAGCCTCCTCGACGGCTGGGAGCGCACCTCGCCGGTGGGGGCCTTCCCGCCGAACGGCTACGGCCTGCTCGACATGATCGGCAACGTCTGGGAGTGGACCGACGATTGGTACGGCGGCCATGCGGCCGTCGTGCTGGGGCACAAGCGGGCCGGCGGCTGCTGCACCATCGACAGCCCCCGCGGGGCGGAGCGGGAGGCCAGCATCGATCCGGGCTCCCAGCACGGGAACCAGCCGCGCAAGGTGGTGAAGGGTGGCTCCTTTCTGTGCGCCCCCAGCTACTGCCGCCGCTACCGACCCGCGGCGCGCATGGCCCAGGGGATCGACACCTCCACCTGCCACATGGGCTTCCGCTGCGTCGTGAGGGGCTGATCCATGCCGGCCTTGCCCCTGGTGGAGTGGCTCGATCGGTTCGCCGTCGGCCTCCGCTTCCTGCTCGAGGGCGTGTCGCTGGTGTGCGTGGCGCTGGGCTTCGCGGCCACCCTGCGCCTGGCCGTGCGCCAGCGGCTGGGCCCCAGCCGAGGCCGCGAACCCATGAGCCGGCGCTTCAACGGCCTCCGGCTCACCTTCGGCAGCTGGCTGTCGATGGCCCTGGAGTTCCAGCTGGCCGCCGACATCGTCGCCACCACCACCGCCCCCTCCAACCAGAACCTGATCCAGCTGGGTGTCATCGCCGTGATCCGCACCTTCCTCAACGTCTTCCTGGGCCGTGAAGTGGAGCTGGAGCAGAAGTTCGAGGAGACCCAGCGCCAGCAGCGTGAGCCGCGTTCCACCACCGAATCCCTTTCGCCCTAGATGGCCAACCTCAACAACGAACTGGCCAAGGAGCGCAACCGGGCGGCCGCGGAGCGCACCTTGATGGCCTGGATCCGCACCTGCCTCTCGCTGATCAGCTTCGGCTTCGGGCTCGACAAGATCATCGGCGCCATCAACAGGAGCCGCTTCGATGGCAGCGCCCATGCCGGCCTGAGTGTGCGGTTGGTGTCCATGGGCTTCGTGCTCGTCGGCATCCTGGCGATGGCCGCCGCGACCCGCCAGCACCTGCGCACCCTCAAGCTGATCCGGCGCGACGACTTTCTCTATGCCGATCAGCGTTCGATCAGCACCATCACGGCGATCGCACTCACCGTCATCGGTGCGTTCGCCTTTGTGCTGCTGGTGATGGGTTCCCCTCTCGGTTGATGTCCATGCCCCAAGCCGCCTCCTTTGTTGTCACGGCCACCATCGTCACGCTGATGTTCAGCCTGGGGCTGGGGCTGAAGGATTACCCGTTTCGGCTGCTCAGGGATCGCTCCGCCTTTCTCTGGCGCGTGCTGCTGGGCACCTGTGTGCTGGTGCCCCTGGCCGGACTGGCTCTGGTGCTGCTCCCTCTGCACGGCCTGCTGAGCCGGCCCGCCTGGGTGGCCATGGCCCTGATGCTGGCCTGCCCCAGCGCCCCCCTGATCCTGTTCCGGGTGCGCAGCACTGGCGGCACCGCCGAGCTGGCCGCCCGGCTGCAGATCGGCGCGGCCCTGCTGGCGATCGTCACGGTGCCGCTGCTGGAAATGGTGTTCCGTGCCGGCGCCGGACTGCGCGGCTGGGAGATGGTCGAGTGGGGCATCACTCCGGCCCAGGTGGCGGGCCAGGTGCTGAAGGTGCAGGTGCTGCCGGTGGTGGCCGGGGTGCTGCTGGGGCAGTGGCAGCCCGAGCTGGCAAGCCGCTGCAGCCGGACCCTCGGGGCCCTGGCCACCCTGCTGCTGATCGTGATGCTGGTGGCCCTGCTGCTGCTCGGCGGCAAGCAGCTGCTGCCCTTCCTGCAGCAGAACCTGGTGGCTCTGGCGGTGATGGCGGTGCTCAGCGTGCTCAGCCTGGCGATCGGCTACGGCCTGGCCGGACCCGACCCGCTGGAGCGCCGCACCGTGGCCCTGGTGACGGGCATGCGCAACACGGGCCTGGCCGCCCAGCTGGCCCTCACCTACGGCAGGGCGCTCCCGGGTCTGATCCCCGGCATCCTGGGTTACGTGCTGATCACCGTGATCGTCACCACCCTGTTCCTGTGCTGGCAGCAGCGGGAGCTGGCGCCCTCCGGCTGATCAGCCGTTCGGGTCGCCGGTCTTCGGCACGGTGCTGCGGTTGCCGTTGCGGATGGCGTGATAGCCGGGCGAGAGGATCTCCACATCGGCGGCGGCGAACTGATCCTGCAGCGCCGCCAGCACCTGCGAGAGGGTCTGGCGGTAGGTGCCCGGCTCGCGCACGAAGGCATTGAGCTCGTAGCTGATGTGGAAGTCATTGAGGGAGGTCTGGAGCACGAACGGTTCGATCTCGTCGGTGATGCCCGACACGCTCCGCGCCGCCGCCAGCATCAGCTCCTGCACCTGGCGCCAGGGGACGTCGTAGCCGATGGTGATCGTGGTGGCGATCGCCACCGGCTGGCCGATCTCCCGGCGGGAGAAGCTGTAGTTCACCACCGAGGCGCCGATCACGCTGGCATTGGGGATGCTCACCAGTTCGTTGCGCGGTGTCTGCAGGCGGGTCACCAGCAGGGCCCGGTCCTGCACCACCCCCACCACCCCGTTGATCTCCACCCGGTCGCCTTCCCGGAAGGCCCGGGTGTAGATGAGCATCAGGCCGCTGATGATGTTGCTGGCGATGGCGCTGGAGCCCAGGGCGGCCAGGGCGCCGATGAACAGTCCAGCCCCCTGGAACACCTTGCTGCCGGAGCCGGGGATGTACGGGAAGGCCGCCGCCAGGCCGGCCAGGCAGAGCAGGATCGCCACCAGCCGGGCCGTCGGCAGGGCCCATTCCTGGTAGAAACCGGGCAGCCGGATCCGGCCGTGGTCGATGGCCCGGAACCAGGACTGGCTGGCCCGGATCGCCAGCACGGTGATGACCAGGATCACCCCGATCGAGACGAGATTGGGGATCGCCTGCACGATGCCGCCGAGGAAACCCAGCACCACCGTCCTGATCTGTCCCCGCAGACCTTCGGCGATGGCTTCGGTGGGTGGGAAGAAACCCAGCAGCAGGGGAATCAGCAGGTAGCTGATCACCAGCACCAGCGACCAGTGCACCACCTGGCGCAGCCACTGCATGAGCTGTCGCACATGGTCCAGCTCGACGAACCCGCCCAGGCCCAGGCGACTCAGCTCCTGCATGACGAAGCGGGGGCGTTCGGCGAAGTGCCGCTCGACCCGCCTGTTGAGCCCCCCCTGCACCCGCAGCCACAGGATGTAGAACCCCAGCACCAGCGCCGCCAGGGCGGTTCCCCTCAACCAGGACGCGAGGGTGTGGCTGCCCCGGTAGCTGGTGATCGCCCGCCGCATGCCGTCCCGGTAGCGCACGGCCAGCTGTTGCCGCGTCAACCCGAAGCAGGCCGCCGCGCGATCACCCACGGCCAGTTCGGGCAGGAAACGACCGTCCTGCTCCCTGACGCCCACCAGGGAGAAGGGGGCCTCGTCCTGGACCACGAGCTGGTGGGGCTGGACGGTGTGATCCTGGGCCAGCTCCAGCAGGCGGGCGTTGGCGCGGCGCACGTAGTCGTCGAGCCGCTGGGCGGCGGGGGCCCGGCGGATCTCCAGGTCGCGGCGGCCATCGAGACCGATGAACAGAGGGGTGGTCGCACAGCCCTGCGCGGCCGCCGTGGCGCCTTCCTCGCCGGCCCAGGCTGGCCTTGACGGATCGAGGCCCAGGCCCAGCCCTGTCCCAGGACCAAGCGCGAGGCAGAGCAGCAGCGTCAGCAGGGCGATCCGCCGTCCGAGGGTCAACGGCCTCCACGTGAATCTCTGCCGCTGCATCACCGATCCCCGGGATCCGCCGAGGGGATTGTCCCGCGGCGTTGCCACCGGTGTCGATGGCGCCGGGGGCCCGCGGCCGCCGGCGGGAACCCTGGAGCATGCTCCGCTCCCCCCTGCTGCCGCTGGTGCTGCTGCTCGTGGTGCTGGTCCAGGCCCAGCTGCGCCCGCTCCAGCCGGGACCGGCCGATCCGCTGCGGCTGCTCGCCGCTGGCGATGGGCCCCAGCCGGTGATCCTGCAGGGGCGTCTGCTGGCCGACCCGGTGACGGCGAGGCCGGCGGCGGCCCCGGCGGCAGTGGCGGCGGGCCCGGGTCCCTGCCGGGTGCTGCTGCAGACGGCGGGGGGCCGCAGCGAGCTGGGCTTCGCCGCCTGTCCGGCTCTGCGGGAGGGCTGGGGCGTGCGGGTGACGGGGCTGCTGCGCCGCCCCCGGCCGGCCCCCCACCCCCTGCTGGCGGGGCCGGCGGAGCGCCTGGCCCGCCAGGGGGCCTGGACCCGTCTGGCGGTGGAGCGGCTGGAGGTGCTCCACCGGCCCGCCACCCCGATCGCCGATCTGCGCCGCGGCATCGCCGAGCGTTTCGTGGCCGCGGCGGGTCCGGAGCGGGGCGGCCTGCTGGCGGCCCTGGTGCTGGGCAGCGCCGTGGTGCCCCTGCCCGCCGAGCTGCGTGCCGACTTTCGCGTTGCCGGCCTGTCCCACGCCCTGGCGGCCTCGGGGTTCCACCTCACGGTCCTGCTGGGGGCGGTGCTGGCCATCGGCCGGAGGCTCGGCCGCTGGGCGCGGCTGGCCCTGGGCGCCGGGGCGATGGTGGTGTTCCTGCTGCTGGCGGGGCCCCAGCCCTCGGTGATCCGGGCGGTCCTGATGGGGGCCATCGCCCTGGTGCTGCTGGAGAGCGGCCGCCGCGGACGGCCCCTGGGGATCCTGGGCCTCAGCCTGGCGGGGATGCTGCTGCTGCGGCCGGCCTGGCTGCACGACGTGGGCTTCCAGCTGAGCGCCGCCGCCACCGCCGGCCTGGTGCTGACGGCCCGGCCCCTGGAGCAGGCCCTGGCCCGGCGGCTCCCCGGTGGCCCCCCCGGGGCGGCGGGCTGGTGGCGGAGCTGGCTGGCCCCGGCCCTGGCGGTGCCGGTGGCGGCCAGCCTCTGGACCCTGCCCCTGCAGCTGCTCCACTTCGGGGTGGTGCCCCTCTACGCCGTGCCCGCCAACCTGCTGGCCGCCCCCCTGCTCACGCCCCTCACCCTCGGGGCCATGGGCCTGGCGGCCGTGGCCCTGCTGCTGCCGCCCCTGCTGGCCCCGTTGCTGGTGCCCCTGGGCTGGCTGGCCCAGCTGCTGCTCCTGCTCGCCCATGGGGTGGCCGGGCTGCCCCTGGCCCAGTGGCAGAGCGGCCGGCCCCTGCCCCTGCTGGTGCTCCTGTTCACCCTGGCCCTGCTGGCCCTGGTGCTGCCGGGGACTGGCCGGCGCCTGCGATTCCTGGCGGCGGGCCTGGGGGTGGGGGTGCTGGTGGTCCACCTGGTGCTGCTGGGCGGCGACCAGCTGCTGCTGGTCCACCAGGGGGAGGGTGGTCCCCCCCGCGACCTGCTGCTGGCCCGGCACCGGGGCCGCGCCGCCCTGGTCAGCACCCGCGCCGACGGGTTCAGCTGCCGCCAGGCCGGCCAGCTGGCCCAGGCCCTGGGGGTGGCCCGCTTCGACTGGACCCTGCTGCTGGATCCGGTGGCCGCTGACGATCCGGCCTGCTGGAGCCGCCAGGCCGGGCGGGTGCTGGCCTACGGGGGCGGGGCGGCCCCCTTGGCCGCCGGCCAGCGGCTGGCGAGCCGGGGGCTGGCGGTGGAGGCCCTGGCCATGGACAGCCATGCCCTGCGCCTGCAGCTGGGGCGCCACCGCTGGCTGCTGCTGCCCGACCGCCAGGCCCTGACCACCTGGCGGCTGGACCGTCCGGCCGCCGGCGAGGGTGTGTGGCTCGGGGTCCGGCCCCGGCCCGCCGAGCAGCGGGCCCTGCTGGAGCGCGGCCCGCCCCGGGTGTGGCTCAGCGGTGCCGTGCCGACCGGCGCCCCCCTGCCGCGGGGGTGGCGGGCCAGTGGGGCCAGCGGTGCGCTGACCGCTCCGTAAAGTGAGCCGATCCCTGGAGACCGGATGGTTCCGCTGCGGCGGTGCGTCAGGGCACCAGGGTCTGGAGAGGTGGCTGAGTGGTCGAAAGCGAACGACTCGAAATCGTTTGAAGGGCAACCTTCCGTGGGTTCGAATCCCACCCTCTCCGTTTCGTCAGGCCTGGCCTGCGCGCGTCAGGAATGGAACAGCAGCACCAGGCCGGATTTCACCTGGTGGAACTCCCGTTCCTCCCGGCTGAGGTCGAGTCCCACCTGCAGACCCTCCTTGAGCGCCACATCGAAGGGCGGCGCCGGAGGCGGCTTGCCGTCACACCAGAGGGCCGCAATCCCCACGGAGGTGGCATGCCAGCGGAAGCAGGGGGTGGTCCCGATGGAAGGCTCCTGCAGGGCGTCTTCGAGAAGCTCGCGGATCGCCATCGTGTCCCGGCTCTCGCCATCCCAGTCGTCGCCTTAGCTTCGGCAGAGACCCCGGCCAGGGCAATCGGCTGAGAGTTTTCGTGATACTGGCGCCTACGGTGCCTGCCATGGAGGCCTTCCCCAGCCCAGTCGCCCTGGTGCACGAGTGGTTCACCCCCCGTTCGGTGGGTGGCTCGGAGCAGGTGGTGGAGGAACTCGACCGGCTGCTGGGCGGCTGGGGAGCACCGCCAGCCCTGTTCGCCCTGGTGGATGGCGAGAGTTCCCGCCCCGGCAGCTGGCTGACCGGCCGCCCCGTCCGCACCAGCTTCATCCAGCGCCTGCCCTGGGGGGTGAGCCACGTGCAGCAGTATCTGCCGCTCCTGCCCCTGGCGATCGAGCAGCTCGACCTCTCCGGCCATCCCCTGGTGATCAGCAGCAGCCACCTGGTGGCGAAGGGGGTGATCACCGGACCGGACCAGCTGCACGTCAGCTATGTGCACACCCCGGCCCGCTACGCCTGGGACCAGATGCACACCTACCTGGCCCGCTCGGCCCTGGCCCGCGGGCCCCTGGGCCCCCTGGTGCGGCTGCAGCTGCACCAGCTGCGCCAGTGGGACGTGGTCAGCAGCGCCCGGGTGGATGCGCTGGTGGCCAACTCCCGTTTCACCGCCCGCCGCATCCGCTGTTTCTGGCGCCGGCGCGCCCACGTGCTGCCGCCCCCCGTGGCGGTGGGGCGCTTCCGCTGGGACCAGCCCCGGGATGACGTCTACGTCAGCCTCTGCCGGCTGGTGCCCAACAAGCGGGTGGATGTGGTGGTGGAGGCCTTCCGGCGCACCGGCCTGCCCCTGGTGGTGCTGGGCGATGGTCCCGAGCGGCGCCGGCTCGAGGCGATGGCGGGTCCGGCCACCCGCTTCCTCGGTCGCCTGCCGGACCGGGAGACCGCCGCCTGGCTGGAGCGGGCGAGGGCCTACGTGTATGCCGGCCTGGAGGATTTCGGCATCGCGCCGGTGGAGGCGATGGCGGCCGGTGCCCCGGTGATCGCCTTCGGCCAGGGGGGGGTGCGCGACAGCGTGCGCTGCCTCCAGGAGGGCGAACCGGCCCCCACCGGCCTGCTGTTTCCGGAGCAGACCCCCGCCAGCCTGGCGGCGGCCCTGGAGCACTTCGAGGCGGGCCGGCTGTGGCGCTCCCTGCCGGCGGAAGGGCAGCGGCGCTGGGCGGAGAGCTTTGCTCCCCCGGTGTTCCGGCGCCGCATGGAAACGCTGCTCGACCAGCTGTGGCAGCAGCACCGTCGCCGCCTTCGCCGTCCTGTGCCTCTGATCTGAGTGGCCCCGCGGCTTGGAGTTCCGCACGGGCTGATCCTTAACTTCTTCTAACGAACCCGTCCCCCATGCTCTCTTCCATCGGGACCCCCTACGCCTCTGGGCAGCTTGTGACGGCTCCGGCGCAGGTGCTCACCGCGGAAGAGCTGATCGCCTTCCAGTCCAAGCGCGATCGCATCGTCAAGCGTTCCGGTGACATCCTCTTCTCCCTCACCGTGCTGACCCTCGGCTCGCCGGTGCTGCTGGCCCTGGCCCTGCTGGTGAAGGTCACCTCCCGCGGGCCGGTGTTCTACGTGCAGCAACGGGTGGGCCGCGACTATCGCAGTTTCGGTTGCATCAAGTTCCGCACCATGCGGCGGGATGCCGATCGCCTGCTCTCCAAGCTGCTGGCCGAATCCCCGGATCTGGATGAGGAGTACCGCAACGATTTCAAGCTCAAGAACGACCCGCGCATCACCCGCCTGGGCAAGTTCCTGCGCCGCTCCAGCCTGGATGAACTGCCCCAGTTCCTCAATGTGCTCCGCGGTGAGATGAGCGTGGTGGGCCCCCGTCCGATCGTGAAGAGCGAGCTGGAGCGCTACGGCAGCCGCATGGATGAAGTGCTGTCGGTGCGTCCCGGCCTGACGGGCCTGTGGCAGGTGTCCGGCCGCAACAACCTCAGCTACCCCGAGCGGGTCCGGCTGGATGTGCGCTACGCCCGCCGCCGCACCCTGCTGATGGATCTGCGCATCATCCTGCGCACCATCGGCGTCATGCTCGACCCCCGCGACCGCGGCGCCTACTGAACGCCGGAGCTCCGTCCCTTCACCGCAGCGAGGGTGGCCATCCGGCGCCGAGCAGGGCCAGGGCCGGCAGGGTGAGCAGCAGCCACAGCAGCTCCAGCCGATCGCCCAGGGTCAGGATCCGCTCCACCCCTTCCCGGTCGGCGGGGCGCCCTGCCGCGGCCAGGATCGGCTTGATGCGCACCCCGTCGGCGTAGGCGTTGGCCCCGCCCAGGCGCACCCCGGCGGCGTGGGCGAAGGCCGCCTCCGAGACGCCGGCGTTGGGGGAGGGGTCAGGGGCCCCGTCCCGCAGGGCCGCCCGCAGCCAGGGGAGCGTCCGCCCGGGCCGGCCCGCCGCCAGGGGCAGGCTGAGGGCCACCAGCCGGGTGGGCAGCCAGGTGAGCAGGTCGTCGAGGCGGGCACCGGCGGTGCCCAGCCAGCGCAGCCGTCCGTGGCGGTAACCCAGCATCGAATCCAGGGT
Organism: Cyanobium sp. Copco_Reservoir_LC18; assembly: GCF_009834675.1. NCBI lineage: Bacteria > Bacillati > Cyanobacteriota > Cyanophyceae > Synechococcales > Prochlorococcaceae > Cyanobium > Cyanobium sp. Copco_Reservoir_LC18. The sequence continues at coordinate 33,649 of NZ_ASAC01000003.1, forward strand.
GCTGGCGGCCTTGAAACCCCAGGCCAGGGCCAGGGGGCCCGGCAGGGGTGACGCCGGCGGGGCCGGCCCCAGCTGCAGCAGGGCCGCCCCGGCCAGCATCCAGAACAGGGGGGCGAACAGGCCGTCAACGGCGTTTTCGGCGGCGGTTTCGGCGGCGGCCCGCAGGATCTCCGCCTCCGGCAGGTGGCTCACCTGGCGGCCCACGATCCGGGCCAGGCGCGAGCGGGCCAGGGGCAGGTCGGGCAGGGCCACCAGCACGGCCCGCACCGCCCGCCCCAGGCTGCCCCCCGCCAGGGCACTGGCCAGGCCCAGCACCAGCAGGGGGACCCCGACGGCAGGGATCCGCCGGGCCAGGACCTCCAGGCCCCAGCCCGCCAGGCCGCTGGCGCCCACCACCAGCAGGGTGAGCAGCAGACCCCCCAGCCGCAGGCGTCGGGGGGCGTCGCCGGCCCAGGCCTCCACCGCCCGGCGCAGGCCGGTGATGGCGACGCCCATCACCTGGACGGGGTGCGGCGACCAGAGGGGGTCCCCCAGCAGCCGGTCGAGCCCGCAGGCGAGCAGCACAAGCAGGGCGAGGCTCAAGGCCGGCGGCGCTGCAGCAGGGGCAGCAGCAGACCTGCCCCCAGGAAGGCCGCCAGCTGGATCGGCAGGCTGCCGCCCAGGCCGATCAGCTGGGCGATCAGGCCCATCCCCAGACTGCCGGCCAGGCCCCCCAGGGCCGAGGACCGCTCCAGGACGCTCCAGTTCTGCTGCAGGTCGCCGGCCGGATCGACGCCGAGGGCCAGGCGGGCATCGGCCACGGCCGCCAGCAGGCCGAAGGGCACGAACAGCAGCACGGCCCCCCAGCCGCCGACGAACTGGGTCGCCAGCAGCAGGGCGGCCATCAGCAGGTAGGGCAGGCGCGGCGGCAGCCGCAGGCCCCAGGCTTCGGCGCCGGTCCGCCCCAGGCCGTAGGCCGTCAGCAGCAGGCCGAAATCGAAGCAGCTGCCCGCCGCCTGCTGGCGCACCCACAGGGGCAGCAGGGCGAACAGGCCCCCGAGCAGCAGCCCCTGCAGCACCCCGCCCGGCTCCAGGCGCCAGGGGGCCGGCTCCGCCGCTTCACCCTCGTGCCGCCGCTCCTCCGGGTGGCCGCCGGCCCGCAGGGCCCCGACCAGCGGCGCCAGGGGCAGCAGCAGCACCAGGGCGCCGCCGAACTGGAGCAGGGCCTTGCCGATGGGAAACAGCAGGGCCGTCAGCAGGCTGCCCGCCAGGCGGCCCGCCTCGGCTCCCGCCCGCAGCTCGCCGTTCGGCACGGCCCAGCGGCCATGGATCTGGCGTTGCAGCGGGTCCTGGGCCAGCCGCAGCCCCACCGCCAGCAGGGCGATGGCCAGCAGGGGGGCGAGAACGGAGCGGCCCAGCAGGCCCGTCGCCACCGCCAGCAGCAGCAGCAGGCCGAGCAGCTGGAGCAGGTAGCCGGGCCGGATCCGCTGGGGCAGGGGCAGCAGCAGCGGCAGGGTGGCCACGGCCAGCAGCACCCCGTTCACCAGCGGCGACGGGGTGAGGCCGCTGAGCAGCCAGGCGGTGGCGCCGATGGCCAGGGTGCCGCTGGCCTGGCCGCTGCTCCAGGCGAGGGTCAGCAGGCGCCGGCGCATGGGCTGGGGATCAGGCCGCCTTGAGCCAGCTGAACATGGAGCGCAGACCCTTGCCCACCTGCTCGATCGGATGGGCGGCATCGCGTTCGCGGGCCTTGGCCATCTCGGGCTTGCCCGCCTCGCACTCGGCCACGAAGTTGCGGGCGAAGGTGCCGTCCTGGATGTCGGCCAGGATGCGCCGCATCTCCGCCTTGGTGTCGGCGGTGATCAGCCGGGGGCCGCTGACGTAGTCGCCGTACTCGGCGGTGTTGGAGATCGAGTCGCGCATGGCGGTGAGGCCGCCCTTGACCATCAGGTCGACGATCAGCTTCACCTCGTGGAGGCATTCGAAGTAGGCCAGCTCGGGCTGGTAGCCCGCTTCCACCAGGGTCTCGAAACCGGCCTTCACCAGTTCACTCAGACCGCCGCAGAGGACCGCCTGCTCACCGAAGAGGTCGGTTTCGGTCTCCTCCTTGAAGTTGGTTTCGAGGATGCCGGCGCGGGTGCCGCCGATGCCCTTGGCGTAGGCCATCGCCAGCTCGCGGGCATGGCCGGAGGCGTCCTGCTGGATGGCGAACAGGGCGGGCACGCCCTGGCCGTTCTGGTACTCCCAGCGCACGGTGTGACCGGGGCCCTTGGGGGCGATCATCACCACGTCCACATCGGCGGGGGGCTCGATCAGCCCGAAGCGGATGTTGAAGCCGTGGGCGAAGCTCAGCACCTTGCCGGCGCTGAGGTGGGGGGCGATCTCGGCGGCGTAGACGGCCTTCTGGGCCTCATCCGGCAGCAGCACCATGATCCAGTCGGCCTTGGCGCAGGCGTCGGCCACGCTCAGCACCTCAAGGCCGTCGGCCCGGGCCTTGGCGGCCGAGCGGCTGCCGTCGTAGAGGCCCACCACCACGTTGATGCCGCTGTCCTTGAGGTTCAGGGCATGGGCATGGCCCTGGGAGCCGTAGCCGATGATGGCCACCGTCTTGCCGGTCAGCAGGCCGAGGTCGGCGTCGGAGTCGTAGAAGAGCTGGGCCATTCCGGGCGGCGGGCAGGGCAAACGCAGACTTTAGGTGTGCGTCCGCACGGGCCTCAGCCGCCGGAGGCCTCCGAGGGGTGGGCGATCACCCGGTCGATCAGCCCGTACTCCTTGGCTTCGGCGGCGCTGAGGAAGTAGTCGCGGTCGGTGTCCTTGGTGACCTTCTCCAGGGACTGGCCGCACATCCCGGCCAGGGACTGGTTGAGCATGTCCTTGATGCGCAGGATCTCCCGCGCCTCGATCTCGATGTCGCTGGCCTGGCGCTGGCTGGTGCCGCCCAGGGGCTGGTGGATCATGATCCGGCTGTGGGGCAGGGCGAGCCGCTTGCCCTTAGTGCCGGCCGCCAGCAGGAAGGCGCCCATGGAGGCCGCCAGCCCGACGCAGATCGTCACCACGTCGGATTTGACGTACTGCATGGTGTCGTAGATCGCCAGGCCGGCGGTCACCGAGCCACCCGGCGAGTTGATGTACAGGTAGATCGGCTTGGAGCTGTCATCGGAGTCGAGGTACAGCATCTGGGCCACCAGGCTGTTGGCGATCCCGTCGGTCACCTCCTGGCCCAGGAACAGGATCCGCTCCACCCCGAGGCGGGTGTAGATGTCGACCCAGCGCTCGTACTGGCTGCCGGGGAGGCGGTAGGGAACGCTGGGGGTGCCGATGGGCATGGCGGGAAGGCTCCCGTTCGGAGCCGGAGAGAGGGAGGAGGTGGAGAGGGGTGGCCGGAGGCCGGGGGGCGGTGCTCAGCCCACCGGGGCGGGCGTCGGCAGGTCCTTGCGGCTGGTCAGCACCCGGTCGATCAGGCCGTAGGCCATGGCCTCCTCGGCGGTGAGGTAGGTCATGCGGTCGGAGTCGCGGGAGAGCTCATCGATGCTCTTGCCCGTGTTCTCCGAGAGGATCTCCAGCATGCTGTGCTTGTTGTGCAGCACTTCCTTCGCCCGGATCTGGATGTCGCTGGCCTGGCCGCGGGCACCGGAGCGGGGCTGGTGCAGCACGATCGAGGCGTGGGGCAGGGCGGCCCGCTGGCCCTTGGTGCCGGCCGAGAGGATCATGGCGGCGGTGCCCATGGCCTGGCCGATGCAGATGGTGTGCACGGGCGGCTTGACATAGCGCAGGGTGTCGCAGATGGCGAAGGCTTCGGTCTCGAAGCCGATCGCATCGCCCGAGTACCAGCTGGTGCCGGTGGAGTTGATGTAGAAGAAGATCGGCTTCTCCGGGTTGTCGAACTCCAGGTAGAGCAGCTGGGCAATGATCAGCTCGGTGACGTCGATGCCCATCTGGCGCTTGGCGTCGTCGTCGGAGAAGAGGGGCAGCCCCAGATAGACGATCCGCTCCTTGAGCAGCAGGGACGGCAGATCCGGCGGCGGTGTGCGCATCACCGCGGAATCGCCGTAATAGGGGGCCGACACCGTCATCCGCGCTCACCAGCAGTCGTGAGGCAGGAGCCTAGCCGGGGCCAGGAGGCTGGTGCTCCTGCAGGGCGACGGGTTTCCCGCCCTGCTTGTCGGCAGCCCGGCCGTTGCCCCGCTCGGCGGGCCGTTCGGGGCTGCGGTCGCAGCGGGCGAAGACCATGCGGCCGGTGGGGGTCTGCAGGGCGCCGGTGACGGTGACGGGCAGCCGCTCGCCGATGCGGCGCCGGGCATCCTCCACCACCACCATGGTGCCGTCCTCCAGGTAGCCGACGCCCTGGTCGGCCTCCTTGCCCTCACGCACGATCTTGAGCTGCAGGCCATCGCCCGGCTGCACCTCGGGCCGCAGGGCGATGACCAGTTCGCTGAGGTTCAGCACCCGCAGCTCCTGCACCTGGGCCACCTGGGCCAGGTTGAAGTCGGCGGTGAGCAGGGTGCCGCCGGTGTCGGCGGTGAGCTTGAGCAGTTTGTCGTCGGCACCGTTGCCGCTGTAGCGGGTGCTGTTGACCACCAGGCGGCGGCCGTAGTTCTCCCGCAGCTCGGTGAGCAGCTTCAGCCCCCGCCGCCCCTTGGCCCGCTTCTCACCGTTGGAGGAGTCGGCCAGGGCCTGGAGCTCATCGATCACGGCCTGGGCGACGATCACCTGACCCTCCAGGAGCCCGGAGGCCAGCAGGCCCCGGATGCGGCCGTCGATGATGACGCTGGTGTCGAGGATCTTGGCGGTCGCGGGCAGCAGCACCCCGTCGGCCACCAGCAGGGCCTCGGTGCTGGCCGGGTTGAACAGGCGCAGCAGGGTGCGGCCGTGCACCTCCGCCAGGTTGTACCCCAGCACCCCGAAGAAGACGTTGCTGAGCACCGCCGCCAGCGGCTTCACCAGCACCACTTCCCAGGGCAGGGGCAGCAGCAGGATCGGCGCCAGCAGCAGGTTGGCCACCAGCAGGCCCAGGATCAGGCCCACCGCCCGGCTGATCAGCAGGTCGGTGGGCATGCTGCGCACCTGGGCCATCAGGCGCCGCCGCAGCTGCTGGAAGAAGATGCCGGCGATCAGGCCGAAGAAGCCGCCGAAGCCCCCCATCACCGAACGCAGGCCCTCCTGGTTGGTCACCTCCAGCAGCAGCTGTTCCGGCAGCAGGTCAACCCCGAGCCAGCCGGTGGCTGCCCCTGAGATCAGGAACAGCAGCAAGATGAGGGTGTCCACCATGCTTCGAAGTCCCGACGCCTCGGCCGCCCGGCAGGTATGGAAAGAAGCTTGGCCGATCTTCCGCCGTTTGGGTCCCAGGGATTACCGCCCGTGATGGATCCCCGATCCGCCTACGTCCACATTCCCTTCTGTCATCGCCGCTGCTTCTACTGCGATTTCCCGGTGGTGCCCCTCGGCGACAGGGCCGATGGGGCCTCCTCCGGCTCCATCGCCGCCTACCTGCTTCTGCTGCACCGGGAGATCGCCGGCTCCCCGGCCGGCCCACCCCTGGCGACCGTCTACCTCGGGGGCGGCACCCCCTCGATGCTGACCGGCGCCCAGGTGGCCGGCATCCTGGAGGCGCTGGAGCGTCGCTACGGACTGGCGCCGGGGGCGGAGCTCAGCCTGGAGCTGGATCCGGCCAGCTTCGATGAGGACCGCCTGGCGGACTACCTGGCCGCCGGCATCAACCGGGTCAGCCTGGGGGGCCAGAGCTTCGATGACCGGGTGCTGGCGGACCTGGGCCGGCGCCACCGGGGGGTGGACCTGCGGGAGGCGGCCGGCTGGCTGCGCCAGGCCCGGCGCCGGGGGGAGCTGGCCAGCTGGAGCCTGGACCTGATCCAGGGGCTGCCCCGGCAGGGCCTGGGCCACTGGGACGGCCAGCTGGCCGAAGCCATCGCCCTGGAGCCCCCCCACCTGTCGGTGTACGACCTCAGCATCGAGCCGGGCACCGTCTTCGAGCGGCGTCTGGCCCTGGGGCAGCTCGAGCTGCCACCGGAGGATCTGGCCGCCGACCTGATGGACCTGACCTGGAGCCGGCTCAGTGCCGCCGGCTACGGCCACTACGAGGTGTCCAATTACGCCCTGCCCGGCCACGCCTCACGCCACAACCGCGTCTACTGGAGCGGTGCCGGCTGGTGGGGGTTCGGCATGGGCGCCACCGGCGCCCCCCGCGGTCGCCGCCGGGCCCATCCCCGCACCCGGGCCGGCTACGCCGAGGCGGTCGGCGCCGGGGAAGGGGGCGCGGCGCAGGGAGGCGTGCAGCCGGGGGGCGAGGAGGGGGAGGGCATGCCCTTCGACGAGCGCCTGATGGTGGGCCTGCGCTGCCGGGAGGGGGTGAACCTGGAGCGGCTCGCCCGCCAGGAGCGCCTGGCCCCCGCGCTCCTCGACGGGCTGCGGGCGCGGCTCGGGGACTATGAGCGGCGCGGCCTGCTGCGCGTCGAGGGGCCCCGCTGGCGGCTGGCGGATCCGCAGGGGCTGGCCCTCAGCAATGGGGTGCTGCGGGAGATGCTGGCCTGGTGGCAGGAGCTGGAACGGCCCTCGCCCCGGGCGCAGCCGGCCCCTGTTCCCTGACCCAGCGGCCCAGGACCTCCACCGCCAGGGCCCGGCCCTGCATCAGCGGCGGGCTGAAGGGGGGCTGGCGGGTGGTAAGCCCCAGCAGGTCGGCCGTCACCCGCACCTGGCCGTCGCAGCCGTCGCCGGCGCCGATGCCGATCACCGGCACCGCCAGCTCGCCGCTCAGCTCCGCGGCCAGCTCCGCCGGCACGTGCTCGAGCACCAGGGCGAAGCAGCCGGCCTCCTGCAGGGCCCGGGCCCGCCGCCGCAGCCGCTCCTGGCTGACCGGATCGCCGGCCTGGCGCCGGTAGCCCAGCTGGTGCACCGACTGGGGGGTCAGCCCCAGGTGGCCCATCACCGGAATGCCGCTGCGCACCATCCGGTCGATCACCGCCAGGGTCTCGGGTTCGGCGCCCTCCAGCTTGACCGCCACGGCGGGGGTCTCCTTCAGCACCCGGCCCGCCGCCGCCACGGCCGCATCGGCGCCGCACTGGTAGCTGAGGAAGGGGAGGTCGCAGATCAGCAGGGGCGGATCCTGGGGGGCCGCCGCCGCCAGGCCCCGGCCGGCGGCGCGGCAGTGGTGGAGCATCTCCTCGAGCGTCACCGGCAGGGTGGTGGCGTGACCGAGCACCACCATTGCCAGGGAGTCGCCCACTAGCACCGCATCCACCCCGGCGCCGGCCACCACGGCGGCGGAGAGGGCATCCCAGGCGGTGAGCACGGTGATCGGCAGGCCCGCCTGCTTGCGCCGTGTCAGATCAGCGGGTCGCAGGGGCACGGCACGGGGGATCGCAGGGGGCATTGCTAGCATCGACCCGACTCGGACCCACGCGGCTCTGACGCCCAAATCTGGTCAGGACCGGAAGGGAGCAGCCACACGGGATGCTCAGGGCAGGCGTGGATTCCGGGTCACCCTCTTCACAATGGCCCCCTTCAAGCCGCGCTGAACCATCGCCCTGACCGGCTTCGGGGCCAGCTTGTGGCTCAGTCGACCCGGTTCTGGCGGTTGATCAGGAAGGGCGGGATCATGGCTCCCCGCTCCTCCGGCGTGTGGGTGAGGGTGTCGGCGAAGCTGGCGGCGGGACGCTCCGGCCGGTAGTGACCGCCGCTCTGGAAGCCGGTGGCGATCACCGTGACGTGGATCTCCCCCTCCAGCGATTCGTCCACCACCGCCCCCACGATGATGTTGGCGTCGGGATCGACCACGTCGTAGATCACCTCCGAGGCGGTGGTCATGTCCTCCAGGGTCATGTCCTTGCCGCCGCTGATGTTGATGACGCAGCCGTTGGCCCCGTCGATGCGGGCCGACTCCAGCAGGGGGCTGCTCATGGCGGCCTGGGCCGCCTCGATGGCCCGGGAACGGCCGGAGCCCACGCCGATCCCCAGCAGGGCGGTGCCGGCATCGGCCATCACCGAGCGGATGTCGGCGAAGTCGACGTTCACCAGCCCGGGCCTGGTGATGATGTCGGTGATGCCCTTGACGCCCATCCGCAGCACATCGTCGGCGGCGCGGAAGGCCTCCTGGAGCGGCGCGCCGGCGATGGCGTCCCGCAGGCGGTCGTTGGGAATGATGATCAGGGTGTCGACATGCTCGGCCAGGCGGGCGATGCCCTCCTCCGCCTGGCGCAGCCGCTTGCGGCCCTCGAAGCCGAAGGGTTTGGTGACGATGCCCACGGTGAGGGCGCCGCACTCCTTGGCCACCTCGGCCACGATCGGCGCCGCGCCGGTGCCGGTGCCGCCGCCCATGCCGGCGGCGATGAAGACCAGGTCGGCCCCCTCCAGGGACTGCTGCAGGTCGGCCCGGGACTCCTCCGCCGCCTTCTGGCCGATCACCGGGTTGCCGCCGGCCCCCAGCCCCCGGGTGAGCTTCTGGCCCAGCTGGATGCGCTGGCCCGCCGCCGACTGCAGCAGGGCCTGGGCGTCGGTGTTGAGCACCCGGTAGCCCACCCCGTTGAGGTCGGTGGCGATCATCCGGTTGACCGCGTTGCTGCCGCCTCCCCCCACGCCGATCACCTCGATCCGGGCCGACTGGCTCGGGACGATCCCGTTGCTGCTGGGCGAGATCTGGCTCATCGCGTGGGGCTCCTGCGGGGACGAAAGATCGACGTGGTAAGGGCGGTCCTGATCGCGCGACATCGCGGGAGGGGGAGTGTGGCCGTTGATCTGCGGCTGCATTATGTCGGTGGCCAGCTCAGCCAGAGTTGCCGATAGATCACATTGGACCGAATCTCAGCAGGGCGCAACGGCCTGTGAGGATTGTCTGGCGGCCTGTGGGGGTGCCGCCGGCTCCAGCGGCGGTCTCACTGGGTGCCGGCGGGACGGGGCGCCGGGGCAGCGGGAGGTGCCGGCCGGGCCGCTGCGCCGCTTGCCCCCCGGGCCCCCAGGCTGAGCTCCGGCTGCTCCGGGTCGGTCAGGTCGATCAGCTGGGGCCGGGCGCCCTTCATGGTGGCCGGCAGGGTGCGGCTGAGGTGGGCGACCACCTCGAGTCGCCGGGGCAGCCGGGCGTCCGGGGGGCCCAGCCGCACCCGGCCCAGCTGGGTGGTGGTGAGCCAGAGGCTGCCGTCCGGCTCGAAGCGGATCTCCCTCAGGCCGGGGCCGAGCACCTCCCGTTCCTTGAGCACCTGGGCCAGCACGGCCCGGTGGCGGGCGTTCCAGCCGACCACCAGCAGGGACAGGTCCCCCTGGCTGCGGATGCCCATGTGCTGGCGGATGCTGATCCAGTTGCCGAGGCCGTCGACGAAGCCCATCTCCGGGCCGCGGTCGGTGCGCCGCACCGCCCGGGCCACCGCCTCCCGGTCCTTCAGCTCCACCCGCAGCCGCGGCGGCAGCATCAGCCGGCTCACCTTCACCTGCTCCACCGGCAGGGCCCCCATCAGGTCACTGGCCACCAGGCGGGGCTGGAGGCCCATCAGGGGCTGGGGAAAGCGCAGGCCCGCCGCTGCGATCACCTGGTCGCGGCTGACCACGGCGCTGCCGAGCACCTCCACCTGGTTCGGTTCCCGCAGGGTCCAGCCCTGCCGCAGCAGCACGTAGCCCAGGCCGACGGACATGGCGCTGAAGACCAGGATCCGCCACAGCTGGCGCAGCCGCTCGCTGCGGCGCTGACGGCGCAGTTCCTTGCGGCGCAGGACCCCTGGCGGCAGCGGAGCTCCCGGTGAGGGGGGGGCTCCCCGCGAAGAGGGGATCCGCTTCACAGCTCGCAGCGGGAGCGGGCCATGAGTTCATCCATCCAGGTGCGCGCCCGGCGGGCATCGGAGAAGGGCAGCTCCTCCTGCTGGCCGCCCCCCACCAGCCGCAGGCGGCAGGCCCCTTCGCTCTCCTCGGTCAGGGGGGCCTCCCCGGAGCTGAGGGAGAGCAGCTCGACCATTTCCAGCTGCTTGATGGTGAAGCGTCCCACCGGCTGGAAACTGCCGGCCACGAACCGGCTCCAGCTCAGCTCCCCGTCGACCAGCCGGGCGGCCCCGCAGCCGTCCAGCTTGGCGAGCTCGGCACCGCTGGCCCACTCGCGGAACAGCTGCTGGCGCCGCCGCTCGACCCAGCCGAGGGCCACCAGAAGCACAAAGGCGCCCAGCAGGGGCAGCCAGAGCAGGCCATGGATCACGGCGCCGTTCCTTCCACGTTCATCCGGAGCCCCGATCCTCCCGCGCCCAGCACCAATTGGTGCACCAGGTCGGGGAGAGGACATCCACTGGCTTCCCACAGCATCGGGTACATGCTCTGGCTGGTGAAGCCCGGCAGGGTGTTGATCTCGTTCAGCCAGAGATCGCCCGTGGCCTCGTCGTAGAAGAAGTCGACCCGGGCCAGCCCGCCGGCGTCCACCGCCCGGCAGGCGGCCAGCGCCATGGCCCGGGCCCGCTCGCTCACCGCCTCGTCCACGGGCGCGGGGATGACGGTGTGGCTGTGGCCTTCGCTGTACTTGGTCACGTAGTCGTACCAGTCGGCGTCGAAGCGGATCTCCCCCAGCACCGAGGCGCTGAGGCCGTCGCCCGGGCCCCCGGGCCGCCGCAGCACGGCGCACTCAAGCTCCCGGGCCTGGACGCCCTGCTCCACCACCAGGCGCCGGTCGAGGTCCGCGGCCAGCTCAAGACCCCGCAGCAGGCCGGCACGGTCGCTGGCCTTGCTGATGCCCACCGAGGAGCCCATGTTGGCCGGCTTGACGAAGCAGGGGTAGCCGAGGCTGCTCTCCAGCCGCTCCAGCAGGCCTTCCGGACCGCCGGCGGCGCCCAGCTCGTGGGCGGCGACGCAGGCGTAGGGCACCTGGGGCAGGCCGGCGGCGGCGAAGGCGGCCTTCATGGCCTGCTTGTCCATCCCCAGGGCCGATCCCAGCACCCCGGAACCCACGTAGGGCACCCCCATCAGGGTGAACAGTCCCTGGATCGTGCCGTCCTCCCCGTTGGGGCCGTGGAGCACCGGGAACCACACCTCGATCTCCAGGGCGCCCTCGGGAAAACCCCGGAAGCCCCCCGGCAGCGCCGCTCCCGGCAGATCCCCGGGCTCGGCCGGCACTCCCCGCTCCAGCACGGCGGTGGCCACGGCGCCGGGCCACCAGCGGCCGCCGCGATCGATGTAGAAGCTGCTGACCCGGTACCGCTCGCCATTGGCCCCGCTGCGCAGTCCCCGGAGCACGGTGCGGGCGGAGAGAATCGAGACGGCGTGCTCGCCGGAGGCCCCCCCGAACACCAGGCCGACGCGGGTGGGGGAGGGAGCCATCGGCACAGGGAAGAGGGCCAAACGTATCAGCGAATCCCGCCCCGGCCCAGGGGCCGGCCGCTGAGGCTGAACGGCCGCACCGTCTCGATCTCCACGTCCACCAGGTCGCCGGGGGCGAAGGGGCGGCCATCGCCGGGGTCGGCGGCGAAGAAGGTGAGCCGGTTGGTGCGCGTGCGACCCATCAGCTGGGCCGGGTCGCGGGGGTTGACCCCCTCGGCCAGCACCTGCTCCCGCCGCCCCAGGTAGCGGGCGCTGCGCTCCGTGGCCACCCGCTCCACCAGGGCGTTGAGCTCCTGGAGCCGTTCCACCTTCACCGCCTCCGGCAGCTGGTCGGGCCAGTCGGCCGCCGGCGTCCCCGGCCGCGGCGAGTAGGCGGCGGTGTTGACCTGGTCGAAGCCGATCGAGGCGATCAGCGCCAGGGTGCGGCGGAACTGGGCCTCGGTTTCGCCGGGGAAGGCCACGATCACATCGGCGCTGATGGCCGCATCGGGGAGGCGCTGGCGGATGCGATCAATGATCCGCCGGTAGCGCTCCACGGTGTAGCCCCGGGCCATGGCCCGCAGCACGTCGTCGTCGCCGCTCTGGAAGGGGATGTGGAAGTGCTCGCAGACCTTGGGCAGGTCGGCGCAGGCGTCGATGAGACGGTCGGTGAAGTAGCGGGGGTGGCTGGTGGCGAAGCGGATGCGCTCCAGGCCCCGCACATCGTGCACCGACCGCAGCAGATCGGTGAGGGTGTGGGCCCGCCGGCCCTCGGCGGTGATGCCCGGCAGGTCGCGGCCGTAGGCATCGATGTTCTGCCCCAGCAGGGTGACCTCCCGGTAGCCCCGGGCCGCCAGACCCTCCATCTCCAGCCGGATCGCCTCGGGCAGGCGTGACTGCTCCCGGCCCCGCACCGAGGGCACCACGCAGTAGGTGCAGTGCTCGTTGCAGCCGTAGATGACGTTCACCCAGGCGCAGACGGCGCTGTCCCGCCGGGCGGTGGTGATGTCCTCGAGGATGTGGTGCTCGTCGGTGGCCACCACCTGCTGGCCGGTCTCCACCCGGGTGAGCAGCGCCTCGAGGCGGTTGGCGTGCTGGGGGCCCATCACCAGATCCAGCTCCGGCACCCGCCGCAGCAGGGACTCCCCCTCCTGCTGGGCCACGCAGCCGGCCACCACGAGGGTGAGGCCGGGATTGGCCCGCTTGCGCTGGGCCTGCCGCCCCAGATAGCTGTAGACCTTCTGCTCGGCGTTGTCCCGGATCGTGCAGGTGTTGTAGAGCACCAGATCGGCGCTGTGCTCGTCGTTGCCGGGGGTGTACCCCATGGTTTCGAGGATGCCGGCCATGCGCTCGGAATCCGCCTTGTTCATCTGGCAGCCGAAGGTGGTGATCCAATAGCTGCCGCGCCGTGCCGACGGCGCCTGGTCGGCCTGGGGGCCGGAAACGGTGGCTGTCATGGGATCCAGTTTCCGCTATCGCCCCACCGGCGCCAACGCGGCGGCTGTGGCAGCGTGAACCTCCCGGCCCCTTTCTGGCATGCGCTGCCGCCTGAGCCGCTTTCCCCTCACCAAGGCGGTGCCCCTGGCCATCAGCCGCGGCACCACGGCCACTGTCGAGCATCTGCTGCTGGAACTCGAGCACGACGGCCTCACCGGCCGCGGCGAGACCGGCGGCTTCGACACCGGCCACCGGTCCTTCCGCAGCGACGACCTGGCCGCCGAGCTGGAGGCCGTCCTGCCGGCGCTCGAGAGCGTCACCCCGGAGCCGTTCCAGGCCCTCGCCCCGCTGCTGGAGACGCTGTCGCCCCCGGCCCGCTGCGCCGTCGATCTGGCCCTGCACGACTGGTGGGGGCAGCGGCTGGGCCAGCCCCTGTGGCGGCTCTGGGGCCTCGATGGGGGCGCGATCGTCCCCACCAGCGTGACCCTGGGGCTGGGCAGCGAGGCGGCGGTGCTGGAGCGGCTGGAGCGCTGGTGGCAGCAGCTGCCCGCCAGCCGCATCAAGCTCAAGCTCGGCAGCCCGGAGGGTCTCGACCACGACCGGGCCCTGGTGCGGGCGGTGGCCCGGGCGCTGGAGCGGCGCCGGCAGAGCCATGGGGTGGCCGGTGAGCTGCAGGTGGATGCCAACGGCGGCTGGACCCTGGAGCAGGCCCTGCCGATGCTGGGCTGGCTCGACGCCCAGGGGGTGGTGCTGGTGGAGCAGCCCCTGGCCCCCCTGGAGGATCCGGAGGCCGACTGCGCCGCCTTCGCCGCCCTGGAGCTCGACTGCCCCATCGCCCTGGTGGCCGACGAGAGCTGCTGGAACCTGGCCGATCTGGTGCGGCTCGCCCCCTACGTCGACGGGGTGAACATCAAGCTGCTCAAGAGCGGCGGGCTGGCGGAGGCCCTGCTGATGGCCAGGGCCGCGGGGCGCCTGGGCCTCGGGGTGATGCTCGGCTGCTACTCCGACAGCGCCCTGCTCAACGGGGCCGCCGCCCAGCTGCTGCCCCTGGTGCGCTGGCCGGACCTCGACAGCCACCTCAACCTGGTGGACGACCCGTTCGTGGGTCCGGCCCTGGTGGCCGACCGGCTGGTGCCCGGGGCGTCCCCGGGACTGGGGGTGGGCCTTGCTCGGCTCTGATGTCCCGATCGTGCTGCTGCAGCACGGTGGCCTCGACAACCTGAGCGGCAAGACGGGCCTGGCGATGCTGCGCTACCGCCACGGCCCGATCGTGGCGGTGGTGGACCCGGACCACCGCGGCGCCGACCTGCGGGCGCTCACCGGCATCGAGCGGGCCGTGCCGGTGGTGGGGTCCCTGGCGGAGGCCCTGCCCTTCGCCCCCCAGGTGGCGGTGGTGGGCCTCGCCCCCTCCGGCGGCCGGCTGCCGCCGGCCATGGGCGCCGACGTGGCGGCCGCCCTGGCGGCGGGGCTGTCGCTGGCCAGCGGTCTGCACAGCCGCCTGGCGGACGATCCGGCCCTGGCGGCCCTGGTGCGGCCGGGCCGCTGGATCTGGGATCTGCGCCGGGAGCCCCCCGGCCTGGGTGTCGGCAGCGGCCGGGCCGCGGCGCTGCCGGGCCGCCGGCTGCTGGCGGTGGGGACGGACATGTCGGTGGGCAAGATGAGCGCCTGCCTGGAGCTGCTGGCCGCCGCCCGGCGCCGCGGCCGCGATGCCCGCTTCGTCGGCACCGGCCAGGCCGGCATCCTGATCAGCGGCGGCGGTGTGGCCCTCGATGCCGTGCGCATCGACTACGCGGCCGGAGCGGTGGAGGCGGCGGTGCTGGCCGCCGCCGAGGGGGGCGGCCCGGACACCCTGGTGCTGGTCGAGGGGCAGGGTTCCCTCTGCCACCCCGGCTCGAGCGCCACCCTGCCCCTGATCCGCGGCAGCCAGCCCACCGATCTGCTGCTGGTGCACCGTGCCGGCCAGCGCACGATCCAGCGGCTGGCGGACTTCCCCCTCCCCCCCCTGCCCCAGGTGATCGCCGCCGTCGAGGCGCTGGCGGCCCTGGGCCGGCCGGCGGGATCCGCTCCGTCCCCCAGGGTGGCCGCCATCGCCCTGAACACCGCCCACCTGGACGGGCCCTCGGCGGCGGCGGCGCTGGCGGCCACTGCCAGGGAGACGGGACTCCCCTGTCTCGATCCGGTGCGGCAGGGTGGCGAGGCCCTGCTGGAGCTGCTGTTCAGCCAAGAAAGAAGCCCGACGCCGTAGCGCCGGGCCTGAAGGGCGAGCGAGGGGACTCGAACCCCCGAATGGTGGCGCCACAAGCCACTGCCTTAACCACTTGGCGACGCCCGCCGCGGTCTTTGCCAATGTATCAAGCGAGCCTGCCGGCCCCCCCCTCTTGCCACCGCCGACCACCGCCACCCGCACCGTTTCCGGCCTCCTGGGCCTCACCGCCGTCGCGGGGGGCCTGATCGGCCTTGCCGTCACCAACCCCGGCCCGGCGGCCTTCGAGGACTTCGCCGCCGAGAAGCTCACCGAACTGGCCAGCGAGGAGCTGTGCCGCAACGAGGGGCTGCCGCTGCTGGCCCGGTTGCTGATCCAGAACTGTCCGGAGCTGGTGCGCTCCCAGCGCAAGGTGCTGGGCCGCCTGGCCCGGGAGCATTCACGCCGTTACAACTTCGGCCTGCTGAGCATCTACGGCACCCGGCTGGGGGGTGAGAAGGTGCTGCCCAACTGGAGCATCCCCCGCTACGACGCCGTCACCCTGGCGATGGCGGGGCATTTCGTGCTCCTCAGCGCCGGTGAGAGCGCGCCCGGGAGTCCGATGCCGTGAGCGGGGCGCCGCCACCCGGCCGCCCGCCCCTTCCGCCCGGTCGCCTGCCAGCGATGCGGATCCCCAGGCTCCTGCTGGATCCCTGTCTTCCCCTGCCGGCCGCGGACGACCAGGGGCTGGTGACGGTGCGGCTGGAGCATGGCGACGGACGGATCCGCGCCATCCATGGGCTGGCCGCCGGCTCCGGCGGCGAGGGGGAGGGCGGCCCGGCGGCCCCCCTGGCGCTCACGCCGCTGGTGGAGCCCCATGCCCACCTCGACAAGGCCTTCAGCGGCGAGGCGTTCCCCAACCCCGAGGGGACCATGGCGGGCGCCATGGCGGCGAACGGCCGGGAGGCGGCCGTCCGGCAGGCCGAGGCGGTGCGGCGGCGGGGGGAGCGGGCCCTGGATCAGGCCTGGCGCTACGGCCTGCGGGCGATCCGCAGCCACATCGACAGCCTCGGCCCCTGGGCCTCCCCCAGCTGGGAGGTGCTGCTGGAGCTGCGCGACCGCTGGCGCGGCCGGGTGGAGCTGCAGCTGGTGGCCCTGGTGCCGGTGGGCCACTGGCGCAGCGCCGAGGGGGAGGCCTTCGCCGCCTGGGTCGCCGCCCGCGGCGGCCTGCTGGGGGGGGTGCTCGGTGCCCCCTTCCGCTCCACACCGGCCGACCGGGCCGGCCTGCTGGCCCTGCTGCGACTGGCGGAGCGCCTCGGCTGCGGGGTGGATCTGCACGTCGACGAGAGTGCCGACGACCACGGTCGGGGCGTGGCCCTGGTCAGTGAGCTGCTGCTGCGGCACCGCATCGCGGTGCCGCTTACCTGCAGCCACGCCAGCAGCATGGGCCTGCTGGCCGACCGGCCCTGCCGCCGCCTGGCGGAGGCGATGGCGGCCGCGGCGGTGGGGGTGGTGGCCCTGCCCAGCACCAATCTCTGGCTGCTGGCCAAGCACCATCGCCGCACCCCGTCCCTGCGGCCCCAGGCCCCGATCCGCCAGCTGCAGGAGGCCGGCGTGACCGTGGCCGTGGGGGCCGACAATGTCCAGGACCCCTGGTTTCCGGGGGGGGATTTCGATCCCATCGCCCTGCTGCGCTTCAGCCTGGCCGCCAGCCACCTGATGCCCTGGCGTCGCCTGGGGCTCAGCCCCTTCAGCACCGCTGCGGCCCAGCTGCTCGGCCTGGAGTGGGACGGGGTGCTGCGGGAGGGGGCTCCGGCCGATCTCGTCGTGCTGGGGGCCACCTCCTGGACCGAACTGCTGGCCCGCCCCCCCCGGCGGCGGGTGCTGCGGGCCGGCCACTGGCTGGATCCGCCCCCCTGCGAAGACCCCTGCCCACCCCTGGCCGCCTGCCATGCCTGACACCGCCTTTCCGGGGAAGCTCCCCGCAGCGCCCGATCCGGCACGGATCCAGGCCCTGGCCGCCGAGCTCGCCGCCAGCGGCCTGGGCCTGACCCCGATCCTCACCGCGGCGGAGCTGGGCCGGCTCTCGGCCGACTTCCACGACTATTCCCCCGTCCTGGAGCCGCTGCTGAAGGGCCGCCGTGCCCAGCTGGCGGTGAAGGTGGAGCGTGTGGAGCAGGTGATGGCGGTGGCCGGGGCCTGCGCCCGCCACCGGGTGCCGCTGACCGTGCGGGGCGCCGGCACCGGCAACTACGGCCAGTGCGTGCCCCTGGCCGGGGGCCTGGTGCTCGATATCGGCGGCCTGAACCGGCTGCGCTCGGTGGAGGCCGCCACCGGCATGGTGGAGGCGGAATGCGGCTGCACCCTGGCCCACCTGGATGGCCAGCTGATGGCCCACGGCCGGGCCCTGCGGATGGTGCCCAGCACCTACCGCAGCGCCACCCTCGGGGGCTTCATCGCCGGGGGATCGGGCGGCCTGGGGTCCCTGCGCTGGGGCTTCCTGCGGGATCCGGGCCACCTGCTGGGGCTCGAGGTGGTGACGCTGGAGGCCGAGCCGCGGCTGCTGCGGCTTGACGCCGCCGCCAGTGCGCCCCTCAACCACGCCTACGGCACCAACGGCATCATCACCGCCCTGCGGCTGGCCAGCACCGAAGCCGTGGCCTGGGAGCAGCTGGTGGTGGGGTTCGACCGCTGGCAGGAGGCCCTGGAGGCATCCCGGACTCTGCCCACCACCGCCCTGCTGCTCAACGCCCTCTGCCTGCTGGAGGCCCCGGTGGCGGCGGCCATGCCCTGGCCCGCCGGCTGCCCCGCCGCCGGTGCCGGCGAGCACCGGCTGCTGCTGCATGCCGCCCCCGACAGCCTCGAGGCCCTGCCGGGCTGGCTGGCGGCCCGGGGCGGCCGGATCCTCTGGCAGGGCCGTCGGCCGGAGCCCGGTCGGGGGCGGGGCCTGCCCCTGGGGGAGCTCACCTGGAACCACACCACCCTGCACTGGCGGGCCCAGGCACCGGACTGGACCTACCTGCAGCTGCTGCTGCCCCGGCCGGAGGCGCCCCTGCTGGAGGCCGTGCGCGAGCGCTGGGGCACCGACGTGCTCTGGCACCTGGAGGCGGTGCGCCACCTGGGGGCGCCCCGCCTGACGGCCCTGCCCCTGGTGCGCTGGCGGGGGCCCGAGGCCCTGGCCGACCTCGTCGCCCAGTGCCGCGCGCTGGGGGCGGTGCCCTTCGATCCCCACGTGATCACCGTCGAGGATGGCGGCCTGGGGGTGGTGGACGCCGATCAGGTGGCGGCCAAGGCCGCCTTCGACCCGGCCGGACTGATGAACCCGGGCAAGCTGCGGGGCTGGACGGGCTAGGGAACGCCCCGTGCAAGATCAGCGGCAGTCGAGGCTCAGGCGGGTGTCGGCGCCGGTCACCGGGTTGGTGCCCCGGGCCTGGCGGCAGAGGTTGCGCTGGTCCACCCGGTCGAGCAGGGCATCGGTGAAGTCCGCATCGGTCACCGTGGCGCCGGTGAAGTTGCTGCCGGAGGCGATCGCTCCCCGCAGCACCGCGCCGGTGAGGTCGGTGCCGCTCATGTCCACCTTGTCCATCAGGGCGTCGCTGAGATCGGCGCCATGGAAGTCGGCCTCCGGGAAGGCGGCCTGGGTGAGGATCGCGCCGTGCAGATCCGCGTCCCGGAAGCGGGCCTGGCGGCCCGTGGCCCCGGCGAAGGAGCTGCCGGCCAGCTGCTGGCCGCTGAAGTCCTTGCCGCTCTGGTTGGTGAGGGTGTAGTCCACCCGGTCCTGGAAGTCGGCGAGGGCGCCGGAGGGGGCCAGCAGCAGCAGGCCCAGCAGCAGGCCCAGCAGCGGGACGGCCAGCCACAGGCCCGGCCGGCGGGGGCTGCCCGCGGGCGGGGGGGCATCGGAGGCGGGGGCCGTCGTCATGGACCGGGGCTGCCGGGGACCCCTCCAGGCTGGCCCGCCCCGGGGACTTCGTCAGCCTCGGGGGCGTCGAACAGGGGCAGCACGGCCCCCAGCAGGAACAGGGAGCCGGCCACCACCGGCAGCGGCCCGGCTGGCAGCAGGCTGTCCAGTCCGGCGGCCAGGCTGCCGGCCGGCTCGAGCTGGTCGGCCTTCCCCGGACAGGCGGCCGCCAGCTCCTCCAGTGTCCAGCTGACATGCTCCGGCACCGCCACCACCGCCGCCCGATCGCCGGGGCGCAGCAGCTGCTCCAGCATCACCGCCCCCTCCTTGTGGCGCTGGATGCCCAGCAGCCAGCGGCGCGGCCCAGCCTCAAGCCGGTCGAGTTCGCGGCGCAGGGCGGCCGCCGCCGGGGGATTGTGGGCCCCATCGATCAGCAGCTCGCGGCCCCGCCAGCGGTGCCGCTCCAGCCGACCGGGCCAGCGGGCCGCCGCCAGGCCGGCCCGGATGGCCGCCGCGTCCAGGGGCGTGCCGGCCAGGGGGCCGTCCGGGGCGGTCAGGGCCCGGGCCATGGCCACCGCCACGGCGCCGTTGTGGCGTTGCAGCTCCCCCGCCAGCCCCAGGTGGGGCCCGCCGTCGGCCACGGCGGGCAGGGGCTCCAGCCACTGCAGGCTGGCGCCGCGCTGGCGTGCCTCCGCCTCCAGCACCCGGCGGGCCTCGGGCTCCTGGGCGGCGCTGAAGGCCCGGCAGCCCGGTCCCATCACGGCGGCCTTCTCGGCGGCGATGGCGGCCAGGGTGTCGCCGAGGTGTTCGCGGTGGTCGAGGCCGATGGTCCCGAAGCCGATCACGGGGCGGTGGGGGTGGGCGGTGGTGGCATCGAGCCGACCCCCCAGGCCCACCTCCAGCACCGCCAGATCCACCCGCTCACGGGCGAAGTGATCGAAGGCCGCCGCCGTGATCAGCTCGAAGGGGGTGAGCCGGTGGCGGCGGCCGATGGGCTGCCAGCGGGCCAGGTCGTCCCGCAGGCTGGCGGGGGGGATCCAGGCGTCATCGACCTGGATGCGCTCGCACCAGCTCACCAGGTGGGGGGAGCGGTAGGTGCCCACATGCACGCCGGCGGCCCGCAGGATCGCGTGCAGGAAGGTGCAGATCGAGCCCTTGCCGTTGGTGCCGGCCACCTGGGCGGCCGCGAAGCGCCGCTCCGGGTGGTCCCCCTCGGCCAGGGCCCCGGCCAGCCGCTCCAGGCCCAGGTCGACGCCGCGGCGGGCGAAGGGTTGGAGCAGGTCGCCCAGGTCGACCGGGGGGGGCAGCAGCGGGGACGGCACGGACGGAGGGATCAGGCCAGGCTGCGCAGGGCCTTCTCCAGGCGCTTCACCGCCTTGCGCAGGTGCCGGGGCCTGATCACCAGCGGCGGCACGAACCGGACCACCCCCGGGCCGGCCGGCACCAGCAGCAGGCCCTCCGCCATGGCCGCCTTGACGATCTCCGGAGCCGTGGGTCCGCCCTCGCTCAGCACCAGGCCCCGCAGCAGGCCCCAGCCGCGCTCGCCGGCCAGCTGCCCGGGGTGCCGGGCCACCAGCTCCTGGAGCAGGGACTGGAGCAGGGCACCGTGGGCGGCCACCTTCTCCAGCAGGCCCCGGCGTTCGATCTCCTCGATCACCGTGAGGCCGGCGCGGCAGGCGAAGGGGTTGCCGCCGAAGGTGCTGGCGTGGTCGCCGGGGCGGAAGTGGTCGGCCGCGGCCTTCACCGCCAGGGCGCCGATGGGGATGCCGCCGCCCAGGCCCTTGGCCATGGTCAGGGCGTCGGGCTCGACCCCGAGCTGTTGGTAGCCCCACCAGTGGCCGCTGCGGCCGACGCCGATCTGCACCTCATCGAAGATGAGCAGGATCCGGTGGGCATCGCAGAGCTCCCGCACGCGCCGGAAGAAGGCCGGATCGCCGGGGTTGACCCCGCCCTCGCCCTGGATCGGCTCGAGCAGCACGGCCGCCACCCGGGGCCCATCGGCCTCACAGGAGGCCAGCAACGCTTCGAAGGCGGCCGTGTCGTTGTAGGGGAAGTAGCGGAAGCCCGACACCATGGGCTCGAACCCCTGGTGGTACTTGGGCTGGCCCGTGGCGGTCACCGCCGCCAGGGTGCGGCCGTGGAAGCTGGCCTCGGCGGTGAGAATCAGCGGATCGGCGATGCCGCGCACCTGGTGACCGTGCTTGCGGGCCAGCTTGATGGCGGCCTCGTTGGCCTCGGCGCCGGAATTGCAGAAGAAGACCCGGTCGGTGCAGCTGCGGGCGGTGATCGCCGCGGCCAGGGCCTCCTGCTCCGGAATCCGGTAGAGGTTGGAGACGTGCTGGAGCCGGCCCAGCTGCCGGCAGAGTCGCCGCTGCAGCACCGGATCGCTGTGGCCCAGGGTGCACACGGCGATGCCGGCCACCATGTCGAGATAGCGCCGTCCCTGGTCATCCCAGAGCCAGACGCCGCGGCCCCGGCTCAGCGCCAGGGGATAGCGGCCGTAGGTGTCCATCACCGGAGCGACCAGCGGCGCCACGGGTGCGGGCTCGATGGGAGCGGTGGGACTCGAACCCACATGCCCGAAGGCGCTCGATTTTGAGTCGAGTCCGTCTACCAATTCCGGCACGCTCCCGAAGGGTGGACTCTAGGCGGCGGCGGTGGGCAGCCTGCGGATCGAGGCGCCGGCGGCGTTGAGCTTGCCCTCCAGATCGGCGTAGCCCCTGTCGAGGTATTCCAGGCCCCGCACGGTGGTGATGCCGTCGGCGGCCAGGCCGGCGAGCACCATGGCGGCGGAGGCGCGCAGGTCGGTGCCGTGGACGGGGGCGCCGCTGAGGCGGGCCACCCCCTCCACGCAGGCGGTGTTGCCCTGCATGCGGATCGAGGCGCCCATGCGCTGCAGTTCGGCCACGTGCTGGAGGCGGTTCTCGAAGATGTTCTCCACCACCATGCTGGTGCCCTCGGCGGTGGCCAGCAGGGCCATGAACGGGGCCTGGAGATCGGTGGGGAAGCCGGGGAAGGGTTGGGTGCGCAGATCCACCGCTCGCACCTTGCTGGCGGTGAGGATCAGGCCCTGGCCGTCGGCCTCGATGCGGCAGCCCGCTTCCTCAAGCTTGGTGATCACGGCACCGAGGTGCTCGGGCAGGGCGGGGAACACCCGCAGCCGGGAGCGGGTGATGGCGCCCGCCAGCAGGAAGGTGCCCGCCTCGATGCGGTCGGGGATGACGGCGTAGTCGGCCCCGTGCAGCCGCTCCACCCCGACGATGGTGATCGTGGGAGTGCCGGCGCCGCGCACCTTGGCCCCCATGGCCAGCAGCAGCCGGGCCAGGTCGATCACCTCCGGCTCCTGGGCGGCGTTGTCGATCACCGTCTCGCCGTCGGCGAGGGCCGCCGCCATCATCAGGGTCTCGGTGGCGCCGACGCTGGGGCAGTCGAGGTGGATGTGGCCGCCGGTGAGGCGGCGCTGGCGGCCTGGCACGACGGCGGTGACCACGCCGTGCTCGATGGTGACCTGGGCGCCGAGGGCCTTGAGTCCCTTGACGTGCTCCACGACGGGGCGGGTGCCGATCTGGCAGCCGCCGGGCAGGGGCACCTGGGCCATCCCCATGCGGGCCAGGAGGGGGCCGATGCAGAAGAAGCTGGCCCGCAGGCTGTTGACCAGTTCATAGGGGGGGGCGGCCGTGGTGATGTGGTCGCCGTGGAGGACGATCGCGTCGCCACCGCGCTGCACCCGCACGCCCAGGGCCGAGAGGATTTCCCCCATGGCCGTGATGTCGGTCAGGGGAGGCACGTTGCTGAGCCGCAGGCCGTCCTCGGTGAGCAGGCAGGCGGCCATCAGCACCAGGGCCGAATTCTTGGCGCCGCTGACCCGCAGCTCCCCGTCCAGACGCCGTCCACCACTGATCTCCAGCCTGGTGCCGGCGATGGCCTTGACAGGCATGGGGGATACGGTCATGGACAGGAGTCCTGGTATCAATTTCGGGGGCATCTTGACAACGAATGATCCCGTCGTCTAGGGGGTCGCCGCTCAAACTGTCTTGCTGCCCCGTGTCGCCGTCATCCCGAGGGGAGGGCTGCCGGTGATGATTTATGCTCCATCCAGCGCCGCGGCCTCCGCGGCGGCTAAACGCCCGCGGATGTGGCGGAATTGGTAGACGCGCTAGTTTCAGGTACTAGTGGCAGCAATGTCGTGGGAGTTCAAGTCTCCCCATCCGCATCACTTTTATGATTGTCCTCAAGATCACCAACGCTTCCGACGTCGTTGCCGCGAACATCGGCAGGTTTTTGGAGCGATTGACTCCGGACGAGTACGACCAGACCAAGGTGGAGGACATCGTGATCGATCGCCTGGTGGCGAACCTCAAGGCGGAGGGCATCCGGGGTGAGGTGGCGGCCTTCAAGGGGCTTGACTTCAGCGATGACGACCTGGTCATCCACGATCAACTCAAGCTCCGGCGCCGCAAGACGATCTGACATCCCCGGGTCCCTCCCCTGACCACGGCGGCCTGTCCCCGGGCAGTGAGCCGATCCGCAGCGTCCGCAACCCCCTCGTCCAGGCCCTGCGGCGCCTGCACCGGCCCAGTGGCCGAAAGGAGCAGGGCCTGATCCTGCTGGAGGGCACCCACCTGCTCCAGGAGGCCCTGGGGCTGGGCCTGCGGCCCCGCCAGCTGCTGGCCACCGCCGACTGGCTGGCCCGCCACGGCGCCCTGCTGGAGCGGTTGCCGGATCCGGGCCGGCTGCGGCTCGCCAGCCCCGAGGTGCTGGCCGCCGCCGCCACCACCGGCCACCCCGACGGGGTGCTGCTGACCCTGGAGGCCGCCGACCTGCCCGCCCCGGCGGCGACGCCGCCGGACTTTGTCCTGGTCCTCGACCGGCTCCAGGATCCAGGCAACCTGGGCACCCTGCTGCGTACGGCACTGGCGGCGGGGGTGGAGCAGGTGTGGCTGGCCGAGGGGGCCGACCCCCTGCAGCCCAAGGTGCTGCGCGCCTCCAGCGGCGCGGCCCTGGCCCTGCCGATCGAGCGGCTGGCGGCCACCGACCTGCCCGGCCGCCTGGTCGCGGCCCGGGAGCGGGGCGTGCAGCTGGTGGCGGCGGTGGTGCCCGAGGCGGGCGGCGCCGCCCAGCCCTACTGGGAACTGGACTGGTGCCGCCCCACGGCCCTGTTGCTGGGCAATGAGGGGGCGGGGCTGGCCCCGGCGCTGGCCCGGCTGGCCGACCGGCGGGTGACGATCCCCCACAGCCCGGCGGTGGAGTCCCTGAATGTGGCGGCGGCGGCCGCTCTGCTGCTGCTGGAGCGCCCCCGCCAGGCCCACGGCCGGCCCGGGGCCTGACAGGGGAGAATGCCGCTACCCATGCAGCCCCGTCCGGTGACCGCAGCACCCGCCTCCCCTCCCTCCGGGTTCGATTTCGACGTGATCGTGATCGGTGCCGGGTATGGCGGTTTCGATGCGGCCAAGCACGGTGCCGAGCATGGTCTGAAGGTGGCGATCGTGGAATCCCGCGACATGGGCGGAACCTGCGTCAACCGGGGCTGTGTCCCCTCCAAGGCCCTGCTGGCCGCCAGCGGCCGGGTGCGGGAGCTCGCCGACGCCGAGCACCTCAAGGGGTTCGGCATCCATGCGGCGCCTGTGCGCTTCGAGCGCCAGAAGATCGCCGACCATGCCGCCCAGCTGGTGGCCACGATCCGCACCAACCTCACCAGGACGCTCGAGCGGGCCGGCGCCACGATCCTGCGGGGCAAGGGCCGCCTCGACGGCCCCCAGCGGGTGGCGGTGCGCGAGGCCAGCGGCGTGGAGCGGGTGTATGCGGCCCGGGAGGTGATCATCGCCACCGGTTCCGATCCCTTCGTGCCACCCGGCATCGAGACCGACGGCCGCACGGTGTTCACCAGCGACGAGGCCATCAACCTGGAGTGGCTGCCCCGCTGGATCACGATCATCGGCAGCGGCTACATCGGCCTGGAATTCGCCGATGTCTACACGGCCCTGGGCTGTGAGGTGACGATGATCGAGGCGCTCGACCGGGTGATGCCCACCTTCGATCCGGACATCGCCAAGATCGCCGCCCGCCACCTGATCGACGGCCGCGACATCGACGCCCGCTCCGGCGTGCTGGCCAGCAGGATCACCCCCGGCTGCCCGGTGAGGATCGAGCTGGTGGACATGGCCAGCCGCGAGCCGGTGGAGACCCTGGAGGTGGATGCGGTGCTGGTGGCCACCGGCCGGGTGCCGGTGAGCAAGGACCTCAATCTGGCCAGCGTGGGGGTGGAGACCAACCGGGGCTTCATCCCCGTCGACGACGGCCTGCGGGTGCTGGCGAACGGGGCACCGGTGCCCCATCTCTGGGCCGTCGGTGATGTGACCGGCAAGATGATGCTGGCCCACACCGCCGCCGCCCAGGGCACGGTGGCGATCGAGAACATCCTCGGCCACGCCCGCCGCATCGACTACCGCTCGATCCCCGCCGCCACCTTCACCCACCCGGAGATCAGTTCGGTGGGGCTCTCGGAGGCCGATGCCAGGGAACTGGCCGCCGCCGAGGGCTTCGAGCTGGGGGCGGTGCGCAGCTACTTCAAGGCCAACTCCAAGGCCCTGGCCGAACTGGAGAGCGACGGCCTGCTCAAGCTGCTGTTCCGCAAGGACACCGGCGAGGTGCTCGGAGCCCACATCTATGGATTGCATGCGGCCGACCTGATCCAGGAGATCGCCAATGCGGTGGCCCGGCGCCAGGGGGTGCGGCAGCTGGCCAGCGAGGTGCACACCCACCCCACCCTGTCCGAGGTGGTGGAAGTGGCCTACAAGCAGGCGGCCGCCAGCCTGGCCACCGCGGTGGGTGCCTGAGATGGAGATCCGTCGCCGGCCCCCCAACCCCTCGGTGCGGGTGGCCCACCTGGAATTCGGCACCCCCCACCCCGAGGAGAGCCCCCGCCACATCCTCGAGGAGATCGTCTGGGAGAAGGACCGGGAAGTGACCGCCGCCCGGGAACGGGTGAGCCTGGAGTCCCTCAAGCAGCAGGTGGCCGACCTGCCCCCCACCCGGGATTTTCTGGCGGCCCTGCGGGCCAGCTGCCGCAAACCGGCGGTGATCGCCGAGATCAAGAAGGCCAGCCCCAGCAAGGGGGTGATCCGGGAGGACTTCGATCCCGTCGCCATCGCCCGGGGCTACGAGGGCGGAGGCGCCAGCTGCCTGTCGGTGCTCACCGACAAGCGTTTCTTCCAGGGGGGCTTCGAGGTGCTGGTGGCGGTGCGGGAGGCCGTCGAGCTGCCCCTGCTCTGCAAGGACTTCATCCTCACCCCCTACCAGCTGTTCCAGGCCCGGGCCGCCGGGGCCGACGCCGCCCTGCTGATCGCGGCGATCCTCACCGACCAGGATCTGGCCTACCTGCTCAAGGTGGCCCGCGGCCTGGGGCTGGCGGTGCTGGTGGAGGTGCACGACGCGGCCGAGATGGAGCGGGTGCTGCAGCTGGAGGGTGTGACCCTGATCGGCATCAACAACCGCGATCTGGCCAGCTTCACGGTGGATCTGGCCACCACCGAAGAACTGATGGCCGCCTTCGGTGAGCGGGTGCGCGGGCGCGGTGCCCTGCTGGTGAGCGAATCGGGCCTGTTCAGCCGCCAGGACCTGGATCGGGCCGTCGGCGCCGGCGCCGATGCGGTGCTGGTGGGGGAGGCGCTGATGCGCCAGGACGACGTCACGGCGGCCCTGGAGACCCTGATCGGGGGCTGATCCCGAGGAGCTGGGGGTGGGGGGCGCGGCTCAGTCCTTCTCGAGGAGGGCCCGGACAGCGTCCAGCTGGGCGCGGCCTTCCGGGCTCAGCTCGGAAACTCGCAGGTGCAGGGAATCGAGGGTTTCGATGATGGCGGCCGCGACATGGTCGACCCGCAGCAGGATGCCTTCGATGCCCTCGACTCCACCGCGCCACTGGAGCGCCAGAAGACCTCCATCGACCTGGTCTTCGATCTGCTGCACCGCGATCCCACCTTCCCCGACAAGACAGCCGCCCGGGACGGCTGCACCCGGCTGATGGGTCTGCACCGGAGCCTGAACTACGCCCCCACCGGGTCCCCCACCTACGCCGCGTCCGAGGCAGCGATTGGTTGGGCGTCAGACCGGAGCCACAGGAGAACGTCATCGGCATTGCGATCGGGAGGAAACACTGGATAGAACACTTTCCGAATCTTCCCGTCCTCAGCGATTAGCGTGAGACGCTTGAACAACTCCATGCCTGCGACAGTGAACGTTGGCAGCCCCATCGCACCCTTCAGAAGGAGCGCAGGGTCGCTCAACAGATGGAAGGGCAGATGCAGACGCTCCCGGGCCTCACTCTGATATTGGATTGTCTGAGCGCTCAAGCCGAAGACTCCGGTTCCAAGCGCCTTGAGTTCGCCGAAGTGGTCTCGAAAGCCACAGGACTGGGGAGTGCAACCTCGCGCACCGGGGATGCCATCCCATCCATCCGGCAAGGGCACATCGGGGCGCCCGGTCATTGGATAGACATAGATGACAAGTCGGCCCTTCAACTCGGCCAGGTTGACTGCCTTGCCGTCCGTGGCATGCAGCACGACACTCGGTAAAACAGATCCTTCAAGGTGCCCTGCCGCACCATCATCAACCGGGCGGGGTAAATCTGATGGTAGCTGGGACAGATTTGGACTCATGCAACCTCCTTCAGATGAGACTCCCAACCAGGATCTGTCCGGTGCCCCTTCGGCGGCCCCGGCTGCGACGCCTTGAGCCTCATCGGCCAGCATGCCGACGGGGAGCCGCTGTCGCCCCGCCTCTGCAGAGAGGCGGGCCTGTCCAGCCGGGGGGATGGTGGACTGAACTGAATCGATGGGCCGATCACCCTGCTGACCTGAGCCGGCCGTCCTCCATCTCGATGGTCCGGTCCGCCACATCCAGGATTCGGCTGTCATGGGTCACGATCAGGATCGTGCAGCGCTGCTCCCTGGCCAGACGCTGCATCAATCCCACCACCTCCCGTCCGGAGCGGCTGTCGAGGGCTGCGGTCGGCTCATCGGCCAGCACCAGGGGCGGACCGTTCACCAAGGCACGGGCAACGGCCACCCGCTGTTTCTGGCCTCCCGAAAGCTGGTCGGGGTAGGCGTGTCGGTGGGCCTCGAGCCCAACGGCGGCGAGCATCGACCCGGCCCGCTCCACCATGGCGTCGGCGTCCAGGTTGCCGCCCATCTCCAGCGCCATGCGCACGTTCTCCAGGGCCGTGAGGCTTCGGTGGAGATTGTGGGCCTGGAAGATGTAGCCATGCTGCCTCCGGGCCAGGGTCAGTCGTTTCGGACCAGCCCCCATGAGTTCCTGGCCAAGGATCCGCAGACTTCCGGTTTGGGCCGATCGCAGGCCGCCGATGAGAGTGAGGAGGGTGGTCTTGCCGGAGCCGGAGGGGCCCGTGAGCAGCACGATCTCCCCGGCGTGGATCTCCAGGTCGATGCCGTCCAGCACCTGGCGACGCAGGGCGCCTGCACCGAAGTGGTGCTGGAGCCCGCTGATGGCCACCACGGGTTCCTCGCATGCAGGCAGGGAAGGAGCCATCAGAACAGCTCCGCCGGATCCGCGGCCTGGAGCCGGCGGCTGGCGATGGCGCCGGAGGCCAGGCACATCAGCAGGGTGAGGCCGAAGACCAGGAGGGCTCGCGGAGCGGTCATGGCGATGGGCAGGGCGGTGGCCTGGGCTGCCAGGGCATAGAGGCCCAGCTGGATGGTCGCTCCGGGAAGGAACCCAAGAGCCGCCAGCACCAGGGCCTGCTCCACCACCACCAGGAGGAGATAGCGCTGGCGGAAGCCCATGGCCCGGAAGGTGGCGTACTCGCCCAGATGGGCGTTCACGTCGGTGGTCAGCACCTGGAAGACGATGACCACGCCCACCAGGAAGGCCATGGCCGTGCCGAGCCCGAAGATCACACCGATGGGGCTGGCTGTGCGCCAGTAGTTCTCCTCGAAGCGGACGTACTCGGCCAGGGTCAGGACCCGGACGTCCTCAGGCAGGTACCTGTCAATCGCGGCCGCCACCCGCTGGGGATCGACCCCGGGCTGGAGGCGCAGAAGTCCGAGGCTGAGGCTGCCCGGATCCCGCATCGGGAACAACCGCAACAGGCTCTGGTCGCCCATCACCAGCGTGGCATCGGCGCCGAAGGACGCCCCGAGTGAGAACAGACCGGCGATGGTGAGGCTGCGCCTCTCGGCTTCGGTGCTCACGCTCTGGCCCTGCTCCAGCCGGGCGATGGTCTCGGCGTAGGCGCCGCGGGCCAGACGATCGAACAGCACGGTGTCGGGCAGCTTGAGACGGTCGCGCTGGCGGTTCAGCTCCGGCAGATTCAGCACGCGGGCGTCGGGGTCCACACCCAGCACCTGGACGGTGGCGTTCTGGCGTGTCTGGGGATTGCGCCAGGTGAGGTTCTGGAGGTAGACGCCCTGCCCATGGGCCACGCCGGGAACGTCCGTCGCCTGGAGCAGGCGCCGTCGCGGGAAGGTGGAGAGGTTCTGGAGGTTCTGGGCCTTCGGGCTGAGCAGCACCAGATCGGCCGCAAAGGCCCGGTTGAGCTGGGTGTTGGCGTCGTAAAGGGCGGCCTGGAAGCCCAGCTGGGTGAACATCAGCACGTCGGCGAAGGTGATGCCAGCCACGGCCACGGCCAGGCGGCCGCGGTCGTGGCGCAGTTGCCGCCACCCCAGGGGAATGCGCTGGCCCCCACGGCTGACCAAGGCCGCCAATCGGTCGCGAACCGTCATCGCTGGATCCGCGCGGTGACCTGGAGGTTGGTGAGGGCTGCAGCCCGCCGGCTGCTGGCAGGGGTGAGCAGGGCCCGCACCTCCACCACCCGGCTGTCGTTGTTGGCGCTGGGGTCGGTGTTGATCAGGGTCTGGCGCTTCACCAGGGCGCCGATGCGGCTGACGCGGCCTTCCAGCGGCTGGCTCAGGGCCGGGCTGGTGATGGTCACGGGAGCGCCCATGCGCACCCGGGACACATCGCTCTGGTACACCTCGGCCACCACCTGCATCGCATCGGTGCGCCCCATCTGGACCACCCCTTCGCTGTCGAGGGCCTCGCCTGGCCGGCTCAGCACGCTCAGGATCCTGCCGCTGATGGGCGCCCGCACCAGGCTGTCCTCACGCTCAGCCAGCACCCGCACCAGGGCGGCGCCCGCCTGGTCGCGCTGACGGCGGGCGGCGGCCACATCCAGCCCACCTGCCTCGGGTACCCCTGCGGCAGCCTGGGAGCGGAGCAGGAGGGCCCTGGCCTCCGCCAGCTGGGCTCCCACCGTCTCACGGTCCAGGCGCTTGGCATCCCGAAGGGAGGCTGAGACGGCGCCATTCACGAAGAGCGACTGGTGGCGGTTCTCCTCCAGGCGGGCTGTGCGGAATTCGGCCTCCAGGCGCTCCACCCTGGCCTGCTGCACCAGTTCCTCCCGGCGCTGGTCGGCGGCGGCCACCGCCAGGCGAGCCTCCGCCAGCTGCAGCTGGGCCTCCGCCTCCTGAACGGCGGCCTCAAGCCTGGGCTGGCTGTCGAGCACGGCGATCACGCTGCCGCTCTCCACCCGGTCCCCCTCCTCTACCCGGAGCTGGCGGACGCGGGCCGGTGCGCCTCCCGGGGAGGCGGCGGGCGGGGCCACCGTGACCACGGCTCCGACCGGCTCGAGGCGTCCGAGGGTGGGGACGCTGCTGGGTGGCGTGTCCGGATTCAGGGCGGGGCTGGTCTCCGGCCTTGGCGCTGAGCCGGCCCGATGGATGAGGACGGCCAAGCCGATCCCGAGGGCCAGGGTGGTGGTGGTGGCGAGCCAGGGCCTCAACGGCCGGGGAGCCGGAAGGGGCTGGTCCATGGACGGAACCTGATGGGGCTCGACAAAAACTAAACCGTATAGTTCAGTTCTGACAAGCGACACTCGAGCCTGGGGAGGTCATCCCGCCCTCCCCAGGGCCCGTCGGCCCCCCCCTAGCCCCGTCGGGCGCCACGATGGACCCATTGAGGTCTTGCGCTTTGCCCCCTTCCGTCCGGCAGCTCTCAGGGGAGAAGGCGGCCGCCATCCTGGCCGGCGCGATGCAGGAGTTCCTGGCACAGGGCTACGCCGCCACAAGCATGGACCGGGTCGCCCGCACCGCCGGCGTCTCCAAGGCCACGGTCTACAGCCATTTCGCCGACAAAGAGTCGCTGTTCAAGGCCCTCACCCGCCACATGATCGAGCGGGACTTCGCCCTCCTCTTCGGGGGTGACGAGGCGGAGGCCCTGCCAGCCGACCCCCGCCAGGCCATGCACATGCTGGCCCGCCGCATGTTGGAGGTGCATCACACACACCCGGAGTTTCTGGCCTTCCTCCGCCTGCTGATCGGTGAGTCGGACCGCTTCCCAGCCCTGGCCCAGGGGTTCATGACCCAGATCCACCAGAAGAGCTTCCTGGCCCTCACCGAACTGGTGGGCGCATGCCAGGGGCCCCGGCAGGGGGATCCCACCCTCCTGGCCTGGGTGTTTTTAGGTTCACTGATCCATGTGGTGATGTGTCAGGACATGCTCCACGGCAAGGAGGTCATGCCCCTGGATCGGGAGGCCTTCGCCACGGGCCTGGTGGAGCTGCTCTGTCCAGACCCGGCGGGATCTCCAGATTCCGGAGCCCGGTCCGGACGCTGATCCAACCGTCCCTGCCTGGCCCTGTCCAGGCTGCCGCTGCAGGCCGCCGCCACCCCAGTCGTCGGAACCCCTGTCCCTACGCCGGGCCCCGACGTGAAGCCTTGAGGGTCACTGGCCAGCGGATGCGCCGCCCCAGCGCCGTCTCCCCCCAGGCGGCCTCCAGGGCCGGACGCAGCAGTTCCAGGGGGTCGCGGCCCAGGGCGGCCCGGTAGCGGGCGCTGGCCGACCAGCTGGCGCAGTAGCCCAGCACCTGCTCAAGGGTCCAGTCGGCTTCCATGGCGAACGACGGGGCCGGCAGGGCCGCGAAGGGCAGCGCCAGGTCGCGGTAGCCGTTCTCCACCAGCGCCTTCTCGGGGGGCCAGTAGGGCCCGACGATGTCGGCGTAGAACTGCTGCAGCAGGGCATCGGGCGCCTCGCCCTCCAGGTGGGGGATGCCGTAGCTCCAGACCGCCAGCACGCCGCCGGGGCGCAGCACCCGTTCCACCTCGGCGAAGAACCGGGGCCGATCGAACCAGTGCAGCGCCTGGGCCACTGTGGCCAGGTCCACGCTGTCGGCCTCGAGGCCGCAGCTCTCCGCCGGCGCCAGCCGGTAGTGCACGCCGGGGTGGGGGCGGGCGGCGGCGAGCTGGCCGGCGCTGGCATCGGTGGCCACCACCGCCTCGAAATGGTCGGCCAGGGCGATGGCGGCCTGGCCCGTTCCGGTGGCGCAGTCCCAAGCCCGCCGGCGGGCGGGGGCCACACCGGCCAGCCAGGCGAACAGGGGCGCCGGGTAGGTGGGCCGGTAATGGGCGTAGGCCCCGGAGACGGAGCCGAAGTGGTCGGTGAAGCTGCCGCTCATCGCCGGGCCCCAGAACAAAGCCGTCCGCGTCCATACCTAGCGGCAGCGGACGCGGACGGCTCACCACCGCCGGCGAACCGGCGGTGGGGGTGGCAGGGGACGGGGCTCAGACCTTGCGGCTGTAGAACTCCACCACCAGCAGTTCGTTGATCTCGAGGGCGACCCATTCGCGCTCGATGCGGCCGCCCACCTTGGCGGTCATCTTGGCCTTGTCGAACTCAAGATGGGGCGGGATGTTGGCCAGGCCGGGGAAGGCCAGGTTGGCTTCGGCGAGGGCCTTGCTGCACTTGCGCTCGCGGATGGCGACGACGTCGCCGGCCTTGCACTGGTAGCTGGGGATGTCCACCACCCGGCCGTTCACGGTGACGTGGCCATGGTTCACCAGCTGGCGGGCGCCGGGAACGGTGGGGCCGAGGCCGAGGCGGAAACAGATGTTGTCGAGTCGGTTCTCGAGCAGCTTGAGCAGGTTGGTTCCGGTGGAACCCTCCTGGGCACGGGCTTTCTTCACGTAGCGCACCAGCTGACGTTCGGAAATGCCGTAGTTGAAACGCAGTTTCTGCTTTTCTTCGAGACGGATCGCGTATTCGGAGCGCTTGCGACGGGCTTGGCCGTGCTGACCGGGGGGGTAAGACCGTTTGGCGGCCTTACGGGTGAGACCGGGAAGGTCCCCCAAGCGCCGCGTGATCCTCAGGCGAGGGCCGCGGTAGCGAGACATAAGGGAAAGTTTCGGAGGTGGACGTTGCGGCCCTGGGGCCAGACGGGGCGGCTCGCGGCTGCGGCATGCTGGAGGAACCCGCAGGCCTGCGCGTGCTGCGCCAACCACCCACCCTAGGCGGCGACGGTCCCGGCCTTCTCCAGGGGTCCCTGCCGGCCGCTCCGGCCTCCCCCCTCTCCGCCGC
Source organism: Cyanobium sp. Copco_Reservoir_LC18 (assembly GCF_009834675.1). Classification (NCBI taxonomy): domain Bacteria; kingdom Bacillati; phylum Cyanobacteriota; class Cyanophyceae; order Synechococcales; family Prochlorococcaceae; genus Cyanobium; species Cyanobium sp. Copco_Reservoir_LC18. The sequence goes on from NZ_ASAC01000003.1 coordinate 66,777, forward strand.
CGTGGCGGCCCTGCTGCTGGCCCTGATCGGCGCCTACCGGCGCTGGATCTCCCCCCTGCTGGGTCCCCGCTGCCGCTTCATTCCCAGCTGCAGCGCCTACGGGCTGGAGGCGATCAGCCGCCACGGACCCTGGCGCGGCGGCTGGCTGACCGTCAAGCGCGTCTGCCGCTGCCACCCCTTCACCCCCTGCGGCTGCGACCCGGTCCCGGACTGATGCAGGAGCTGCTGCTGTTCACGCGCCAGGGCTGCTGCCTGTGCGAAGGCCTCGAGGAGAAGCTGGGGGCCCTCGATCCCCCCCAGCCCCTGCGGGTGATTGATGTGGACACCGATCCGGCCCTGCAGGGGCGCTACGGCCTGGCCGTGCCCGTGCTGGCGCTGCCGGCCGCTGCCGACGGCCCCCTGCGGGAGCTGCCCCGGGTGTCGCCGCGGCTGGCGGGAGCCCAGCTGCAGGCCTGGCTGATCAAGCAGGGCGTGCGCTGAGGACCACGCTATGACAGGCGCCAGCTCCGTCCCGCCGGACGCCGCCGGCGCCGCCATGTCCCCGCTGCTTCAGCCGCTCCTGCAACAGGTGGGCCTGCCGCCGCTGACCGACCCCACCGGCGCCCTGGCCCAGGCGGTGGTCAGCGGCGTCAGCTGCGATTCCCGCCGCGTCGGTGCCGGCACCCTGTTCGTGGGCCTGCCCGGCACGGCGGTGGATGGTGGCAGCTTCTGGCCCGACGTGCTGGCCGCCGGCGCGGTGGCGGCGGTGATCGGGCCGGCGGCGGCCGCGGCCAGGCCCCCGGCCCCCGGCGATCCGGTGCTGGTGGTGGAGCCGCCCCTGGCCCTCTGGGCCGGCCGGCTGGCGGCCGAGTTCTGGGGCCAGCCCAGCCGCCGCCTGGCCCTGATCGGCGTCACCGGCACCAACGGCAAGACCACCACCACCTACCTGATCGAGCACCTGGCGGCGGCGGCGGGCCACCCGCCGGCCCTGTTCGGCACCCTGCAGAACCGCTGGCCGGGCCACAGCGCCACCGCCACCCACACCACCGCCTTCGCCGATCTGCTGCAGGCCGACCTGGCCCAGGCCGTGGCGGCCGGCAGCGGCATCGCCGCCATGGAGGTGAGCTCCCACGCCCTCGATCAGGGGCGGGTGGCCGGCTGTCGCTTCGCCGGAGCGGTGTTCACCAACCTCACCCAGGACCACCTCGACTACCACCTGTCGATGGAGGCCTACTTCGCGGCCAAGGCGCAGCTGTTCGCCCCGGACCTGCTCGCCGGCGGCGCCGTGGTCAACGTGGATGACCCCTGGGGGGCGCGCCTGGCCGAGCGGCTGAACGCGGATGGCCAGGACGCCGGCGCCGGCCCCTGCTGGCGCAGTTCCCTGGAGGATCCGACGGTGGAGCTGCACATCAGCGATCTGGTGATGGGCGCCGACGGGGTCAGCGGCCGCCTGCACAGCCCGCTCGGGGAGGGGCCCTTCCGCTCGCCCCTGGTGGGCCGCTTCAACCTGATGAACCTGCTGGAGGCGGTGGGGGCCCTGCTGCAGCAGGGTCTGCCCCTGCCGCCGCTGCTCGATGGCCTGGCCAGCTTCCGGGGTGTGCCTGGACGCATGGAGCGGGTCGGCGGGCCTGCGGGGGCTCCCCTGCCGTCGGTGCTGGTGGACTACGCCCACACCCCCGACGGTCTCGCCAGTGCCCTGGCCGCCTGCCGGCCCTTCAGCCAGGGTCGGTTGATCTGCGTGTTCGGCTGCGGCGGTGACCGGGACCGCACCAAGCGTCCCCTGATGGCGGAGATCGCCGCCCGCCTCGCCGACGCGGTGGTGGTGACCTCCGACAACCCCCGCACCGAGGACCCCCAGCGGATCCTGGATGACGTGGTGGCGGGGATCCCCGCCGGCACCGAACTGGTGGTGGAGGGGGACCGGGCCGCGGCGATCGCCGCCGCCATCGCCGCGGCGGCGCCGGAGGACCTGGTGCTGATCGCCGGCAAGGGCCATGAGGATTACCAGATCCTCGGCACCACCAAGGTGCACTTCGACGACCGGGAGGAGGCCGCCCGGGCCCTGCAGGCCCGCGCCGGCGGCTGACCAGGGGGGCGGCGGGGGAGAGTGGGGCGTCCCCAGGCCCTCCCCCGCCATGACCGCTCCCGTTCCCATGCCGAAGCGGTTCCTGGCGGAACTGCTCGGCACCTTCTGGCTGGTGTTCGGAGGCTGCGGCAGCGCCGTCCTGGCGGCCGTGTTCCCCTACGGCCAGGGGGACACCAATCCCCTGGGGCTGGGATTCCTCGGGGTGGCCCTGGCCTTCGGCCTGACCCTGCTCACGATGGCCTACGCCATCGGCCATGTCTCCGGCTGCCACATCAATCCTGCGGTGAGTTTCGGCCTCTGGGCCAGTGGCCGCTTCCCCGGCTCGGCCCTGCTGCCCTACCTCGTGGCCCAGGTGCTGGGCGGTGTCCTGGCCGGTGGGCTGCTCTACGGCATCGCCAGCGGCCGCAAGGGGTTTGAGCTGATCGGCAGCAACCCCCTGGCCACCAACGGCTTCGGGGCCCATTCCCCGGGGGGCTACGGCTTCTGGGCGGCGCTGAGCATCGAGGTGCTGCTGACGTTCTTCTTCCTGCTGGTGATCCTGGGCTCCACCCACCGCGACGCGATCAAGGGCTTCGCCGGGGTGCCGATCGGCCTGTCCCTGGTGCTCATCCACCTGATCAGCATTCCGGTGACGAACACGTCGGTGAACCCGGCCCGCAGCACGGGCGTGGCCCTCTGGGTGGGGGGTGAGGCCATCGGCCAGCTGTGGCTGTTCTGGCTGGCTCCGGTCGTGGGGGCGCTCCTGGCGGGCTGGGTGCAGCGTCACCTGCTGGAGGCGGGGGAGCACTGATCGGCACCTTCCCGCCCACCGCTGGGATGGGCCCTGTCAGGGAAAGGGGATCCATGGTGTGGAGGATGTCGGAAGATTTTCGGATGAATGGCTGCAGATCTGCATCGGCGTTGATACGTTGATCCGGATTGGAATGCGTTCTCTGGTCTGATGCCGACAAATCTGGCTCTGGTGGCGAGTGTCGTCATCCCCTTCCTGTTCAAGTTCGCCGGTGCCGTCGCGCTCTGGATCGCCGGTGGCTGGTGCATCAGGTTTGCCCTGCGCATCCTCAGAAGGGGGCTCTCCTCCGGCACCCTTGACCCCACGGTCATCGGCTATCTGATCAACATTCTGGGGGCGGTTCTCAGGGTCATCCTGGTTGTCGCGATCCTCGGTTTCTTCGGCATCCAGACCGCCAGTTTCGCCGCCCTGCTGGCTGGTGCCGGTGTGGCCATCGGCGCCGCCTGGAGCGGCATGCTCAGCAACTTCGCGGCGGGGGTCTTCCTGCAGGTCTTCCGTCCCTTCAGTGTCGGCGACTTCATCACCGCCGGTGGCGTGACGGGAACGGTGGAGGAGATCGGCATGTTCGTCACCTCCATCCAGTCGCTGGATTGCGTCCGCAACATCGTTCCCAACGGCAAACTGTTCTCCGACACGATCCAGAACTTCTCCTCCCACCCCTACCGGCGGGTTGATCTCGTCGCCCAGCTCGACAACAGCGCCGACGTGGCCAAGGCCATCGCCCTGCTGAAGGAAGGCATCAAGGCCGTTCCCAACCAGGATCCCCATACCCCGGCGGACATCGAGGTCCTGGAGTTCAGCGAACGCGGTCCCCGGCTGGCGGTCCGTCCCTACACCCACACCGACCACTACTGGCAGGTCTACTTCGATACCAACCGGATGATCGTGGACGTCCTTGGCAAACATGGCTTCCCCGTGCCGAGGATTCCCGTCGGCATGGCCCAGGGCGGCAACTGAGTCGCCGCCGGCCGGCGTTGCCCCGGTGTCCCCCGTTCAGCCCTCGGCCAGCTGAACCAGCAGAATCTCCACCTCCTCAGCGGTGCTGACCAGGTGGGTGCAGGCCCGCACGCAGCGGGGGGACTCCAGGGTGCGCAGCCAGGTCCCCCGCTCCCCCAGCCGCTTGACGACGGTGGCCGGATCGAGCGGCTCTCCCGAGCCCCCTGCCAAGGTGAAGCTCACCAGCCCCGCCGGCGGGGGCACCGTCAGCAGGGTGCGAACGCCGCCAATCCGCTGCAGGCCCTCCCACAGCTGGTGGCTGCGCTGGCGGATCACCTCCAGCCGAGCGCCGGCATCGCCTTCGGCCTCCAGCAGCTGCAGGGAGCTGTCCAGCCCGGCGAACAGGGGGGTGCAGGAGGTGGCCACCTCGAAGCGACGGGCATCGCGGTGGTAGCCGCCGGCGCCGGGACCGTCGTGCTCCAGGGTGCGCCAGCCGATGAGGGTGGGGCTGCTGTCCGCCAGCAGACGTTCGGAGAGGGCCACCGCGCCGAGCCCCTCCGGACCGCAGCACCACTTGTGGCCGGTGCAGGCATAGATGTCGGCGGCGGCTGCCGCCTCGGCCACCGGCAGGCTGCCCAGGGACTGGGCCGCATCCACCAGCAGCCAGGGATGGCGGGGATGGCCGGCCAGCCGGGCCGCCACCGCCGCGATCGGCATCGTCTGGCCGGTGTTCCAGAGCAGGTGCGAGAGCACCACCAGCCGGGTGCGGGGGGTGAGGGCCGCCTCCAGCCGCTCGCCCACCGCCGCTGCCGTCGCGCCGCTGTCACCGTCCAGGTCGGCCACCGCCAGGGAGGTGATCCGCAGTCGGTGGCGCCGGGCCAGCTCCTTGAGGGCCGCCACCACGCCGTAGTGCTCGGCATCACCGACGAGCAGTTCATCGCCCTCCTGCCAGGGCAGGCCCCAGAGGGGCAGCACGCAGCCTGTGGTGACGTTCTCGGTGAAGGCCACCCGCTCGGGGGCCACCCCGAACCAGGCCGCCAGCCGCTGGCGCAGCCCGGAGACGGTACGGTTCACGTAGGGCCAGACATCGTCGCTGAAGGGGCCCAGCTCCTGGATGGAGGCGAAGGAGTCGCTGATCGCCGCCAGCGATGGGGAGGGCAGAGGCCCCTGGCCGCCGAAATTGAAATAGGTCTTGTTGGCCAGGGCGGGCATCAAGGCCCGCAGGGGGATGGCGGTCTCGGCGGGCAAGGGCTGATGGATCAGTTGCTGGCGATCACCTGGCCCACCACCACGGCCGCCACGGCCGAGAACAGGGTGATGCCGAGGGCCGTCAGGGGGCTCTGACCCTGGGCCACCGCCAGGGTGGTGATCACGCCGGCGCCGAGGCTGGCCACGGCGAGCTGGGAGGTGAGTTCGCTGCCGGAGCGGGGGCTGGGGCTCGGGGTCACGGCGGCTTCATCACGGTTGATGGGCTGACGCTACGGGCGATGAATCGTTCGTCACTACCGGCCCGGCGAAGCTGTTACCAGGCGTGGTTGTTCTTCATGAAGCCGTTACATCGGGCCGCTTCGATGCCTTGAATGTCTTCCACTTTCGTGCCGATTCGCCTCAGGAAGTCCTGCCGCTGGCTGAGGCCGGCCGCGCCCGGCCGCTGCTGGCCCAGCTGCGCAGGGCCTCCAGCTGCTCCCGGGCCGTGCGCGAGAGGGGCACCACCTGGCTGGCGGCCGCGATCAGATCGGCCTCGCCGAGCTCCCGACCTTCGCCGAAGGCCAGGTGCATGGCCTCGATCACGGTCTGCTCCAGTTCGGCGCCGGAGAAATCGGCGGTGCGATCCACCAGCACCTCCAGGGGGATGGTGTGCCGGGGCCGCCGCCGCCGCAGCTGCAGATCCAGGATCGCCCGGCGTTCCTCCGCATCGGGCAGTTCCAGCAGGAAGATCTCGTCGAAGCGGCCCTTGCGCAGCAGTTCCGCCGGCAGCCGCTCCACGGCGTTGGCGGTGGCCACCACGAACACGGCGCTGCTCTTCTCCGCCATCCAGGTGAGCAGGCTGGCCAGCACCCGCTGGCTGGTGCCGCCGTCGCTGCGGCCGTCGCCCCCGCCGAAGCCCTTGTCGATCTCGTCGATCCAGAGCACGCAGGGGGCCATGGCCTCGGCCCGCTGGATCATCTCCCGGGTGCGGGCCTCGCTGGCCCCCACCAGGCCGGCGAACAGGCGGCCCACGTCGAGGCGCAGCAGGGGCATGGCCCAGCTGTGGGCGATCGCCTTGGCGGTGAGCGACTTGCCGGTGCCCTGGGGGCCGATCAGCAGCACCCCCCGGGGCAGGGGCAGGCCGTAGCGCTGGGCCTCGTCACTGAAGGCCCGGTGGCGCTGCTCCAGCCAGTGCTTGAGGGTCTCCAGCCCGCCGATGTCGGCCGGGGTGGCCTCGGTGGGGCAGTACTCCAGCAGTTCGCTGCGGGCGATGGCCTGGCGCTTCTCCTCCAGCACCTCCGCCAGGTCCTCGAGGCCCAGCTGCCCGCGCCGGGCCAGGGCCCGGGCCGCCAGCTGGCGCACCCGCTGCTCGCTCAGCCCGTGGCAGGCGGCGGTGAGCTGCTCGAGCACCCCCGGCTCCAGCGGCTGGCCGCTGGCCTCGGCGATGGCCCGCAGCAGGCGGCCGATCTCGCCGGCCTCGGGCAGGGGCAGCTCCAGCAGGGTGACGCTGTCCTCCAGCTCCCGCGGCAGCTGCCATTCCGGGGCGCTGATCACCAGGGTGTGGGGCACCTGCCGCAGGCCCGCGGCCAGGTTGCGCAACCGCCGGCAGACGCCGGGATCGTCGGCGTAGCGGTGGAAGTCCTTCAGCAGCAGGATCGCCCCCTGCTCGGCCGGCAGCCCGTCGAGGGCGCCGAGGGCCCCCATCGGCTGCCGCACCGCCTGCCCCTCCAGGCTCGGGGTCCCGCTCAACCCGCCGATGAAGTCCCAGCGCAGCAGGGTGCGGCCCCCCAGGCGCTGGGCGGCCCGCTCCAGCAGCCCCTCCACCCGTTCCTCCTCGAGGCTGCGGATCCAGAGGATCGGCGTGCGGGAGCGGATCAGAAGATCCAGCTGGTCGGCCAGGTCATGGGCCATGGCTCAGCGCAGGGAGCGGAGGGCCGCCCAGCGGGGATCGCCGCCCCCTTCCCCGCTGGCCTCGTCCACGGGCAGCGGCGGGCCGGGGCAGTCGGGACCGCAGCGGTTCACCAGGGGCAGCTGCAGGCTGAGCTGCTCGAACAGCCAGCGCTCCGGATCGAAGCGGCCGCCGGGATCGAGGCGCTCCACCGGGTCCTCGGCCGCGAACAGCACCTCCTCCTCCCCGTCGGGGCTGGAGACGGCGATCTCCAGCAGCTCCCGGGCGCTGGCGCTCAGGGCGTGGTTGTAGGTCTGCAGGCAGCGGTCGCAGCAGAGGGTGATGATCGTCTCCGCCGTGCCCTCCACCTCCAGCACGGTGCCGTGGTGGAAGGCCCGCACCCGGCCGCGCACGGGCGTGAGGCTGGCCAGGCCGGCGATGGACTGATCGACAGGCCAGTTGCGGCCCTCGCTCAGCAGCCGCAACTCCTGCAGGGGCAGCGGCTGCAGCCGGGTCATTTCTTGGTCTTGGGCTCGAAGGGCAGGCGGCCGCCACCGCTGCCGCCACCGGCCGTGGCGGTGGCCGGCTGCTGGGCGAGCTGCTTGTCGAGGATCGCCTGCAGGTTGTCGGGCAGGGCCTCACGGGTGAGCAGGAAGGTCTGGACCCCCTGGAACACGTTGGCCACCACCATGTAGAGCAGCACCCCCGCCGGCAGGGGGAAGAACAGGAACATGGCCGTGATCATCACCGGGGTGATCTTGTTGGCGGTGGCCTGCTGGGGGTTGGCGGGCATGCCCATGCCGGAGAGCAGCTGGGAGGCGAACAGGGTGGCGCCGAAGGCCCCCACCAGGATGGCGATGTCCCAGTTGACGGCGCCATCGGTGTAGAAGCCCACCTGGCCCAGGGCCTTGATGAACAGGAAGCCGCTGCGGGCCGCCAGGCCGGGAATGCGGGCCTCGACGGTGGCATCACCGGGGGCCAGGGCCGTGATCCGCCCCTGGTCATCCACCTGCACCACGCTTTCCCCCTTGGTCACCACCCAGCTGGGGGTGAAGCTGTCGCCGTGCTCCACGGTGCCGAGCAGGGAGGCGAAGCTGGTGCCGTCCTTGGCGTGCAGTTCCACCTGGGCCGTGGCGCCGACGCCGAGCTTGGTGCCGCCCTCGAGGCTGGCGACCACCGGCACGTGCTCGGTCTCGCTGATGAAGATGGAGTGGCTGGCGCTGTTGAAGGGCTTGGCCTCCACCGCGGCGATCTCCTCGGCCGGGAGCACCTTGAGGTTGATCGCGTAGGGGACGTCGGCGAAGGGTGACCCCCGCAGGGTGGCGAACAGGGCGAAGAGGATCGGCATCTGCACCAGCAGCGGCAGGCAGCCCGAGAGGGGACTGCCGAACTCCTTCATCAGGCTGCCCAGCTCCTCCTGCTGCTTCTGGGGGTTGTTGGCGTACTTGGCCTTGATCTCCGCCTGGCGCTGCTGCATCACCGGCTGGGCGATGCGCATGCGCCGGGCGCTGCGGATCGAGCCGGCGCTCAGCGGAAACAGGGCCAGGCGGATGACCACGGTGAGGGCCACGATCGCGAGCCCATAGCTCGGAACCAATCCGTAGAAGAAATCAAGGATCGGGAGCAGCAGGTTGTCGGAGATGTAGCCGATCACGGCAGGGGTGCGCTGGGGTGGGGAATCTCGGCTGCCAGTGTGCCCGACCGGGGAGACCGGATGGGGGTCCGGTGGTCAGGCGCTTTCCCGGGCCGGGGGGGCGAAGCCCGCAGGGCCATCGGCCCCGGAGGAGCGGGCGGCGGCTTTGCCGCGGCTCTCGCGCCGCTCCTCGATGTAGGCCTCGAGCTCCCGGAAGCGCGGCACCGCCCGAATTTCAAGCTTGGCGCCGTCGTTGAGCACCACCACCATGTCGCCCCAGGCGCCGAAGCCCCGGGGCACCGAGCGGACCTCACGGATCTGGCTGTAGACCACCTGGGTGCGGTCGCGGCCCAGCCAGCCGCCGCTGACGCTGATGCGCCGGCTGGTGATGCGGAACCGCAGCCACAGGGCCCGGACGATGGCTCCCACGGCGAAGGGAATGCCGATCAGGGTGAGGCCGAACAGCAGGTTGACGATCAGGTCGCCCCTGGCGGGACCGCCCTCGTAGAAGACCGTCTCATTGATCTCGAGTTTGTTCTCCACCCTGTCCTCCGGGGTCAAGGAGCAATCCTGCCTGGCGCAGCAGTTGGGCGCATTCTCCCAGCAGCTGGTCCTCGCTGCGCTCGAGGCAGCCGGGTTTGAGGGTGATCAGCAGCCACAGCGGCTGATCCGGGGTGGGCGGGTGGCGCCGCAGGTGGTCGTGGAACAGGCGCCGCAGGCGGTTGCGGCGCACCGCCAGCTTGCTCACCTTGGTGCTCACGACGATGCCGCAGCGCCAGGGGCTGGCGGTGGGGGGTGTGCCCGGGGGCAGCAGGGACGGATCGGCCGCCAGGACCCTGAGCAGCAGCCCCGGTCCCTGGTAGCGACGCCCCTGGCGGTACAGACGATCGAAGACCCGTCGGCCCTTGAGCCGGTGCTGCTGCGGCAGGGCCACGGACCTTCCCGGCCGGCCTCAGACCGCCAGGCGGGCGCGGCCGCGGCGGCGGCGGGTGCGGATCACGCGGCGGCCCGTGTGGGTGCGCATCCGCACCCGGAAACCGGACACGCGCTTGCGCTTGCGGCTCGTTCCTTCCAGTGTGCGCTTCGTCATGCTGCTTTCGGCTCAGTCGGCCACCCTATCAGTTGGTGCTGTTGGGAACGATCTGGATCAGCCAGCTGCCCAGGTAGCCCGAGACCGGGATGTCGCCGGGGGCCTGGGCCAGGGCGTTGAACTGATACATGCCGGCGTTGAACGGGTTGAACACGTTCATGTAGACACCGATCGTGTCCTTGTCGGAGACTGGGGTTTCCGGAAAGATTTCGATCGATCGCCCGTTCTCCGACACCTCGATCGTGGCGGGGATCGTCTCCAGGCAGCGCGTTCTCTTGAGCATGCCGCCCTCACTCATCCGGCACAGCTTGACCTGCTTGGGATCGATCTTGCTGTCGAAGTGGCTGGGAACGCTGATGCTCAGCTTGAGGATCGCCGTCTTGCGATCCTTCGGCCGCAGCATCAGGTAGTACTCCGCCCGCTGCATGCGGGTGGTGTCGGTGGTGAAGAAATAGAGCTTGCGGTAGTCCCTGTTGTTCTCCCAGCGGAACTCCATCAGGCCGGGGGTGCCCTGGGCCAGGGAGGGGGCGGGGGCGAGCGGGGAGAGGAGGGTGGCGCCGGCGAGGGCCATGGCGCCGAGGCCGGCGGTGCCCAGACGGCCGATCCGGGCCAGGGGATGGGACCGCTCGCGCGGGAAGGAGGGCATGACTGGGAGGAACTTCATGCTGAAAGTCTCAACACGCCTGTGCGTCTGCCGCGCCTTCAGTGGTCGGCGGGGGAGCTGGCTGGGGCCGAAGGCTGGCCCGCCTCGGCCCGGTCGGGCCGCAGCCGTGCCGCCTCCCGCAGATAGGGGTGGACCTCCTGCCGGCCCGCCTCGAGCCAGGCGTGGGCGAGCAGCCGGATGCAGCGGGGCAGGTCCCCGGCCACCGCCATCTGCTGGCAATCCAGCAGGGCGACCCGGCCCCAGTCGGCCCGGCGGCGGGCGATGGCGGCGGGGAAGCACGCGTCCAGATCGGCCGTCACGGAGAAGGTCACCGAGAGCACCCGGTCCCCCGCCAGGTCGTTGCGCTGCAGCAGCTCCTCGATCAGTTCCGCCACGGCCTCCGCGATCGCATCGCCGGTGTTGGCGCTGGCGGTGGTGGCTCCCCGCAGGGCCCTCAGCTCAAGACCAGGCTTCATGACGTCAGGGGCGATGGAGCCACAGGGGCTGGCCGCTCCAGGCCAGCTCCAGGCTCAGGGAGTGGGAGAGCTGCTGCAGCAGTGTGCTCCCCGGCAGCAGCCCCAGCAGTTTCCGGGGCGGTTTGCCGAAGCTGACCGTGCGGGTCTTCTCCGGATCCAGCCCGGCCAGCTCCGCCGCCAGGCGGCGGGCGCTCTCCTCGTCCCCCAGCACATCCACCAGGCCGAGTTCCACGGCCTGGGCGCCGCTGAACACCCGCCCATCGGCGAAGGTGCGCACCACCTCCGGCTCCAGGCCCCGGCCTGCGGCCACTGCTGCGACGAACTGGCCGTAGCTGGCGTCGATCAGCTCCTGCAGCAGCTGCCGTTCCGCTTCGGAGAGGGCGCGGTCGGGGGACAGGATGTCCTTGTACAGGCCGCTCTTGACGGTCTCGAAGCGGATGCCGATCCGCTTCAGCAGCCGCGAGAGATCATTGCCGCGCAGGATCACGCCGATGGAGCCGGTGATGGTGCCGGGATTGGCGACGATCCTCTCCGCCGCCACCCCCACATAGACGCCGCCGGAGGCGGAGATGTTGCCGAAGCTGGCCACCACCCGGCAGCCCTTCTCCCGCAGGCGCATCAGGGCCGCATGGATCTCCTGGCTGTCGCCGACGGTGCCGCCGGGACTGTCGATGCGCAGCAGCAGGGCGGGGCACTCCCGCTGCTGCACCTGCTCGATGGCCTTCAGCACCCGGACGCGGGTGCCCCCGGCGATCGGCCCCTCGATGGCGATGCGCGCCAGGGTTCGTCGGGACTTGCGGCACCAGGGCCAGGGCATTGTGGAGATGCGCGGTGGCTGGATCTTAAAAAGAAGGCCCGGAGGGGCCTGCCCGCCGCCGTCCGTACCTCCACCGCCGCCCCAGGACGCCCGCCCCATGCCCCGGACCCTGCGCTGGGTGTTGATGCTCCTTCCCTTCGCCCTCTGGGGCACGGCGATGGCGGCGATGAAGCCGCTGCTGCTGGGGGCCTCGCCGGCCATGCTGGCCAGCCTGCGGCTGCTGCCGGCCGGGCTGGTGCTGCTGCTGGCGGCCCGCCTGCTGGGGCGTTCCTGGCGGGTCGACCCCGTGGACTGGCCCTGGCTGCTGCTGTTCGCCGCCGTCGACGGCAGCCTGTTCCAGGGGCTCCTGGCCCGGGGGCTGGGCGAGACCGGGGCGGGCCTGGGTTCGGTGCTGATCGATTCCCAGCCCCTGCTGGTGGCCCTGCTGGCCCGCACCCTGTTCGGCGAGGCGATCAACCCGGTGGGCTGGCTGGGCCTGCTGATCGGCCTGCTGGGCATCCTCTGTCTGGGACTGCCCGGGGAGGTGCTGCGCCACTGGTGGCTGCAGGGGCCGCCGGCCCTGCAGGGGCAGGCCTGGAGCCATGGCGAGGCCTGGATGCTGGGGGCGGCGGCGGCGATGGCGGTGGGCACGGTCCTCTGCCGCTATGCCACCCGCCGCAGCGATCCGGTGGCCGTCACCGGCTGGCACATGCTCCTGGGCGGCCTCCCCCTGGTGCTGGTGGCCGGCGGCGAGGCGCTGCTGTGCCCGGAGACGGTGAGCTTCTGGCCCCACTGGAGCCCGCTGGAATGGGGTCTGATGGCCTATGCGGCCCTGCTGGGCAGTGCCCTGGCCTATGGCCTGTTCTTCTGGTTCGCCAGCAGCGGCGACCTCACCGGCTTCACGGCCCTCACCTTCCTGACGCCGGTGTTCGCGGTGCTCTGTGGCGTGCTGCTGCTGGACGAGCGGCTGGGCCCGCTGCAGTGGCTGGGGGCGGCGCTGGCCCTGCTCTCGGTGCTGCTCATCAACCAGCGCGGCCGGCTCTGGCAGGTGGGCGGTCGGACCGAGCCGGTGCCGCCATGACCCGCACGGTTCTCTTCATTCACCAGAACTTCCCCGGCCAGTACCGGCACCTGGCACCGGCCCTGCAGGCCCGCGGCGACCGGGTGATGGCCATCGGCGGTCCCACCAGCCAGCCCCTGCCCGCCATCCCGCTGCACCGCTACGACCCCCTGCCGCCGGGGGGGGTGCCGCCCTGCCACCCCTGGGCGGCCGATTTCCAGACCAAGATCCTGCGGGGCGAGGCGGTGGCCCGCTGCCTGGAAGCGCTGCTCGCCGACGGCCTGCGGCCCGATCTGGTGGTCGGCCATCCGGGCTGGGGGGAACTGCTGGTGGTGAAGGACCTGCTGCCGGCCGTCCCGGTCCTGCACCAGGTGGAGTTCATCTACCAGCTGCGGGGGGGCGATGTGGGATTCGACCCGGAGTTCACCGACGCCGACTGGCGCCCCCGCGCCCGCCTGCGCCTGCGCCGGGCCCCCCAGCTCCTGGCCCTCCAGGACCTGGACTGGGGAGTCGCCCCCACCCCCTGGCAGGCCAGCACCGTGCCGGAGCCCTACCGCCAGCGGCTGAGCGTGATCCACGAGGGCATCGACACGGCGGCGATCGCCCCCCAGGGTCCCGCCCGCATGCAGCTGCAGCGCGCCGGGCTGGGCTTCGCCCCCGGCGATGAGGTGGTGAGCTTCGTGGCCAGGAATCTGGAGCCCTACCGGGGCTTCCACACCTTCATGCGCACGCTGCCCCTGCTGCAGCGGCTCAGGCCGCGGGCCCATGTGGTGATCGTGGGCGGCGATGGGGTGAGCTACGGCGCCGCGCCCACCGGCGGCGGCAGCTGGAAGGAGGCGATGCTGCGGGAGCTGGGCGACAGCCTCGACCGGCGCCGCGTCCACTTCGTCGGCCGCGTGCCCCACCCGGTGCTGCATGAGCTGTTCCGGGTCACGGCCTGCCACGTCTACCTCACCGTTCCCTTCGTGCTCAGCTGGAGCCTGCTGGAGGCGATGAGCTGCGGGGCCCTGGTGATCGGCTCGGCCACGGCCCCGGTGCAGGACGTGATCGAGGACGGCCGCAACGGCCTGCTGGTGGACTTCTTCGATCACCGGGCCCTGGCCGAGCGGCTGGCGGCGGTGCTGGCAGGCCCCGATGGTTACGCCGGGCTGCGCAGGGAGGCCCGGCGGACGGTGGTGGAGCGGTTCGATCTGGGCCGGGTCTGCCTGCCCCGGCACCTGGAGCTCGTGGATCGGCTGATGGCCTCAGCGGCGACACAGGAGGGAACGGCTGGGGAGCGATAGGTTCCCTCCGATTCGCCCAGCCGGTTTGACCGCCCTGCCCCGCCGCCAGCGCCGCCGGCTGCTGCTGATCACCCTGCTGCTGGGGTTGGCGCTGTTCGCCTGGCAGCTGGGCAGCACCGGGCTGGTGGACGAGACACCGCCCCTGTTCGCCGCCTCGGCGCGGGCGATGGCGGAGACGGGCGACTGGCTGATCCCCCGCGTCAACGGCCTGCCCCGCTACGACAAGCCACCGCTGGTCTACTGGCTGATGGGGCTCGTCTACGCCCTGCCCGGCCAGGCCCGGTGGAACCCCCTGGGCACGTGGGCCTCCGGCTTCCCCTCCGCCATGGCGGCCATCGGCGTGATGCTGGCCCTGGCGGACACCTTGCTGCGCTGGCCCCAGCCCCCGTTCCAGGCCGCCGCCTCCCCGCCGGCGCCCGAACGTCCGGGCCTGACGGCCCTCACCGCCGCCCTCGCCTTCGGTCTCTCGCCCCTGGCGCTCGTCTGGGGCCGCACGGCGGTGAGCGATTCCCTGTTCAGCGGCCTGGTGGCCCTGGCGCTGCTGCTCTGCTGGCAGGCCTACGCCGACCCCGGCCGGCGCTGGTGGCTGCCCTGGCCCGTGCTCGGGCTGGCGGTGCTGGCCAAGGGGCCGGTGGCGGTGGTGCTTCTGGGCCTCACCCTGCTGCTGTTCGGCTGGCTCCAGGCCGACATCGCCGGGCTGTGGCGGCGGCTGCGACCGCTGCCGGGCCTGGCGCTCACCGCCCTGGTGGCGGCCCCCTGGTACCTGCTGGCCCTGTACAGCGAGGGCCGGCCCTTCTGGGACAGCTTCTTCGGCTACCACAACATCCAGCGGTTCACCGAGGTGGTGAATCGCCACCTGCAGCCGTGGTGGTTCTTCGTGCCGGTGATGCTGGTGGCGAGCCTGCCCGTCTCGCCGCTGCTGCTGGTCGGCCTGGCCCGGGCGATCGGACCGCTGCGGCGCTCCTGGTGCCCCACCTGGCCCCAGCCCCCCGCCGCCTCCCTGGCCCGCTTCGCCGCCTGCTGGCTGCTGGCGGTGCTGCTGTTCTTCACCGCCGCCGCCACCAAGCTGCCGAGCTACTGGCTGCCGGCCACCCCCGCCGCGGCCCTGCTGATCGCCCTGGCGGCCCGGACGGGCTGGTCCGGAGCGGGCGGCCGGCCGTGGGAGCGCTGGGCCTGGGGCCTCTGTCTGCTGCTGGTGAGCGGGCTGGGTCTGGTGTTCCTGGCGGCGCCCCTCTGGCTGCCGCTGATCCAGGATCCGGAGATGCCGACGCTGGCGACGGAGCTGCGGGGCAGTCCCCTGGTGCCGGTGGTGGCCGCCTGCTGGCTGCTGGCCGCCCTGCTGGGCTGGATCACCCGGCGCCGCCGCCCGCCCCTGTCCCTGCTGGCCCTGCAGCTGCCCCTGGTGCTGTTCGTGCCTGCGGCCCTGCTGCCGTTGTGGAGTGTGGGCGATCGCCTGCGGGGTGAGCCCGTGCGCCGCATGGCGGCGGCCCTGCAGCGCGAGGGCCGGCCGGGGGAGCCGGTGGCGATGGTGGGCGTGCTCAAGCCCTCCCTGCATTACTACAGCCGCCGGGTGGTGATCTACGAGGGCATCGGCGTGGAGGGTCCCCTCAACCTGGCGGACCGGCTGCGCCGGGAGCGCCGGGCGGGCCAGCGGCCCAGCCGACCGGAGGAGCAGCCCACCGTGCTGGTGGTGATCGATCGGACCACCGCCCGTGCCCCCTTCTGGCGCCATCTCGGCGCCAGCGAACTGGAGCGCGCCGGGGTCTACCAGCTGTGGCGCCTCGATCGCCGCCGCCTGGAGGACTCTGTGGCCATGCTGCGCCGGAAGGGGTTCGCCCCCGATTGGCAGGACCCCCGGCCGGAGCGCTACTGAGCTGCGGTCACGGGGCCGCCGGCAGGTGGATGTGGAAGCGGCTTCCCACTCCGATCTCGCTGTCGACGTCGATGGAGCCCCCCATGGCCTCCACCAGCAGCTTCACCACCGACAGCCCCAGGCCCGAGCCCCGTTCGTGCTCGATGGCGTTGCGTCCGCGGTGGAAGCGATCGAACACCTTGGGGATGTCCTCCGGGGGGATGCCGATGCCCTGATCCCGGACGGTGATGCACAGCTCGGCGTCGTTCCGCGCCAGTTCGATGCTGATCGGCCGGCCCGGGGGCGAGTACTTGTCGGCGTTCTCGATCAGGTTGAGCAGCACCTGCTGGAGGCGATCGGTCTCGGCCACCGCCCGGACCGGCCCCTCGGCGGCCTCCTCGGGAAGGGTGAGCAGGAGCGGGCGTGAGAGCTGGCTGCGGGCGAGGTCGCAGGCGGTGGTCAGCACTTCGTCGACGGCCACCGGGGCCAGCAGCATCTGCAGCTGGCCCGACTCACTGCGGGAGAGATCCAGCAGGTCGTTGAGCATGCGGGTGATGCGGTGGGTCTCGGCCTCGGTGGTGGCGAGGGCGCGCATCTGCTCGGGGTCCAGGTTCTGGCCGCGCCGCTGCAGGCGGCGCAGGTAGCCGCCGATGATCATCAGGGGGTTGCGCAGCTCATGGGAGACGAGCCCCACGAAATGCCGCTGCTGGCTCCAGGCCAGGGCCAGCCGGTCGAGCAGGCCATTGAAGGACTGGGCCAGCTCCTCCACCTCCAGGGGCGCCTGCTCGAGCCTGAGGTGGCTGCTGGCCAGACTCTCGCTGGTCACACCGGCGGCCATGCGGTTGAGATCCCGGAGCGGCTGGAGCAGGCGGCGGGTGAGCACGGAGATCGCCACCAGGGTGAGCACCAGGCTCAGGATCCATACCACCGCCAGCCCCAGCAGCATGCTGCGCAGGCTGGCCACGTTGTTGCTGATGTCCTCGGCGACCCAGAGCTGGCTGCCTCCGGAGGAACGGTGCAGGGTGTAGGTGAGAAAGCTGTGGCCCTCCGGATCCTTGACCAGGCGGCGGTCCGTGCCGATCAGCAGGGGCGCGAGGGACCGGACCGACCAGGCGCCGCTGTGGGCTGCCATCGCCTGTCCGACCACGCCGGGAAGGGCCAGCCGTTCGCCGGTCCCTTGCCCGGGCAGCAGCAGGGAGCCATCGTCGCGCTGCACCCAGAAGAACCGCTCCCGGTCGCTGCGGCGCTCCAGCTCCACGCGCAGGAGGTCGGCGTGGGCGACGGACGGATCGGCGACGAGCCGGTCGAGGGCGTCGGCCAGGGAGCCCGCCGCCAGCCGCTGACCGTCGTGCTGGTGATGCAGGAGGCAGTCCCGGTTGATCAGGAGGGTGAAGGCGGAGGCGGCACTGAACCCGAGGAAGACCGAGGTGAAGGCCGCCAGCCGGAGCTGGCCCAGCAGGCTCCCGAACAGTCGGTGACGCCAGCCACGGGGAGGGGCCCCGGTCGGGGGGGCCATCGGTGGATGGGTCGTCACAGGTGGCGGTTCTCGCTCCCCCTGGGCAGGAGCCGTTCCAGCAGGTCGGGCAGCCTGTCGAGAAGTTCGTGCTTGAGCACGTAGTCGTCGGCTCCGGCCGCCTGGGCCTGGCGGCGCCGCTCGGGGTCGTTCAGGGAGGTGAAGATGACCACCGGCACGGTGCACCCCTGGCTGCGCAGGTCCCGCAGGCATTCGATGCCGTCACAGTCGGGCATCTGCACGTCGAGGAAGACGAGATCGATCCCCCCCTCGGCCAGCCTGGTCGCGAGGCCCTGGCCGTTGGTCAGGGCCACCACTTCGCAGCCGGAGTCCGCCAGCTCCTCCGCCACCATGGCCCGGATGTGGGGGTCATCGTCGACGATCGAGACGGTGGGCCGGGCGGTGACGACCCCATCCGAACCGCCCATGGCCTGGGTGGCGATGGGGACGATCGCCTGCGGCACCGAGCGTCCCTGGAGGGGAAGGGGGGAGTTCATCGCACCTGGATCCTGGGCTCATCTTGACGCGATCCGTGCCGATCGGCAGCGCCGGGGCGGGGCCGGAACGGCCGCTCAGACCGCCACCGGCTGCGGGCAGAGCTCGCCGTAGAGCCGCTCCAGGGCGTCGATGTTGCCGGTGAGGGTGTAACGCTCCAGGGCCCTCTGGCGGGCCCGGCGCCCCAGCTCGGCCGTGAGCACGGGCTGGTCCCGCAGCACCGGCAGCAGGGTGCGCAGCTGGGTGGTGACGCCCTGGGTGCTGATCACGATCCCCGCTCCCCCCTCCAGCACCTCCCCATCGGCACCGGCATCGGTGGCCACGCAGGCGGTGCCGCAGGCCATGGCCTCCAGCAGGGCCAGGGAGAGCCCCTCCACCAGGGACGGCAGCAGGAACACCTCGGCGAGCTGCAGCAGCGCCACCCGGCGGGCCCGGCTGGCCTCGTAGCCCCACCAGATCACATCGGCCTCACTGCCGCTCTGCAGGGACGAGCGCAGCGGCCCATCCCCCACGATCACCAGCACGCAGCCCTGGGGGCGCACCAGCCGCCAGGCCTTCAGCAGGGCCTCGACGTTCTTCTCGGTGGCCACCCGCCCCATGTAAAGGAAGACGCGGCGGCCACCCACCCGGAGCCGCAGCTGGGCCAGATCGGGTTCGCGGCCCGGGGTGGCCGGGGCCCAGGTGTCGGTGTCGACCCCGTTGGGGATCACCGCCAGCCGTTCCCGCCGCACCCCAAGGCGCACGAGCACCTCGGCCTGCAGCTCGGAGAACACGATCACCCGGTCGAACTTCGCCAGGGAGGGGGCGTAGAGCTGATAGGTGAGCTGCTGGGTGCCGGCGGTGAGGTTGCGCAGCCCGGCGTCGAAGGGGGGATGGAAGGTGGCGACCAGGGGCAGACCCAGCTGCTGGCAGAGGTCGGGCAGGCGGAAGTCGAGGGGGGAGAGGGTGAGGCTGGCGTGCACCAGATCGGGCCGCAGCCGCTCCAGGGACTCGCGCAGCTCCCGCTGGGCCCCGGGGGAGGGGATGGTGTACACCTGGGACTTCACCAGGTAGGGCAGGGCCACCTCAGGATTGGCCTCGGCCCCCCCCGGCGGATCCAGCTCGCCGCCCCCCGCTTCCGGCCGTCCCAGGGAGGGGGTGGGCGTGTCGAAGTGGATGAAACTCACCGCGTGGCCGCGCTGCCGCAGGGCTTCGGTGGTGCTGAGGCCGTAGGTGACGTTGCCGCAGAACGGAGATTTCTTACCCAGCCAGGCAATGTGCATCACCTGTATGGCCCCACGCAACAGCGGAATGTAGCAGCGTTGGGCGGGCGCTCAGCTGCGGCGCCAGGGGCGCTCACTCAGGGCGGCGACCGCGGCGATGGCTGCCAGGCCCCAGAGCACCGGCAGCAGTCCGTAGCGGCTCACCACGGTGCCCGCCAGCACCAGGGGCAGGCTGAGGGCGATGTTGATCAGGTTGTTCTGGAGGCCGAACACCCGGCCGCGCTGGCTCTCCGGGGTGTCCTCCTGGATCGTCGTCTGGGCGGGGATCGCCAGCAGGGCGGCGCCCACCCCCAGCAGGCCGCAGAGCAGCAGGGTGAACACCAGGTTGCCGCGCAGCTGCCCCAGCAGCACCAGGCACCAGGCGATGGTCCCGAGCCCGGCACTGGCCAGCCCGCGGCGGCTGAAGCGTTCGCCCAGCTGGGCCATGGCCAGGGCTCCCACCGCCAGCCCCAGGCCGCTCATGGCCAGCAGCACGCCGAAGCGCGTGGGGCCGAGCCCGCCGATGGCCGCCGCCAGACTGATCGCCAGGACGTACAGGGCCGCCAGCAGGCTGTAGAGCAGCACGAGCTGGATCATGGCGCTGCGCACGTTAGGCCGCTCCCGCAGCACCTGCACCCCTTCGCCGATCTCCTCCCAGACGGAGATCGAGCGCGGTTCCCGGGGTGGTTCCGGGATCTCGATGCCGGCGATGGCCACGGCCGCGGCGCCGTAGCAGAGCGGCAGCAGCACGAATTCTCCGCCGGGAATGCCCACCTGGGCCAGCAGGGTGCGCAGCAGGCGCAGGATCGGGTCGCCGAGGGCGAACCCGAAGATCGTGGCGGCCATGCTGGTGGCCTGGTACACGGAGTTGGCCGCCAGCAGCTGGGGGGTGCTGACCAGAAGGGGTATGGCCGCCTGCTCCGCCGGGGCGAAGAACTGGGTGAGCACCGACTCGAAGAACGTCATGGCCACCAGGGCCCAGTAGCCCCAGCTGAGGCCCAGCCACATCGGCCCCGGCAGCAGGCACAGGGGGGCCAGCATCACCAGGGCGGCCCGCAGGGCGTTGGAGGCCACCATCACGGTGCGCTTCGGCCAGCGGTCGGCCCACACCCCCGCCACCGTGCCCAGCAGCATCGCCGGCACGGTGTTGGCCACGTAGATGCCGGTGGCCAGCAGGGTGATCATCTGGGCCCGGGTCTCGAAGCCCATCCGGAAGGCGGCGGCCGCCTCGGCCAGGGCCGCGTTGTTCTGCGGTGTGTCCG
Source organism: Cyanobium sp. Copco_Reservoir_LC18 (assembly GCF_009834675.1). NCBI lineage: Bacteria > Bacillati > Cyanobacteriota > Cyanophyceae > Synechococcales > Prochlorococcaceae > Cyanobium > Cyanobium sp. Copco_Reservoir_LC18. The sequence continues at coordinate 86,988 of NZ_ASAC01000003.1, forward strand.
TCACCCAGTACTGGGCGATCAGGAACACCATCAGCACGATGTAGAACTTGTCCGCCAGCTGGGAGAACACCTGGCCGATCCAGAGGCGCCGGAACCCCGGCAGGGCCAGGACGGCGGCCAGCCCCCTCTCGGTCTTGCCGCTCGGGCTCATGCTGGCTCGGACGGATGGGAGGGCATCGGGTCGCAGGCGGTCCGCAGCAGTCTGAAGGCTCGCGGTCGCTGACCGAGATGCTCGCCGCACCAGGCCTCCACCAGGTCGAGCAGGTGCAGCCACACCGCCTCCGGTCCCATCAGCCGGCCGTCCCGGCTCCGGGGTGGGGCGGGGCGCGTCAGCCGCTGCAGCAGGGCCAGCTCGGAGGGATTGAGCATCACCCGGGCGCCCGGAATCGCCCCGATCGCCAGTCCCTCGCTGGGCAGCAGGCTGCAGCGCCAGGCCCAGTCGCCGATCGGCGGCAGCAGGGGCGCGCCGCTGCGGACGCAGTGCTGCAGGGGCAGGGCGAAGCCCCCCAGGGCCAGCAGGTGGATGCTCCCCTGCACCGCCACCGCCAGGGCCTCCACCCGCCCGGCCCGCTCGGTCACCACGGCCTCGAGGCGCCCGAGCTGGAGCAGCAGGTCGGCGAGCACCCCCGGGGCGGGCGTCTCACCGGGCACCAGCTTCAGGCAGAGCTCGGCCAGCGCCTGGGCGGCGGCCAGGGTCTCCAGGCGCTGGGCCAGGCCGCTGTAATTGCGCAGCACCCGCAGCTGGCGCACCCGCCGCAGGCCGCCCCGGCCCCCCACCTGCAGCATCAGATGGGCCAGGGGCACCGCCGCCGCCAGGCTGCTCCTGGGCCGGCGCGCCCCCGGCACCGCCAGCCGCGTGAGCCCCTCGGTCTCGCTCAGCAGGGTGAGCAGCCGGTCGTGCTCCCCCAGGGGGCGGCAGGTGAGGGCCAGACCCTCCAGCTGCTGTTCAGGCACCGGCGCGCAGCGCCTGCATCAGGGCCACGCCCCGGCTCGTGCCCAGCCGGCCGGCACCGGCCGCCACCAGGGCCAGCGCCTGGTCGAGATCGGCGATGCCACCGGCGGCCTTCACCGCCGCCCGGCCCCGGGCCAGGGCCACCAGCCGGCCCACCTGCTCGGGGGTCACCGGCGGGCCGAAGCCGCTGCCCGTCTTGAGATGGCGCACCCCGGCATCGATGCTGATCTCCACCAGCAGCTCCAGGGCCTCCGGGTCGAGGCGGCCCATCTCCAGGATCACCTTGACCGGCAGGCCCAGGTCGGTGATGGCCGCCAGATCGTCGAGCACGGCGGTGCCGTCGCCATCGGCCAGGGCGCCGAAATCGGGCACCACGTCGAGTTCGTCGGCCCCGGCGGCGGCGGCCCACTCCGCCTCGGCCCGCTTGATCGCCGCGGGGATGGCCCCGAAGGGGAACCCCACCACGGCGACCAGCTTCACCGTTCCGTCGACCGGCAGCCGCTCACGGGCCACCGGCAGCCAGCGGGAGGCCAGACACACCCCGGCGAAGCCGAAGTGGCGGGCCTCATCGCAGCAGCGCAGGATGGCCTCCCGGCCCCGGTGGGGATCCAGCAGGGCGTGGTCGATCAGGGGGGCGAGGTCGGGCCGGTCGGTCTCCCGCTCAGGTGTCACGGGCCTGGATGACGCCGAATCCGCCATGGTTGCGGCGGTACACCACCTGGATCTGGCCCGTGGCCGCGTCCCGGAACACGTAGAAGTCGTGATCGATCACATCCAGCTGATGCAGGGCCTCTTCCAGGTCCATCGCCGGCATGGCGAAGTACTTGCGGCGCACGCCGCGGTGGGGGACGGCGGGCTCAAGGCCATCGGTGAGGGAGCCCCCGGGGTTGGGCAGGGTGGCGGCTCCGGCTTCCTCGGCGGCGGCGGAACGGTGCACCGGACCCTGGCTGCGCTCCTGCAGCCGGTCCTTGTAGCGGGTCAGCTGGCGGCTCAGCTTGGTGGCCACCATGTCGATGCTGGCGTACAGGTTCTCGCTGCGTTCCTGGGCCCGGATCACCACCCCGTTGGCGAAGACCGTGACTTCCGCCGTCTGCTGCGGCACACGGGGATTGCGGGCCACCGACAGATGGACGTCGGCTTCCTTGACGATGCCATCGAAATGGCTGATGGCGCGATTGAGCTTGGTTTCGGTGTACTCCCTGATCGCCGGTGTGACGTCGAGATTGCGGCCGTGGATCAGCAGTTTCATTCGGGTGCCTGCCTCCAGAGGAATTCTGGCTCTGGGACAACCTCAAGCTAGGAACGCCGCTGCATGGCCCCCAACACTCCCGCAATTCTTTTTGAAGCCCGCTCTCCGGTGCCCTTCCCGCTGGCCTGGGAGTGGCAGCGCCGTCTGCAGCGGCGCCGGCTCGACGATCCCGCCGCGCCCGACGCCCTGTTGCTGCTGCAGCACACCCCCTGCTACACTCTGGGCCGGGGGGCCAGCCTGGAGCACCTCGGTTTCGATCCGGCCCACCCGCCCCTGCCGCTGCACCGCATCGACCGGGGCGGTGAGGTGACCCACCACCTGCCCGGCCAGCTGGTGCTTTACCCGGTGCTCGACCTGCAGCGCCATGGCGGCGACCTGCATCTCTATCTGCGGGCCCTGGAGGATGTGGTGCTGGCCGTGCTGCAGGAGCTGGGGCTGGAGGGGGAGCGCCTCGAGGGCCTCACCGGGGTCTGGCTCGAGGGCCGCAAGCTGGCGGCGATCGGTGTCGGCGCCCGGCGCTGGATCAGCCAGCACGGTCTGGCCCTGAACGTCGACTGCCCCCTGGAGGGCTTCGGGGCGATCGTTCCCTGCGGGCTCGCCGGCCGGCCGGTGGGACGGCTGGTGGACTGGCGGCCCGCCCTCACCACCGGGCAGGTGGCGCCGCTGCTGCTGGCGGCCTTCGCCCGCCGCTTCGGCCTGGCCCTGCGGCCGCCGGGGCCACAGGAGGGACTGGCTGGCCTGGGGGAGGGGGGAGACGGGTCGGGACTGGGAGAATCCTGACCTCCCGTGATGCGTGCCGGCCGCCCATGAACGCCAGAGCCGAGATCCACTGGGGCGGCAGCGCCCAGGACCGCCGTGCCCTCGCCGCCCGCCGCGACTGGAGCCAGCTCCAGGGGCTTGAGGGCCTCTGGCCGGAACTGGAGCGCTCGTACGGCCCCCAGGTGGCGCTCGAGGCCCCCCACGGCCGCCATCCGGAGACCCTGCGCTACGGGGAGCTGCGCCAGGCCATCGACCGGACGGCGGCGGCCTTCGCCGATCTCGGGGTGGGGCCGGGCGATGTGGTGGCCCTGTTCGCGGAGAACGGCCCCCGCTGGCTGGTGGCCGACCAGGGGCTGATGCGGGCCGGGGCGGCCGATGCGGTGCGCGGCAGTGCGGCCCCGGCCGAGGAGCTGCGCTACATCCTTGAGGACGCCGGGGCCGTGGGGGCGGTGCTGGAGTCGGCCGCCCTGCTGGAGCGGCTGGCCCTCGACGGCCCTGCCCTGCGGCGGCTGCGCTTCATCGTGCTGCTGGAGGGGGAGGCGCCGTCCATGCCCCTGCCGCTGCCCTGCCTCACCTGGGATGAGCTGCTGCAGCGCGGCGCCGCCAGCCCCCTGCCGCCCGTCCCCACGGGCGGGCCCGGGCGGCTGGCCACGCTGCTGTACACCTCCGGCACCACCGGCCAGCCCAAGGGGGTGCCCCTCAGCCACGCCAACGTCCTCCACCAGCTGGCCACCCTGGGGGTGGCGGTCTCGCCGAGCCCCGGCGACCACGTGCTGTCGGTGCTGCCGATCTGGCATGCCTACGAGCGCACCGCCGAGTACTTCCTGCTCAGCTGCGGCTGCCGCCAGACCTACACCACCCTCAAGCAGCTGCGCTCCGACCTGCAGAAGGTGCGGCCCCAGTACCTGATCAGCGTGCCGCGGCTGTGGGAGGCCCTGCTCTCCGGCTTCGAGGACGCCCTGGCGGCCATGCCCGCCTCCCGCCAGCGCCTGCTGCGCCGGGCCCTCGCCGCCAGCCGGGCCTTCCACCGGCGGCGGCGGACGGCCCTGGATCTCACCCTGAAGCCGGTCGGGGCGGCCGACCGGCTCGTGGCCGCCGCCGGCGCCCTGCTGCTCTGGCCGCTGCACGGGACGGCCAGCGCCCTGCTCTGGCCGAAGGTGCGCGCCCAGCTGGTGGGGGGGCGGCTGCGCACCGCCATCAGCGGCGGCGGGGCTTTGGCCATCCACGTGGACGGCTTCTTCGAAGCCGTTGGCATCGAGCTGCTGGTGGGCTACGGCCTCACCGAGACCAGCCCGGTGCTCGCCTGCCGCCGGCCCTGGAGCAACCGTCGCGGCAGCGCCGGCCAGCCCCTGCCGGACACCGCCCTGAAGGTGGTGGATCCGGCCACCAGGACCCCGCTGCCGGTGGGGGAGCGGGGGCTGGTGCTGGCCCGGGGCCCCCAGGTGATGGGGGGTTACCACAACAAGCCCGAGGCCACGGCGAAGGTCCTCGATGGCGAGGGCTGGTTCGACACCGGCGACCTGGGCCTGCTGCTGGCCGACGGCACCCTGGTGCTGACCGGCCGGGCCAAGGACACGATCGTGCTCAGCAGCGGTGAGAACATCGAGCCAGGCCCCCTGGAGGAGGCCCTGGTGGCCTCACCGCTGGTGGAGCAGGTGATGCTGGTGGGCCAGGACCGCAAGCAGCTCGGGGCCCTGGTGGTGCCCAAAGCGGAGGCGCTGCAGGCGTTCGCGGCCGAGGCGAAGCTTCCCTGTCCCGGCCCGGAGGAGGCCCCCGCCGCCGCCGATCCGGCCCTGCTGCGGGCCCTCTGCCGCGAGTGCAACCGCCTGCTGGCGGCCCGGCCGGGCTCCCGGGCCGACGAACGGCTCGGCGGCGTTGTCCTGGTGGAGCCCTTCAGCATCGACAACGGCCTGCTCACCCAGACCCTCAAGCAGCGCCGCGATCGGATCGCCGACCGGGACCGCGCTGCCATCGCCGCCCTCTATGGCGAGAGCGGATCCCACGGTTGACCGGACCCCCCGTCGCCTGACAGCCTGTGCCCTGCACCTGCAGTCCCATGGCCGACGGCACCAGCCTCAACATCAAGCGATCGATCACGGTGCGTGCCGTGGTGACACCGCGCTGGAAGGAGGATGCCGAGCGGGAGCTCAGCAATGCACTCACCAATTTCGACCAGCAGCTGGCCCAGCTGGAGCAGGAGGGGCAGCGGCTGATCGACGAGATCCGCCGTCAGAGCATCAACCCGCTTGACCCCCGGGTTCAGGAGCAGGTGGGTTCGGTGCAGCAGCAGGTGGCGGCCAAGCGCGCCGAGTTCGAGGAGCAGAAACGTCAGGTGCTGGAGCAGCAGCGCCAGGTGCGGGAGCTGGAGATGGAGCAGGTGGTGGAGCAGGGGCAGATCGAGAGCTTCTGTGACGTCCAGGTGGGCGACAACCTGGTGCAGAAGCTGCAGGTGTCGGTGCTGGTGAGGGATGGGGTGATCGAGGCGATCGAGGGGGGCTGATCCTTCCGCCACCTAAAATCACCCTCATCACAGAGGCAGTCCCCCGTTGGCCACCCACGAAATCTTCATGCCGGCCCTCAGCTCCACCATGACGGAGGGCAAGATCGTGGAGTGGCTCAAGAAACCCGGTGAGCGGGTCGAGCGGGGCGAGTCGGTGCTCGTGGTCGAGTCCGACAAGGCGGACATGGATGTGGAGGCCTTCCAGGAGGGCTTCCTGGCCGCCGTGCTGATGGAGGCGGGCAGCACCGCTCCGGTGGGGGAGACGATCGGCCTGATCGTGGAGAGCGAGGCGGAGATCGCGGCGGCCAGGGCCGCGGCACCGGCCCCGGCCGCCGCCAGCCCCGCTCCGGCCGCCCCTGCGGCGGCGGCCCCCACCCCCGCTCCGGCGGCCCCCGCCGTGCCCGCTCCGGCCCCGGCCGCCGTGGCCGCCCCGACCCCCGCTCCGGCACCGGTGGCGGTGGCCCCCGCCGCCACGGACGGCCGGGTGGTGGCCACCCCCCGGGCCCGCAAGCTGGCGGCCCAGCTGGGGGTGGCCCTGGCCTCCGTGCGGGGCAGCGGTCCCAACGGCCGCATCCAGGCCGAGGACGTGGAGCAGGCCACCGGCCAGCCGGTGAGCGTGCCCCGGGTGGCCGAAGGCACTGCTCCGGCCATGGCCGCCCCGGCCGGGAATGGCGCAGCGGCCGCCCCAGCCGCCCCCGCCGGCCAGGCCTTCGGCCGCGCCGGTGAGACGGTGGCCTTCAACACCCTGCAGCAGGCGGTCGTCCGCAACATGAACGCCAGCCTGGCGGTCCCCTGCTTCCACGTCGGCTACACGATCACCACCGACCGGCTCGACGCCTTCTACAAACAGGTGAAGTCCAAGGGCGTCACGATGACGGCCCTGCTGGCCAAGGCCGTGGGCGTCACCCTGGCGCGCCATCCCCAGGTGAATGCTTCCGCCAGCGACGCGGGCATGGCCTACCCGGCCGCCGTCAACGTGGCCGTGGCCGTGGCCATGGATGACGGCGGCCTGATCACGCCGGTGCTGGCCGCCGCCGACCGCACCGACCTCTATTCCCTCTCGCGCCACTGGGCCGACCTGGTGGCCCGCTCCCGCTCCAAGCAGCTCAAGCCGGAGGAGTACACCACCGGCACCTTCACCCTCTCCAACCTGGGCATGTTCGGCGTCGATCGCTTCGATGCGATCCTGCCCCCGGGCACCGGCGCCATCCTGGCGGTCGCCGCCTCCCGGCCCGTCGTGGCGGCCCTCAAGGACGGCTCGATCGCGGTGCGGCGCCAGATGCAGGTGAACCTCACCGCCGATCACCGCGTCATCTACGGCACGCACGCGGCGGCCTTCCTCAAGGATCTCGCCGACCTGATCGAGAACCGACCCGAAAGCCTGGCCCTCTAGGGCACCTCCCTGCCGCGTGGTCACTCCCGCCGTGCCGGATCCCGCCGACCTGCGCCTGTCCAGCTACGACTTCGCCCTGCCGCAGGAGCGGATCGCCCAGCGGCCGGTGGAGCCCCGGCACGCCGCGCGGCTGCTGGTGGTGGACCCGGCGGGGGCCGGGCCTGCCCCCCATGCCCGCCACCTCAGCGCCTGGGATCTGCAGCACGAACTCAGGCCCGGCGATCTGCTGGTGGTGAACGACACCCGGGTGCTGCGGGCCCGGCTGGAGGCGCGACGGCCCGGCGGCGGTGCGGTGGAGCTGCTGGTGCTCGAGCCCTGGTCGGGCGAAGCGGGCCAGTGGCTGTGCCTGGCGCGGCCCGCCAAGAAGCTGCGGCCTGGCGACAGCCTGGAGGTGGTGGCAGGCGGCCAGCCGCCGCTCACGGTGGCGGTGCTGGGCAGCGATCCGGCCACCGGCGGCCGCATCGTGCAGTTCCCGCCGGAATGCGCCGACGCGGCGGCCCTCGAGCCCCTGCTGGTGCAGTACGGCGCCATCCCCCTGCCGCCCTACATCCACGAACACGACGCCAGCGACAACGAGCGCTACCAGACCCGCTACGCCGCCCGTCCCGGTGCCGTGGCCGCCCCCACCGCCGGCCTGCACCTGAGCGACGAGCTGCTCTCGGCGATCCGGGAGCGGGGTGTCGGGGTGGCCACCACCACCCTGCACGTGGGCCTGGGCACGTTCCGGCCGATCGAGACGGAAGACCTCAGCGCCCTGGAGCTCCACAGCGAATGGGTGGAAGTGAGCCCACAGCTGGTGGAGGCGGTGGCGGCCTGCCGGGCGGCCGGTGGCCGGGTGATCGCCATCGGCACCACCTCGGTGCGCAGCCTGGAGGCCGTGGCCCAGCGGCACGGCGGCGAGCTCCGCCCCCACACCGGCCCGGTGAACCTGGTGATCCAACCCGGCTACCGCTTCGCCGTGGTGCAGGGCCTGCTCACCAACTTCCACCTGCCGAAGAGCTCGCTGCTGCTGCTGGTGAGCGCCCTGATCGGCCGCGAGCGCCTGCTGGCCCTCTACGCCGAGGCGATCGAGCACCGGTACCGCTTCTTCTCCTACGGCGATGCCATGTGGATCGCGCCGGAGGCGGTGCTGCCAGGGGCCCGGCCGGTCTGAAAAAAGGCCCCCGGGGATCCCCGGGGGCTGGTGGTTGGAGCCGAAGAGGCCGTGATCAGGCGGCGGCCAGGTTGGCGGCCACGAAGTCCCAGTTGACCAGCTTGTCGAGGTAGGTGGTCATGTAGTCGGGACGGCGGTTCTGGTAGTCGAGGTAGTAGGCGTGCTCCCAGACGTCCATGGTGAGCAGGGCTTTCTGACCATGGGCCAGGGGCAGGTCGGCGTTGGCGGTCTTGGTGATCTTCAGGGTGCCGCCGTCGAGCACCAGCCAGGCCCAGCCGCTGCCGAACTGGGTGGCACCGGCCGCCTTGAACTGCTCGACGAAGGCTTCGAAGCTGCCGAAGTCGGCGGCGATCTTCTCGGCCAGGGCACCGGTGGGGGCGCCGCCGCCACCGGGCTTGATGCACTGCCAGTAGAAGCTGTGGTTCCAGACCTGCGCGGCGTTGTTGAACACGCCCGCCTTGGTGGCATCACCGGCGACGGCCAGGATCACCTCTTCGAGGCTCTTGCCCTCGAGCTCGCCGCCCTCGATCAGCTTGTTGAGGTTGGTGACGTAGGCGGCGTGATGCTTGCCGTGGTGGAACTCGAGGGTCTGCCGGGAGATGTGGGGCTCGAGTGCGTCGAGGCCGTAGGGCAGTTCGGGCAGCTGGTGAGCCATGGGAGAGGGTTGGGGCTACGGCGCATTGTAACGATCGTCACCCGAAGCCTGGCCGCCCACCCGGACGGCCTGCCTCAGCCCTTGACCTCCAGCAGCTCCACCTCGAACACCAGGGTGGCGTTGGGGGGGATCACACCGCCGGCGCCCCGCTCGCCGTAGGCCAGATCGGGGGGGATGACCAGCTTGCGCTTGCCGCCCACCTTCATGCCCGCCACGCCCTCGTCCCAGCCCCGGATCACCCGGCCGGCGCCGAGGGGGAAGGAGAAGGGGCCGCGGCCGTAGCTGCTGTCGAATTCCTTGCCGTTGGTGAGGGTGCCGCGGTAGTTGACCACCACGGTCTGGCCACTCCTGGCCTCGGCGCCCTCGCCCAGGGTCAGGTCGGTGATGCGCAGGCCGCTGGGGGTGGTGCGTTCGGTGGGGGAGACGAGCTCGCCGCCCAGGGCCGCGGCCCCGCTGGAGGCCAGATCGGCGCTGGAGGAGTCGGGAGCCATGGTGAACAGGGTGGGGTTGGAAACGTCGGGGTCGAGTTCGAGGGGGGCCGCCACGGCCTGCTTCGCCGCCGGGGCGGTTGCGGGGTTCGCCTGGGGCGCGGTGGCGGGGCCGGAGCGGGCCAGGGCCTGCTGGACGCCGGCCTCGGCGGGGGCCGGTGCGGCGGCCTCCACCTGGGAGGGCGACACCAGCTGGCTGACGAAGGCCAGCATCAGACAGGCCACGCAGACCATCGAGCTGATCAGGATGTCGCGCATGCGGAAGGACCCGGATGGGGGGATTCTGCCAGTGCGATCAGTCGTTCCCTTCGCCGCTGTTCTGGCGCTGGCGCAGGGTCTGCTCCAGCCGGTCGATGCGGCCGCGCAGCTCGTCCAGCTCCCGCTGCCGGGCCAGTCCCAGGTCCTGCAGCAGCTGGTCGCGGTTGCGTTCCAGCTGGCGTCCCGCCTGCTGTTCCACCTCCGGTGTCTCGCCCCGCAGGGCGCGCATGACATCCTCCACCAGGGCGGAGGCGTGGCTGGGGTCGAGGCGGCCGCTGCTCACCCATTCCTGGCTGACGTACTTGAGCCGGTCGGCCACCAGCGAGGTGGTGCCGAGGCCGCGCAGCAGCAGCATCTGCAGCAGATTGCCCTGGTCCATGAAGGAGGTTTCCTTGGGGAAACGGTGTGACGCTTCCCCGACCTTGGCGCCTCCGGTGCCAGGCGGCCATGGGCAATGACCGGCGTATCGGCTGGGTCGCCGGCGCCGGCGGCGGGCTGCTGGCGGGGGTGGCCCTGCCGCCGGTGGGCTGGCCCTGGCTGCTCTGGCCCGCCGTGGTGCTGCTCTGGTGCCTGACGGAGAGCCGCGGGGGGCCGGCGGGGCAGCGGTTCCGGCGCGGCGGCCTGTGGGGGCTGGCGGCGGTGCTGGTGAGCCATCGCTGGCTGCTCTGGCTCCATCCCCTCGACTGGATCGGGGTGCCGGGTCCCCTGAGCCTGCCGATCTGCCTGGCGCTGTGGCTGGCCATCGGCCTGGCCGGCGGCCTGCTGGTGGGGGCCTGGACCGTCCTGGTGGGCCGGCTCGATCCGGGGCGGCCCAGCACGGCGCTGCTGGCGGCGGCCCTCTGGGGCCTGGCTGAAGTGCTGCTGGCCAAGGGTCCCCTGTTCTGGCTGGGGCTGGGGGCCGCGGCGCTGCCGGGGGACCGGGCCCTGGCCGGCCTGGCGGCCCTGGGGGGAGCCGGGTCCCTGGCGGCGCTGCAGCTGCTGATCGGCTGGGGCCTGTGGCGGGCGCTGCGGGCCCTGCCCGCCCAGCGGACCCGCTGGCTGCTGGCCACCCTGGTGCTGGTGGTGGGCTGCCATCTGGCCGGCCTGGCCCTGCTGGCCAAGGCCGATGCTGGGGGCCGTGGCGTCGGCCCGGGCGATGGCGAAGCCCATCGGGCCGAGCGCTGGCTGGTGCTCCAGCCCGCCATCCCCACCCGGGAGAAGTTCGAGGCCGACCAGCAGCGCCGGCTGCTGCTGCAGCTGGCCTCCGCCCAGCGGCAGGCGGCCTCCGCCGAGCCGCCGCTGCAGGGGGTGCTGCTGCCGGAGGGCTCCCTGGCCCTCGGCCAGCCGTTGCCGCTGGCGGCGCCGGTGGAGGTGCTCAGCGGCGGCTTCCGCCGCAAGGGGGTGGAGCTGCGCAGCAGCCTGCTGCGCTTCGCGCCCGGCGAGCTGCGGGCCGGCGGCGGGATCGACAAGCACCGGGTGGTGCCCCTGGGCGAATGGGTGCCCCTGGCCGGCCTGTGGCGCTGGAGCGGCCTCTCGGCCGTGGGGGGCATCGAGCCAGGGCCCGCCTCCCGGCTGCTGGCGCGGCCGGGGGGGGATGTGGGGGTGGCCATCTGCTACGAGCTCTCCGATGGGTCGGCCCTGGCCGCCGCCACCCGAGCGGGGGCCCGCTGGCTGCTGGCCAGCGCCAACCTCGATCCCTACCCCCTGCAACTGCAGGGGCAGTTCGCCGCCCTGGCCCAGCTGCGCGCCATCGAGACCGGCCGCTGGCTGGTGAGTTCCGCCAACACCGGCCCCAGCCTGCTGGTGGACGCCGGCGGACGGGTGCTGGAGACGCTGCCCCCGGGCCGCCCGGCCACCGGCCTGGTCACCGTGCGGCAGCGCACACCGCTCACCCCCTACGACCGCTGGGGCGAGGGGCCCCTGATCGGCCTCGCCCTGATGGCGGGGGCCTGGCGCTGGATCAGCCGGGCGCCGGGCTGATCCGGGGAGGAGCCGGATCCTGGGGAGGGTGGGCGAAGTCGATGCCCTGGGACTGGAACGCTTCGAGGATCCCGAGGTTGATGGCCTGCTGCAGATCCAGATAGACCGTGACATCGCTCTCGGGCACGAAGAACACGAACTGGAACTCCAGGGCGCCCTCGACGAAGCGGATGAAATGGCAGTGGTCGAAGGTGGCCGGTGGATGGGCCCGGACCACCCCCTCCACCAGCCCGGCGATGGACGCGGCTTTGTCCGCCGCCATCCGATCCGACAGGCGCAGGGTGTGGGCGACGCGACGACGGGGCAGATCGCCGAAGTTGCGGATCGTCTTCTGGAGCAGTTCCTCGTTGCCGATCACGATCCGCTCGCCGCTGAGGCTGCGGATCGAGGAGGAACGGATCCCCACCCGCTCCACCGGGCCGAGGACGTCGGCAAAGCCGATCAGATCGCCGATCTGGAACGGCTTGTCGATGACGATCGTGAGGTAGTTGATGAAGTGACTCATCGGCCCGCGCAGGGCCAGGCCGACGCCGATGCCGGCCCCCGCCAGCGAGGCGTAGACCGCGCCGAGGGGGACCCCCTGCTTCTGGAGGAACACCAGGGTTCCCAGCCCCCAGAACAGGGCACGGATCATGGGGGCCAGGGCCCGGAGGGTGCTGGTCTGTTCCTCCCGCCCGAGGCGCTGCAGCGACCGCTCCAGCAGCAGCAGCAGGCTGCGGTTGATCAGGCGCACCACGAGCACGGTCGCCACCAGCAGCGCCGCGCCCTCCACCAGACGATCCGGTCCGGGATCGACCCGGAGCACCTCCCAGCTGCGCACCAGGGACCGCCAGCCCCAGACCACCATGGCCAGGTAGCCCAGGGAGGCGAGGCTGCCCAGCAGCAGGGGCACGATCCGGGCATCGCGCCGCAGGGCGGCGCCGGAGCGCCGGTCGAAGCGTCGCAGCCGGCTGCGCAGCAACCGCACCAGCAGCCATACGACCAGGGATCCCAGGAGCACCCTGGCGAGGGCCAGGAGCAGGGCAATCCCCGCCTCCTGCATCGATGGGGTCAAGGTCGGGCCTGCCAGTGCAGGGGAAGGGGATGGGAGCGGGGGCTTGCTGGATTCATCGTGGCGAGGGAAAGCCCACGGTGATGGCGGTGGGGCTGTTCAGGGCATCGCTGTTCAGGGCATTGAACAGGTATCCAGAACTCTAAAGTAGTGGCCTGATGGCATGTTTTTCCCTGCCCATCTACTCACAGTCCCAGCGGCTGTCGCCTTGGGATGTAGCGGTGGGCCTTTGCCTCGTAGAGGGCCTGTTTCAGGCCGGCCCATTCAGGGGCTAACCTTGAAGCTGCTTGATACTTTTTCAGGGCAGCGTTCCATTGCCCGTGTGAGGCAAGGCAATCCCCCCAGGCTTTCAGGGGATCTGCCCAGCCTGGGCCACGCTTGGCCGCGGCAGCGAGTTTTTCCATGGCCGCCTTGGTTTGACCATGTCGCGCCAGAGCCACCCCCCAGGAGTAGTAGCCGGCCGGCAGATCTGGAGCCATCCGGACAGACTCGGCATAGGCAAGTTGGGCGTTTTCCCAGTCACCTCTGCGATCGAGAATATCCCCCTTGAATCGCAGGCAGTTCACGTAGCGTCCAGCTTCGCGGAGGGTTTGATCAGCCTCCTGGGGACGCCCCGCCTCCTCCTGTGCCAGGGCCACCCAGCAGAGGTACCCAGGCATGTTGGCGGAAACCGTTCCCTTGCGTTCGTACTCGGATTTGAAGCTCTCCATTTCACGAAGGGCAACGGTGGTGTTTCCCGTCAGTGCGGCAATGCGTCCCCGCACAAAATGGCTGCGCGCTTTGATGGTGGAATCGCTGGATGTTCCAGACCCGAGGCTGAGATGAAAGCGGGCTCCATCCAGGTCATGCAGACGGGTGTCGATGAGGGCGATCACGGGATGACGTAGCTGGTTGCCGGAGCCGATCCCCTGGTACTGGAGAGCGTCGTCAGCAAGAACGGCTCTCCAAGCCTGAAGGTTCCAGGTGAGTTGATTCCACTGCCCCGAGCCAAGTTCCTTCCTGGTGGTCGCACGTCCGCCTTGGCGTTGCAGATGCTTCTTGCCGTACTCCCAGGCCTCCTGCTCCTTTCCCATGACGACGGTCGTCAGCATGATGTTGTTGTGGACATTCCCGAAATCCTTCTTCAGGGCCAGTGCCTTCCCATAAAGGAAAAGGGAGTCCTTTGCTGGTTGTCTGATGTTCTGTAGCGCATTGGCCCATTGATTGAGAAGGTACGGCCGATCGGCCTCAGAGGTGCTGGGGAATGCTCGTTTACTGAAGGCCACAGCCGCCTCGCTTTCGCCTTTGGCGATCAGCGACGAAACGTAGAGCGAGGGTTGTGTGTGCTCGAAAATGTACTCCGCTGCGTCCCTGGTCAGTTCTTTTATGTCGTTGTTATCATCATTGAAGGATCGGGCGGGAATCATCTCCCCTCGGACCGTGAGGATGAGCTTGCCATTCGAGCTTTGCACCAGATCTCCAGATACCGTGAGATCATGCCCCAGGCGTTGGCGCAGGAGATTTTCAAGATCTTGAATCGAGATACCAGTGGAAGGTAGTTCCAGTTCGATCTGGTTTGTCCAGGCATCTGACACCTTGCGCTTCTCCAGGCGACTGCGGGTGCTTGACTGCAGCAGCGTGAGCTCGTCCAGGAGGCTGCTGGCAACCACCCTCCCGGATAGCCCCCTGTCAGCGAGCCGCGGCGGTGTGCTGAACTCCCTGATGACAATGGCCCGGGATCGCATGGCTTCGACGACAAGGACAAGCACACTGATTCCCAGCAGGCACGCCAACACGGCAATACAGGCCTGTGAGACGATTCGCAGCCGTTGACTGATCCTCTGGAGTTGCGTGATGTCGGCCTGTGCCTTGAGATAGGCAACCCGCAGAGGATGCTCGTCCCTCAGCTGCCGCTTCTGCAGAGCTTGCAGGGAGTCCTGATCGTCGCTCTGGCTGGCCTTCTGTGCGGAAGGTCCGGCATCCGCGGTCCCCCCCAGCACAAGGCCAGGCAAGGCCGCCTGCTCAATGGATTCCATCGCTGAACCTGCCGCTTCCTCTGCCTGGGGGTCGGTGAAGTCGTTGAGATCCAGCTCAGGCATGGGGCCATTCCCTCCGCTTGCTGTCTGCTGGAGACCTCCTCATTCTTTAGCACTCCTTTCCGGCTGCCCCACCCTGGTCTGGGTGGCGTGTCCGGGTCAGGGACGGGGACTCTTCAGTCGTCCCCACTGGGTGTCAACGGCCCCAGCCGGTTCAGCAGGGCGTCGGTGATCTCGGCGGGGAACGCCACCTCGAGGCGCGCGTTGCGCAGGTGCAGATCCCGCTGCGGGAAAGGAATCGTCAAGTCGTGATGGCGCAGATTGGCCTCGATGCGAAAGTTGAGCTCACTGCGGATCTCGTACTGCCGCCGGGGCTGGTTGATCCAGACCAGCAGCTGAAAGTCCAGGCAGCTCTCCCCGAAACCCTTGAAGAACACCTGGGGTGAGGGGGTGGCCAGGATGTCTCCGACGTCCACGCAGGCCTCCAGCAGGGCCTCACGCACGACCCGGCAGTCGGAGCCGTAGGCCACGCCCACCGGAATCTTCAGCCGTGCCACCGAGCTGCCGTGACTCCAGTTGACGACGCGGGACTCGAGAAACTCCACATTGGGCACAAGGATCGAGATGCGGTCGAGGGTCACCACCTCGGTGCTGCGCAGATTGATGTGGGTCACGGTGCCCTGGAGGTCGCCCACTTCGATGAAGTCGTTCACCTTGATGGGCCGCTCGAACATGATGATCAGGCCGCTGATCAGGTTCCTGGCGATCCCCTGCAGGCCCAGCCCCACCCCCACCCCCAGGACGCTGGCGAACAGGGCCAGGGAGGTGAGATCGAGGCCCCAGAGCTGCAGCAGCACCAGCGTTCCGAGGAACAGCAGGCCGTACTGCAGCAGGAAGGCGATGGCCTCCTGGGAACCGGGTTCGATCCCCGTGCGCTGCAGGACCCGGATCCGCAGCAGGCCTTTGAGGAATGCCACCCCGCGCACCAGCACGAGGAAGAGCGCCACCAGGATGAGGGCGTCGAGGACCGAGTAGCGGTGTCCCCCCAGGGGGAGGAAGGGGGAGCCCAGGCTCTCGGTGAGGGCCTCCAGCAGGCGGCTGGTCAGCAGCCGGGTGAGGGGGAAGAAACCGGCGATCATCAGGATCGCCGCCAGCCAGAGGCCGAGCCGCAGCAGCACCAGCACCCCGTGGAGCAGCCAGTCCCTGGGTCGCAGGGCCTGGCCGCCGCCGGGCTCAGCCACCAGCGGCTGGGTGAGGGCCGAGGGCAGGTAGCGCCGCCACAGCAGCCACAGGAGCCGGTGCAACAGGATCGTGGCGCCGAGGATCCCCAGGGAGATGGGGACCATCCGGGCCAGATAGGCGGGCTGACGCTCGTGTCTCCCCCGCTGGATGGCGGCGGTGAGGCTCTGGCGCCACGCCTCGGCCTGACCCTGCACCGACAGCCCCTCCTGCGTGTCACGGCGGGTCACCGTGAGGATCACCGCGTCATCGAGGGTGATCACCGGCAGGTTATGGAGCTCCTGCACCCCGACCCTGGCCGGGCTCGGGGTCGAGACCGCCTCCTGCAGCAGGCGGTTGGCCCGCTCCACCCGCTCCGCGCCCGCGTAGTCCTTCGAGGTGCTGACGGGGAACAGCCGCAGACCGTCCAACCGGAGAAAGGCCGGGGCCTCCGGCCGCTCCTGGGCAACGGCTCCATCGAAGGGGGCCAGAACGAGCAGAAGGGCGAGGGCCACCAGGGCCAGCAGATGGCTCCCTCGGCGCCAGGGCCAGGCGCGCCTCAGCCGGGAGGACCTCAGGTGAGCACCGGCAGGGAGCCCTGGCCGGCCGGCCGGGAGACCAGGATCTTGCGCAGGGCCAGGCGGGCGGTCGCGTCGGGGAGCTCGAGCTGGCCGCCGCTTTCGCTTTCGCCGCCGCTGTCGCTGTCAGGGGCCGCGCCGTTTCCGGTGGCGTCGGGCTCCGCCGTGGCCTGGGGTTCCTCCTGGGGGTCGAGCAGGTCGATCACGGCCTGGCGCACCTCCGCGAGGCGCCGCTCCAGCCTGAGGCGCGCCCGCCGTTCCTGCTCCAGGTCCTGCAGGAGGGTCCGGCGCTCGCGCTCCGCGGCCTCTTGTTGCTCGGCTTCCCTGGCTGCCGCGGCCTCGACGGCCTCCTGGAGGCGAAGCTGCCAGGCCTGCTCGCGCTGCCGGTCCCGCTCCCGCTCGGCCTCCTCCAGGGCCGCCTGCTCCTGTTCGGAGATGGCCAGCTGCTGGCGGATGGCCTCGTGGAAGCGCTCCACCTCCGCCTCGGCCTGGCGCCGGCCCTGAAGGGCCTCGGCCAGTGCGGCCTCGAGCCGTTCCCGCTCCAGCCGGGCCTCCTCCCGCTCGGCGGCCACCTCGTGGGCCCGGGTGGCGGCGGCGGCCTCCAGGTGGCGCCGGAAGCGGCGCTCCTGTTCCAGTTCCCCACGCAGGGCGTCGACTTCGCTGGTGGTGGCGGCGATCAGGCTCTGGGCCTGGGCGGTGAGGGCCTCGACCGCCTGGGTGAAGGAGCTGGACATGGGGAGGCTCGGGGGACGGATGCTGGCTTTGCTCTAAGTCTGCAGAGGGAAGCCTGTCGGTAGCGAAGCGCTCCTCCACCGATGGGCGGCCGCGCGCCTCAGCCGGCGTCGAGGCGCGAACGGCGCAGCAGCTGTGAGGGGGTGAGGCCGTAGCTCTCCCGAAACCGGGCGGCGAACGATGACATCTGCACGAAGCCATGCCGGCGGGCGATGGCGCCCACGGTCTCGCCGGGCTGGGCCCGCAGCAGATCGGCATGGACCGCACTCAGCCGCTGACGCTTCACCCACTGCATGGGGCTACAGCCGAACCGCCGCTGGAAGAGGTACTGCAGGTTGCGCTGCGAGTAGGCGCTGCGCCGGCTGAGTTCCGTGGCGGTGATCGGGGCGTGCAGGTTGGCCTGGATCCACTCCAGCAGGTCCTCGAAGGGGCGGTCCCGGCGCTGATCGGCGATCGCGTGATCGATCCCGTTCACCACCTCAGGGCAGACGATGGCCGCCACCAGCCGGAACAGCAGATCTTCGAGCTGACAGGCCCGCAGCCCCCCCACCGAGCGCAGCAGGGGAGCCTCCAGCATCCGCAACGCCAGGTGGAGATGGTGGAGCAGATCGGCCTGCTGCGGTGAGGCGCTGCCATCCACCCGCAGGGTGCGCTCGAAGGCCGGCCCACAGTCACCGACGCTGGCGCCGAACCCGCCCATGGCGGCGGCCGTCTCGGCCAGCCGCCGACGGTCAAGGCAGATCATCACCTCCTCGAAGGTGCCGGTGCTGGCGGTGAAGGCGGCGCCGGGCAGGTAGGCCGCCATCGGGCCGGCCTCGAGCTTCAGCCGCTGGCCGTCCGTGGCCACCTCGCCAACGCCGGTCAGCGGCAGGGTGAGGGTGGCGGTCGGCGAGTCGTCGAAGCCGATCTCCAGCGGGGAGTGGCGGCTGCAGGACACCGCTACATCGCCGACGTGGATCACGCCGCTGCGATGGAAGAAGGCCCCGCCCAGAGGACTCTCCAGGAAGGCGTTGAGGGGGAAGTTCTGGGACACCCGCGCCAGCAGGGCGTCGGAATCGGTCACCTCCACCGCCCGGGACTCCAGCAGCGTCAGGGGCACCATGCCGGTGGGTTCAGCGGGCGGCATCAGGGCTGCGCGGGGGCCAGCCCTCTGACGCTACCGCCGGCCTTCATTCGTGGACGACCGACGCCGTGACCTCGACCGAGGTATCGCCGCACTGCACGATCCGGCCGGTGGGGTTGGCCGCCAAGGTGCCGAGCACAGGCTGGGGACCCACCGGGCGGATCGGGCCTGTCTGGTTATCCAACCAGCTGATCCTGGGATTCTGGGTGGGGGTGGGGAGGCCGCCTCCACAGAGGCGTCGAGCTGCACCACCCGGGTCCCGCCCACCGGTGCCTGAGCCACGATCGGCTCAAGTGCGAGGACGGGGACCTGCGCCGCCGCCGCGCCCGCTTGCGGAGCACCGCGCCCAGCTGAACGTGCTGGTGGAAACCATGGGCCGCGGACGCCGGGAGCATGGTGTCGATGCAGCTTGGGGACAACTTGCTCTGGTTCTCCTTCACGCATGCTTTGCGAACGACGGCCCTGCCCACATCGGTAAGCCGGAAAGCAGTCAGCAGAAACATCTCTGGTTCTACGTCGTTCGCGATTCGTTGTTCCAGGAATCGTTCTACTTGCCACGAGGCGGGCGGCTACCAGCAGGCCACTACTTGGCGCCGGCGTTGTACTGGTAGTTGCCCTCAAGCTGGTCGAGCACGACGGTGTTGGGCGGGTTGGAGTCGGCGGCGGCCGTCAGAACCATCTCCTTGTCCAGTTTGCGTGACCTGAACGTCCAGCCCGTCGGCAAGGTCAGGCGCTTGCCCAGTGTGGGCAGGTTCTCGATGGTGTTGTTGGGGTCGGCTTTCAGGGATAGGCTGAACATGGTATAGACAGCGCCCTCGGGAGTGATCAGCTCATACACTGTTTCGCCCGCATTGAAGACCATGCGACTGTCACGTTTGGAGACCAACGGCTTGTAGGCCACCGGCGGTCCGGAAACGAACGCCTTGAAACTCGGGACTTCGAAGGTGCCGTCCAGGTTCAAGGGGATCGTGCCGATCACTCGCTGCTTGCAGCCGTCCCAGGACGAGGCGGTTACGGTGTTTGCCACCAGGCGCCGCGGGCCATTGAAGAAGATCCCATCGCCCCCGAACTCCTTCCTCAAGGTATCCGCCTTCAGGGCGCGGAAGCGCGCGTCCATCACGTCGTCGGGCGCTGGAAGGGCGTTGCTGAGAGAGTTGAAGTAGTTGCCGATCCCGCCGCCGTTGGGCTGGCGGAACATGAACAGAATCTCGTAGAAGGCCTTGCCGCGCCAGTTCTCAGCTTTGATCGGGCAAGGATCCGTCAGGTTGACGATCGGTCCGGGTGCCGGTTGTGCTTGCGCTTCCGCGGCGGTGTGCCAACCGACGGAAGCAACCAGTGCGGTAGCCGTGAAGAAGATAGGCAAGAGCTTTGGTCTGAACATCATGATCGGAACTTTCGATGGGTTGGTTGAGGGTGAATCGAGAGAGCGAATGGCAATGAGCGCTGATCAGAGACTGAGATTGTCGAATCCGATCATTGTGCCCGGATTACGGCCGGCGGCTTCCAGCTGCCCTCACCGGGCGGCAGGATCGAAGGCGGCGTGTCCTTCGGCCAGTACAGGCGCATCACCATGTAGATCGGGCCATCCGGCGCGGGCAACCAGTTGGCTTCCTTGTCCTTGCCGGGCGAATCCCTCTGGATGAGCAGCGTGAGCGAGCCGTCCGCGTTCTTCTTCATGGCGGGCAGCATCGGTGAATTGATCAAATAGCGGTTGATCGGGTTGTCGATCAGCAACTGCGTCTTGCCGTCGTACATCGTCACCGACCAGAACGAGTTCACTGGCGGCAACTCGTCCTTGCCGAAGGTCAGAGTGTAGCGGTGCTTGCTGCCGTCCAGCGCAGCGCCGGTGGCGTCGGTCTTGGCCAACGGGTACATGGCCTCGGCGGCGTCGTTGCCGTAAATGCCGGCCATGGCAGCGGCGGCACGCAGCTCATAGTCGCCCTTGAAGAAGGCGCGGTCGCCGAAGGCGGCACCGACGAGCCAGCCATTGATGTCTTTGCCGATCTTGTCGCGGCGCTTGGCGATCGCCGCGTACCCCTGCTTCACGGCCAGGCCCACCGCCGCCTTGTGTTCGGGCGTGAGGTCATGGAAGTTGAAGGTTTTGCCCGGGCCGATGCCGATGCTGGCGAACTTGGCCCGCAGTTTCTTTTCTTCCGGCACCACGGGCGCGAACTGCAGCAGGAAGTCGAGGGTGGCCGCGAAGTCGGTCTTGAATGGGTCCTGGCCAACGAAAGGAGGGAACGCAATGGCCGGTGCGGCGGGCGGGGCGGGCTGCTTCAGGAAGGCCGAGAGCGGCTGGGTGCGGATGCCGGCCTGCACCTTCTTCACGTTGTCAATGTCGGCGGCGTTGAAGAGCTGGGTGCGGAAGATGATCAGGCTGAACTGTGTTTCCGAACGGAACACCTGGGCGATGCCTTGGGGCTTGTCACCGTTCCAGTTGGGGCCGGCGACCAGATAGCAGCCCGCTCCGTTGCCGGTGGTGCGGCTGCCGACGTAGCCGTAGTTGAACGAATACAGGTCGGCCAGTTGCCCCGAGAAGTAGCGGCCCTTCTCAACCTCGGGCACGCAGAACACCAGCGGCTCGGCGCGCAGGTCGGCCTGGATCATCGAATAGGGCGTGTCGGCATTCGGCGTCGGGATAGCCGTGTCTTTGGGGGTGAAGGTCTTGTTGTCGTTCCAGACCTGGTTGAATCCGCTCTTGAACTGCGGCGACGACTTGTCGACGTTGAACGCATACATCGCCTTGTAGGCGGCGATCATCGGGAAGCCATAGATGTAGGCCTGCTCGGCAATACGCTTCGTCTCCTCGATGCCGTGCGCAGGGACAAGGGCCTTGACGACCGACTGACCCGCCCGACTTGAGGCGTCCTTGCGCTTCCCGTTGGCGGCGAGTGCCGGCACCGACACGAGCAGTAAGCCCATCAGACCAATTCGGAACGCGACGTTTGCCGAGCGCATGTTCGCGTGTCTCATCGCCACTGGCCCCATGGAAGATGCAAAACGGCTACGCACTTACCGGCTGCGGGCTGAGATCAGGTCTCATTCGTTGACGATCGAGGCGGTGACCTCGACCGAGGCATCGCCGCACTGCACGATCCGGCCGGTGGGATTGGCCACCAGGCTGCCGAGGACGAGCTGGGGGTCCGCTGGGCGGATCTGGCCCGGCTGGATGTTCATGCAGATGATCGTGGTGATCCTGGGATTCTGGGTGGGCGTGAGGAAGGCCGCTCCCACATAGGCATTGAGCTGGCCCGCCTGGGGTGACTGGGCCGGAATCACATAGCTGTAGGCCGCTTCGGTGGTGGTGCGCACGGCGTAGTTGAAGGAGTCCGGCAGGGTGATGCCGAAATCCTGCTGGATGTTCGATACCGTGGCCCGGAAGGCGCCGTTCTTCTGGTAGTAGGTGCGCTGCGCCTCCATCATCCGGGCCACGGCGTTGAGCGCTGCCGTCTGATCAGGGCTCGCCTGCGGCTGCGCCCGGGCTCCGGGGCAGGCCGCCGCGATGACGAGGACGAAGCAGGCGAGCAGCGTCGGGCGGGAGTTGCGGACAGGGCGGAAAATCATGGGTGGGGGAGAGCAAATCCTGGAGGCGGGATCGGGAGGTGGAACGGGACGGTGCATGGCCTCAGCCCGGTTGCGCCGACAACGGGCGTCCCGAGGTGTCTCTTTTTCTCGTCCCGCGCTGGAGGCCTTGAGCAGAACGGCGCGACATGCCTGCCTGCCAAGCATCTCGTGGACATGAAACAGCCCGTTGTCTTTCCTGACAAGTCCTGGGCAGAACGTCTGCGCCCCTGCGACAGGCTTGCCGTCCTGCGTTCAACGGCGCCCACAGGGCCGACGCCGGCGTCGATGCGTTCGGCCAATCCGTTGTGCCAAGGAGCGTGTCGAAGGTGATCGATGGGACCCTGAACCGCTCTTTCACACCCTCACAATGCGGGCCGTGAGCCATCCGCAGGGCCCCGCGAATCCTCGGTTGTTCGAATCCCTGTTCATGCATCGTCCTGAGGTCTGGGGCTTTCCGCTGCTGGCCGCCCTGCCGATCCTGGCTGTGGGGCTGGCCATGGTGCTGCTGGGTGCCGTTCCCGCCCCGGCTCGGTGGTGTTCCGGCCGCCCTCTGCCGGCGAGGCCCAGTGGGAGTTCGCCGCCCAGGGCGGATTGCGGGATCGGGCCTTCAGCTGGGGCAACACCTGGCGGCCCTGCCTGGCCACCACCTGGCAGGGGGAGTTCCCCGTCCACAACAGGGCCGAGGATGGCTTCAGCGGCACCGCGCCGGTGGGCCTTTTCCACCCAACGGCTCCGGGCACCAGGACATGGGCGGCCATGTCTGGGAGTGGACAGAGGACGGGTACCGGCCCGGCCATGACCGCCTCGCCGGCCAGGACGACCCGCTGCTGGCCGACTCCGCCGCCAGCAGCGATCCGCGGGAGCCCGGGGTGGCCAAGCACGCCATCTGATTTCGTCTGCGACGGCAAGGGGGCGGGCACCCTGGCCTTCAACGACTTCAGCGGCGTCGGCCGCCCCGGCACCGGCACCCACAAGGTGGACGGCAGGGGCCACCAGAACCATGCCCAGGACGCTGCCGATGATCCTGCGGTGGGACGAGAGCTTCGACATCGGCTCCGACACCCTCACCGCGTCAACGACGCCGACTACCAGCCGCCCTTCCGCTTCACCGGCAGGCTCATCAGGCTCACCCCCAAGCTGGATCGGCCCAAGCTGTCGCCGGAGGAGATCCGGAGCCTGGTGGCGGCCATGCGCATCAAGGCGGCGAGTGAGTGACCCAGCCGCCCCGGCTCCCGTGGTGCCTCAGGGCCTGGTGGGGCAGAGCCGCCGCCATTCCCCCAGGGCCTCTCCGGCGGCGTAGTACTTCCGCAGGCTGAGGGCGGCGTCGTAGCGCTGCTTCTGGGGCGAGCCGGCCCAGGTGGCGGCAGGGCAGGCCTGGGGGGCGTTTCCTGCGCCGGGCTTGGCTGGCTGTTCGGCCGCCTCCAGCCCCAGCCGCAGCCGGAACAGGCCTTCCTGGCCGTACTGCTGCCGGAAGGCCTCCCGATCGATCGGCGCCAGGGAGCCGTTGTCAGGCTCGACGATCCCCTGAGCCCTGCCGATGGGGACGACAGACGGGAAGAGGAGGAGGGCCAATCCTGCCGCGAGGGCGGCGGACCGTCGTTGCCGCCAGAGGGCCCGGGGGGATCGGTTGGGCAAGGGGCCAGGGGCAGGGGATCCAACCATCCTGATGGTCGGATCGGCGCCGGCCATTGCCGGCTCAGCCAGCTTGCCCACAACATGGTGGGGGCACCCTGAGCCGGAACAAAAGGACCCCAGGGGGGCATTGAACCAATGAAATGGAGCCAAGCGGACTCGAACCGCTGACCCCCTGCATGCCATGCAGGGCGATCTCGCTTATGAACCATTGCTATAACTGCATTTCCGGAATACCTGTCGAGGTCTGTTTGCAAAAACGTTTGCAAAGGTGGTCCTCCAGTCCGTGGCCCAGCTGCAAGGCGCTGGTTGGTCTTTCGAGGTCATAGGCGTCCTGCGCCAATGCGGCCCTGGAAGGCCCTCTGCGGGGCGGGGAATGGCGAAGCGTGTCTAGCGACTTGTTGGGTTTCCAGCCGCCTTCCTGGGCCGTGTAGGGGCTGCTGAGGAGCGCTGGGCCCGTCCTCCTTGGCTCGTCAATGTCTGTCGAAGAGGAGCCAGCTCAGGCGAGCAGCGCCCATATGCCACTGGTTGGGATCGGCTTGCATGGATCGAGTCCCGAAGCGAGTGAGTGGACTGCGGTGATCCACGTGATCACAGGCACGGGTTGGGAAATGAGGTGCATATATAGATCGCGCCCGCGCATCCGGGTGCGACGCGCATCCGGGCGTCATGAGGCCTCCCAAACGGTGGCACGATGGCATGAACTCTCAGATCCATTGGTATGACTGGAGAAGTTCATGCCAAAAGTTCATGCCACTCGGATTTGGCATGAATCGGCGGTCGCCGCCATTGATGGGCCTGTTGCAGTGTGATGTAAAGTCCGGAAGGGAAGGCCTAGCGTCGAATGGCCGCCCGTCGCAAGACGGGGATGACGAGGGCGAAATTGTGCTTACAGGTTGTAAGCCAAAGGGCCACAAGGCCAGGTAGCAGGGTGGAGATCTGGGTGGTCAGGTCTGCTTGCCGTGGGTCAGGCGTGAGGGTTGGTCGAACTTGCAGTTGACGGCCGTGATGGTCGGGTTTTTGAAAGATCTCCTCACATCGAGATGAGTATCTATTGTTTCCTGTAATCCCTCTCTGTCGAATGAGAGATGTGTCTTGCTGAATTCCTAGAATTGAGAAATGGCCCCCGGAAAGTCGAGGGCCAGTTGTCAGAATGTGATGCCGGAGTTGGGGAGCTTAATTCCGACTTGGGTGATGAGACTGTGGCTTGGACAGTAATCCTGCCCCCAAGGGGTGAGATCTCCTCCTTGGCTGATCCGATTTATTCATGATTCATCTCCGTACAAGGATGGGGCTAGGCTTTGGCGCCTTTTCGGCTGCGGTCTTGATGACGCTTGACGCGATCAGATCCGCTGCTTTGTTGGCATCGCTGAGGAGTCTGAACAGAATTCGTGGGCTTTCCTGGAGAATCTGAATCCAGTGATGTAAGTAGGCTGCATGGTTTTCACTGTTGCTGCCAATACCCAGTCGCTGGGTCAGGAGGAAGGCTCCGAGTTCCGCGATCAGTTCCTCCTTAGCGTAGGCCTCGCTTCCAAAGCTATGCCTCCTGGTGACGCCATCGCGGTTCAGACGCTTGGCAGCTCCGGTGGAATGAATCGCTTCATGGGCATAGGTGGCCAGGAATGCTTCGCGGCTATGGAAGCTGCCTGCAGTTGGGAGCTGAATCCGATCCAATGCCGGAATGTAGCAGGCGCAGTCGGCGCCGTAGATCACGGGCACCGGCCAGGCTTGTAGTACCGCCCGGGCCTCTGCAAGTCGCTGCGCTTCAGGGATGGGCTTGACATCTCCGAGAGCCATGGTGATGGCTTTCTCAATACCGTCGCCGTGGAGGTCGGCGGCATTGAAGACAGCAGCTGCCTTGTAGCTCACCCACGAGGTGATCACGGTTTCTCCATTGATGTCTCGCAGGGGATTGCCATCGGCATCGAGTGCTTCGTAGTGGTTGAATTGGGGTCGGATAATGACGCAGGCCTTGCTGCCTTTATGGGGGCTCCACCCCTGTTCCTTGGCCTGGTTGTACCCAAGCCACAGGGGCAGCTCGGATCCTCTTGCGGCCATCTGCATTTCCAGCAGGACTGGATTGCCGCCGGTGTAATGATGGCCGGTCACTAAATTGCGATGGGAGCCACCACGGTTGGGGCTCCATGGTTTGCGCCAGGGATTGACCCCATTGGCCATCAGTTCAATGAGGGAGTGGGTCAGCCGCTCTTCATGTCCAGTGCCTGGGGCACTCGACTGATCAATGGCCTGGCGGTCTTTTGGGGATGATGTGGAAGTCATGGCAAGTGTTCGAAGGAAATGCTCCGCCTTGGCGGAACACCGACGAACAGCCCCCGGGGAGGGGCCTACCCTTCATCCAGAGGTATGCGGCTCTGATGGTTCAGCGAAAGGCGGCAGGTGAGTCGTTTCAGCAGAGACTGATGGAGCTCGTGCTGCAGAATCCCCTGGTTCGCAGCTGGAATGACGCTCTCACGGATGCAGCAATCCGCCCGATCGAGCGACTGGTGGGTGGCAATGCCGTGGTCTCGGACGACACCCAGGTGCGGCTGGCTCGAATGGTTGTGGAGGATTTGGAGGGAAATGGCGGCATGCTCACCCCTCGATCGGCAGCGATTCTTGGGGAGCATGTGGATCCAGCTTTCGATCTGGGCCGGTTGAATCAAGCCATTTCACGCATGAATGGGGCGGGCCTCGGCTTTGAGGATCGGGTGATGCAGATCACCACCCTGCTCGGCCAGGGCCCTTACCGGCCTGGGCTCAGTGAAAGGGGTGATGTGGATCTGGAGCGCACCCTTTCTTTGAGGCGTGCGGTATTGGCAGGAGGCCGTTCTCATGCCTACACCAACGCTGGTGAGCTCATGCGTCAGTACGGCCTCGGTTCTCCACTCACTGCTTATGCCGCCAGTGGAGTTGCTTTGGCGGCAGCAATCCAGGCAGCAGGGGAGCTGCTGGGGAAAGAAAGAAATGCCCCCGCGGAAGGGGGCATAGGTGCTGAGCTGGAGACTCAGGGGGTGAGTCTGATCAGATGATCAGTTTCACGTACCGCTTGGCGATGTGATCGCTGCGGATGAAGAAGCCGATCCCCGATCGTTGCTGCTCCTGGCCTTCCCCGGATTGGAAGCCAATCTCCAGGGAGAAATCGCCAACCATCCCGATGCCAGTGTAGACAGGACCAAGGGAGTGGTATTGACCAGCTTGCTCTGCTGCCGCTATGGCGGCTGGGCCGAGCATGGGTTGTTTCAGGGGTTGGGGAGCTGGGGATGGCTTGGTTGGAAGTGCCTCTGTAGAAGAGTTGTTCTTCGTGGCGATCGAGTTGTTTGTTGGAGCTGATGCGGATGAGGCCATGAGTTGGCTGCTGTGCAGTGGTGTGGCCACTGCGTCCACCTCTTTGCAGTCCCCGAGGATAGAAGGATCTTAATGAAGGGATTGAAGCCCTATGGTTGATGGAGAGGGTGGCACGTCCCCTCGTCCAGGTAGATGAAGGCAGACGACGCCTGTTCACCAAGTCATTGAGACTGCGTTATGGATGGATTGCCACTTGGAGCGCAGTCTGTTTGGAAACGTGCCAGACCATGGAGAGTCCTTGCTCCAGCAGGTGTCTGGCCCTTGCGGATATCCGCCAGCCTGTTCAGTCGGGGCGGCAAGGAAGGTAGTGCAGCCTGAGCACGGGACCGATTCACACGAGCGCGCTATTGAGAATGAGAGTCAACAAGGCCTTATTGACAAGCGTGCCTGGTCAGGCCCCCCCCAGGGTTTTTTGGGTGGGGGGGATTTCAGTAAGCCGGGTAGGAAGGGCCTCCCGGATTTCTGGGGCATTTTTACGCGCGCACGAAGGGCTTCCGATTCCCTCAGCTCTAAGCGGTGGTGGCTCAGAGCATCACAAAGAACCCTTCTGCCACCATCTGCTGCAGGTGATCGCTCACCTGGTTGGCGCGCCAGGGTTCCCGTGCCAGCCAACCAGCTTCGAAGTTGTGTCGCTGAGCGGTTTCACTGAAGTTGGCGCTGGTCACCAAGGCGCGCGCGAGATCGGTGCCTGCATCGGCGACAACGACCTTGGCGTGCTGGTGGCAACGCTCGCTGGTACCGGCCAGCAGACGGCGATCGATGTAGGCCAGGGGTTTGGCGGGCCAGGGCCACACCTCCGTGTGGAACCAGCGGCGGATCTGTCCTACAGGATCGGACTCCAGCCTTCCCTCGATCTGCACTGGATGGAAGAACAGCTGCACCCGTTGTAGCCGTCCATCTGCGAGACGCTCCGCAATCGATTCCAGCAACTCCCTAAAGCCTGCGGAGAGGCCGATGTTGTAGGTGGCGATGATCAGGCTGGATCGTGCCTCCCGGATCAGCTGATCCACTGTCGCGAAGGTGTCGGCCGTTCTTGCATGGAGGGGCTCTGGCCCCGACCAGACGAAGCTCCAGGCATCTCTTTCGCGTTGGCGTTCCTGCTGAGCATCCGCCAACCGCTCCAGGACCAGGGCCAGCAGTCTGGGGTGAGCTCCCTCGCGCACCATGTCCACAAGCAAGGGCTCCAGCTGCTCGCGGATCTGCTGGCTCTGCCCCCCCAGCAGGGCCTGCCAGCTGGTGGGCACATAGCTGAGCTGCCGGAGGGAGGCGGCCACACTGCGCAGGGTCTGGGCCGGCAGAGAGAGGCTCATCCGGAGGACCCGGAGTTGATGAAACTCCAGAAGCTGGGGTCGTCGTTGTCGTCGTGGACCGACACGGTGCGACTCACCAGGGCCCGATCGAGGAACTCATTGCGTTGCTCGCAGGAGGTCTCGGCGATCAGCTCGCACCCATGGCAGGCGGCGCCATGGGGGGGGCGGGTGTCGAAGGGGGGGTTGGGGTCGTGCTCGGAGCAGAAGGGGTCGTTGCTGCAGAGCTGGCCTCTCTCGAAGGCCCGCTCCAGGTAGGGCACGATCCGCTTGCCGGCATCCACCAGACCACCCAGGGAGCCCTCAGAGCCTGAGGTGCTGGTGAGTAGCAGGATGCCGTAGCCGATGTCGGAGTTCGCATAGATCCGCTCGCGGATCGAGCTGACGCCATAGCCGCACTCCAGCGCCATCTCGGTGATCAACAGATGGCTGAAGCTGTGCAAGAGGATGTAGGGCGCACCCGGGAAGGGGAATTGCTCGCCGTCGAGTCCCCGTGACTTCAGCCAGTCGTTCTCGAACGCCTTGCTGAACTGGGCGGCGCGGCTGGCCACGGCATCACTGGCGGCCCAGGCCTTGATGGTGGCGGGGTCGAACTCGATGAAGATGCCTTCGCCCTTGTTCTCACAGGCCGGCAGCCAGCGCAGGTCGTTGGCCAGCGGAGCACGCTTGTTCGTCTTGGTGGTGTCGATCGGCAGGCCCCCCAGGCTGCTGGTCCGGGCCGTGAAGCGGGTGAAGCCCACCAAGGCCTGCACCTCCCGCAACCGCCGGATCAGCAGCACTCGGCGGATGGCCTTCCGGAACCAGGCCGGTGCACCTGCCGGTGACCAGACTGAGGCCTCGAACAGGCTGTTTTCGGCGGAGCTGGAGACCCCATCCATCGGGCCGACCAACAGCCGCAATTCCTCATCCTTCGGTTGGGGCACGTCGCCACCACTGCCACCCCGCTGGGCTTCGATGGCCTGCCAGAGGGCGGCTGGCTCCACCCCCGTGAAGGCGCTCTTGAGCCTGGGGTTGAACTTCAGGGCCATGGCGATGTCGGCCTCGGCTTCGATCCCTGCCAGTTCGTCCTTCAGTTCGGTGACCCGCTTGGCCAGGCCACCAGCTTCCTCCGGAAGGGAAATCACCGAGATCGTCTCGCTGAAGTAGGCGTTGGTGGCGGAGCGCACCAGCAGCCGGCTCTGCGTGGGCTCACCATCGGTGAGACAGCGCTCAGGATCCCGGCTGTACCGACCGAGCCAGGGCGTGTGTCCCTGGCAGGTGCCCAGTGCCTTGGTTTCGGGGATCAGAGCATCGGCCAGCTTTCGCGTCACACCGCTCTCCGACTGCACGAAAATCTGGGTGAAGTCGTTGCCGGTCCCTGCCTCCAGCAGGTAGAGGCGTTCATCGTTCTTGCAACCGAACTGGTTGAAGCAGAAGTCACGCCAACGGATGTCGCTTAGGTGGCCGTGAGGACAGGCCATCACGAAACGTACTGGCACCAGCGGATGCTCGCCCTCGTCGTCCTTGAATTTCTTCCAGTCCTTGATGCAACTGTCGTTGTAGTGCACCAGCAAACGGGTGCGGCAGACGATGCCGAAGGCCTTCCGATCGGGGATCTTCTTCTGCACCACCGACCACTCGGGGAAACGCAGAGCCTTGATCGAACCGCTGATGTTCCGGAGTGGATCCACCTCCTTGGGCGGTGTGCGTAGATCCACCCGTGCTGCCCCCGTGGCCTGCCGCGCCAGCCGGAGCAACCGGGGTTCATGGATCGGGTCACAGCCGCGATCGTTCCAGAAGTCGAGGCCGCCGATCAGCACGGCGTAGTCCGGCAGATCCACCATCGCCCCAGGGCCGTAGAGCTGCAGCACCTGGCTCTGGCGGGCTTCCCCGAGGGGTGGCGGTGCGGTCTTGCGGCGCGTGCTGGGTGGCATTGTTCAGGTCAGTCCTCGTCGGCGGTGATCTCCTCTCGGAAGTTCACCAGACGGATCGGTGCCACTGGCTCCACATCCCGCAAGCTCCAGTTGGTGGTGAACTGCTTGTAGCCCTCGCCGTTGTACAGGGCATCGGTATCCAGTGGGGTGTGCAGCAGGCCGGCACCGGAGCCCTTGTCTTCGTAGGTCCAGTACTGCAACTTGGCCTCGGGTTGCTGGGTGAGCTTCCACCAGGCCTCCATCAGATCGATCACCTGGGCACGCACCTCCGTGGGCAGCAGCTGGCTGTGGCCGTCGTCAGCGGAACCGGTGGCGATGCAGCGGCTCTGAAGAGTCTCAGCGATCTGATCCTTGATCCGTTGCAGCGTGTCGGCGGCCATCGCCCCCTTGGGTGGGGCCAGTTGCGGCTCGCTGTGGCGTGCCAAGGCCACCACCACGCCAGGCAGGCCGCGATCGAGGGCTCGGCTGGCAAAGGGCGTGCAGCTGGTGGCCTCCACATGCCGGTAGAAGGTCTGGTGCCAGTAGGGAAACAGCTCGAAGTGCGAGCGATCCCGGGGGCGGTTGGGGTTGAGCAGCACCAGCACCAGGCCTGGCTTGTTCTCGTCGGGGTTTGCGCTCAACTGACGCCCGACCCGGCTGGTGGCCTGGATGTACTCGGCTGCGGTCTTGGGTTGGTTGAGCACCACCATCAGGCCCAGGCGGGCGATGTCAAGACCCACCGAGATCATGTTGGTGGCCAGGGCCACATCGAGCCGCTCCTTGTCGACGTATGGCTTCGACAGCCGATCCTTGGTGGCGCTGATCCGCGCCGTGCTCACCCGTGAGGTCAGCTCCTCCGGCATCTCCGGTCGCTTGCGGCTGGCGAAGGGATTCTCGACTCCCTCCATCGGCAGGGCCCGGTTGATGGCGAAAGCTTCGAGCTGGGCACCGAGTTCATCTTCCAGGATGCTGCGGGTGACACCCAGCTCCTTGAGGTTGGAGAAGTAACCCAGCAGGGTCATGTAGGGGTCGGCCGGGTTTTTGGCGCCCAGGCCCCTGTTGTCGTCCCAGGCCTTCTGGGCTGCGGCCATCAGGCCCAGGTAGCTGCGTAGTAGCACGCCCTTGAGGTTGCGGCCGGGGGCCGACAGACCCACGTAGAGGCGGGCCTGGTTGGAGTCAGGAATCGTGCGGGAGAAGAAGTTGTCCTCCCGCTCCGGCCCAGGTGGTGGAAACACCCGAGCCTGAGCCCGACCGAACAGGGCCTTGATCTGGGCCTCTGCACGGCGGACCGTTGCGGTGGAGGCCACGATCTTGGGGGGCGGCGATTCGGGTGTCGGCCGCATCAGCCGCTCGATCACGGTCTCGTACAGCCCGGCAAGGGTGCCGAGCGGGCCGCTGATCAAATGCAGTTCGTCCTGAATCACCAGCTCGGGCGGCAGCAGGCGGCCGTGGGGGATCGTCAGGCCTGCGGCCTTCTCTGCAGGGCCCCAGAAGCCGGCCAACCCAGTGGCGCTGGGCAACTGGACGTGGCTGACGTTGCCGAACAGGGCCGAGGTTCGGCCCACCCAGGGGAGCGCTGCGAACTTGTCGATCGTGGAGATCAGAAAGCAGGGCAGGCGCCGGTAGATCTGTTCGTCCACGGCCAGCACCGGTAACGGCACCCCCTTCTGGAACGGGCAGGGCCCCATGTGGGTGAATTCCTGGCGGGCCTCCGGCTGCCGAGACTCGCGGCAGTAGATCTCCATCCGCTCCGGCTTCTTCGGCGGCAGCAGAAGGAAGCCGTCGGGCTGTAGCGGCCTGTTGCACCAAGGGCAGGTTTCGATCGGGATAGGCCGGTCGCGCTTGCCTGCCTTCCATTTCGTGAGCAGAGCGTGGGTGGAGTTCTGATCGCTGTCGCCGGGGCCGCCGAGCACGTTGGGAGTGGCGGCCTTGCCGACCCACATGCCTATCTCAAAGGGCCAGTCGCCCAGCAGGTAGCGATGGCCAGCCTTGGCCCGCTCCAGCCGCTCCAGCTCCAGGGCGCAGATCAGGGTGGCGGCGCGGCCCAGCTGATCCAGCGTGAGCAGGCGCAGCGTGTAGCGCATCAGCACCGTGACACCGGCCGCTTCGATGCCGGGGTGGGCCAGACGCCGATGCACCAGGGTGAAGGCGGCCAGGCCCAGGTAGGCCTCGGTCTTGCCGCCGCCGGTGGGAAAGAACAGCAACTCCACCGTCTCGCGATCGACCCGCCCCCGTTCGGACAGTGGCTGCGCCAGGCCGGGCAGGTTCATCAACACGAACGCCAGCTGGAAGAAGCGCCAGCTCGGCGTCCGGGTGCCGCTGGCCTTGCCGATCTGATCGGGGGGCACCTTGGCGCTGAAGGCTGATCGCTGCCGCTGGGCGCGGGCCATCACCACGTTCATGGTGCGGAAGGCCTCGCGCACCAGCGGATCGGCGAGCAGCTGGATGCCGGCCTCGATGCGATCGGCGCAGTCCTGGGCCTGACTGCAGAGGTTCTTGGCCGTTTCGTTGAGGACAGGATCCTCGATGGGATGGCCCGGCTGGCGTGCGATCCAGTGCCGGTAGGCCTTCACCATCGGCTGAAGCCTGCCGATGATCTGCTCGCTCTGGGCCAGGTCGGCCAAGGCCTCCATGTTCATCGGCACATTGGATGCCTCCGCCGGAGGCTCTGGCAGCACCCGCATCACCTCGGCGGTCGGCAGCCAGGTGGTGGTGAGGGTGAGGGCGCGATCGGGCCGCTCGGGCTCGATGCCCGCCGCGATCACGGCCACGTTGTGGCCGCTGGCGAAGCAGAAGTCGCGGCGGTACTGCAGAGCCGCCAGTGCTTCGTCATTGTCCTGATTGGCGGCGTTCTGCAGGGCGTCCCGGCGAGGCGGGAAGCCCCGGGCGCAATGGAGGCGCAGCTCCGCCTGGAAGGCTGTGAGGGGGTCGCGGTAGCGGATCTGGTCGGCCTTGGGTGGCTCTCGTTTGTTGAGCAGGAACAGCGACACCGAGAGCTGATCGCTGGGGTAGCCGAGCTTCCTGGGGGCCGGCCTGGCGATCCAGCGCAGGCACAGGCCCGCAGGGTTGTCTTCCAGCGGGATGTCATCGCTGCTGCCGGGGCCGGTGATCGTGAGGGTCTTCGGCACACGCTGGGGCGTGCGCAGCCAGAGCCGGGCCTCATCCCCATCGGCCGGCGCGCTGTAGTCGCCCCAGCTCACCATGGCCTCCAGCGTGGAGCCGCGCTCCAGGATGAAGCTCATCCCCAGGGAGGAGGGGAACCAGCTGCGGCGCTTGTTCGCCTGATCGAGGGAATCGTTGGCATCCTCGTCGCGCTCCTTCTTCTCCAGCCGGTTGGCGGCGTCGTTGCTGTCGTCTTCCCCGCCCAAATCCGCGAAGCTCAGCTGCTGATCGGGGGTCTGTCGTTCTGCCTCCTGCTGGAACACATGGGGCACCAGGAAGCCCGTCGTGTACCAGACCGAAGGGGGCTGGCTGAGGCGCTCATGGCGCCGGGCCACCTCATCCCAACCCGGGCCGATCAGGTCACTACGCAGGGCAGCGACGAGCTGCTGACGGATCTCGGCGGAGGTGACCATCGCTCGATTCTGGCCAG
The DNA here is from genome assembly GCF_009834675.1 of Cyanobium sp. Copco_Reservoir_LC18. Classification (NCBI taxonomy): domain Bacteria; kingdom Bacillati; phylum Cyanobacteriota; class Cyanophyceae; order Synechococcales; family Prochlorococcaceae; genus Cyanobium; species Cyanobium sp. Copco_Reservoir_LC18. The sequence continues at coordinate 120,403 of NZ_ASAC01000003.1, forward strand.
GTTGGCAGGAAACCACCGCGACTGGCCTGGAGACGGCGCTCCGAGCACAAAGTCAAACCATCTTCTAATTTGAAGCAAGTTTGAAGTTCATCGCACTTGACCACCCGGCTGCCCCGCAAGCCCCCTTCTCTCCAGGAGATGCTGCAGCGCAGTGGGGGCCTGGAGGAGACGCTGCCGATGCTCTCCCGCCTGGCCACCGCGGCGGATGGAGATCACTACCTGCACTGGGATGAGCTGCGCCATCGCCCGCCGCCGGAGGGACTGAGCCATGAACAGTGGTGGCTGGCCGAGAAGCTCTCCCGCCGGCCCACCCCGCTGCCGCTTCTGGCGAGTGACGGACAGGCCTTCTGGTTCTCGCAACCGCCTGTGCTGCTCCAGGGCCTGCATCAGATCGACATGCAGGCTGGTGCCAGCGTGGTGGCCCCCGAAGCCGTCAACACCCGCTCCACCCGGGATCGCTATCTGCTGAGCTCGCTGATGGAGGAGGCGATCACCTCCTCGCAGATGGAAGGCGCCGCCACGACACGGGATGTGGCCAAAGCGATGATCCGCAGCCGCCGGCCGCCCCGCGACCGCTCCGAGCGGATGATCCTCAACAACTTCCTGACGATGCAGCGCATCCAGGAGCTGCGGGACCAGCCACTGACACCGCAGCTGGTGCTGGATCTGCACCGGCTGGTGAGCGAGGACACGCTGGATGACCCTGCCGATGCCGGCCGGCTGCGCCCAGCCGGCAAGGAGGTGGTGGTGGATGACGCCTACGGCACCGTGTTCCATGTGCCGCCACCGGCTGAGGAGCTGCCGCAGCGGCTGGAGGAGCTCTGCCGCTTTGCCAACGGCGAGACCCCGAAGGTGTTCATCCACCCGGTGGTGCGGGCCATCGCCCTGCACTTCTGGCTGGCCTACGACCACCCCTTCTGCGATGGCAACGGCCGAACCGCCCGGGCGCTCTTCTACTGGGCGATGTTGCATCAGGGCTACTGGCTGTTCGAGTTTGTCTCGATCTCCTCGGTGATCAACAAGGCCAGGGGGCAGTACGAGCGCTCGTTTCTTCTCAGCGAGAGCGACGACAACGACCTCACCTATTTCCTGCTGGCCCAGGTGAAGGTGATCCAGCAGGCCATTGCCAATCTGCATGCCTACCTGGAACGCAAGGCCGGTGAGGTGGGGGCCCTGCAGCAGCGGCTCGAGGGAATGGACGGGCTGAACCACCGCCAACTTGCCCTGCTACGCCATGCCCTTCGGCATTCCGGCTTCCGCTACACGGTGCTCTCGCACCAGAACAGCCATGGGGTGAGTCATCAGACCGCCCGCAGTGACCTGCAGAAGCTGGCAGCCCGTGGGTTGCTGCTTCCAGGCAAGGATGGCCGCCGAGAAATCTTCAGGGTGCCCGAGGATCTCTCGGCACGGCTGCCGGGCTGATCAGCCCGGTGCACTACACACCTAGCCGTTCCGTTCGCCGGGGTCCCGCCAGGCGTCATCGATGGCTTCGCTGGAGGTTCCCAGTTGCCGCAGAAGCAGCAGCAGCAAGCGCTCAAGGCGATTGGCATCGCCGGGGTAGGAGGTCGCTGGGCCGGATGGAGCCTGGAGCTGGGGACCCAACCGTTCGCGGAGAAAGGCGATCAGGTCGCTGCGGCGCAACTTCGACCAACCCCGCAGACGGTTCTGTCGGCAGAGATCCTGCAGCTCCCCTGCAGTGAGGCTGTCGAGATCCAGCCCCGCCGGTAGCAGCAACTCAGCGGTTTCGGCCAACAGATTGCCGTGACGCTCCTCGATCCGGCTGGCCTGGCGCTGGAGGTAGTCGTCGAGGCCGCGGGTGTGGTTGGCAAGGATGGTGCCCAGAGTCTGAAGATCGGCGCCGAGGCCGTCGCTGATCGGTGTACCGCGGCGGCGGGACTCAGGCTTTTTCATCATCCGTCACCTCGATCGGGCCGGTCGGTGGGGCTGTCTGCGTCCGCCTCGGCATCCTCGATGGACTCCTCGAAGAACTCAACGGCATCGGCACGCTCAAGCAGCCGTTCCACCGCGAGCTTGAGGTCCTGGATCGACTGACTGGTGGGGCCGCCGTTGGCCCGCTCCTGCTGATCGACGGCCTCCTTGATATCGGCCAGGTTCTCCAGGGCCTGCTCGATCTGTTGAACCTGCAGCAGCCTGTCCTTGAGCCTGGGCAGCACGGCCGAGATCTGGTTGGCCTCCTCTTCCACCCGTTGGCGATAGGACAACAGGTCGTCGCGTTCCTGTTCCAGGCGGGTCATCTCGGCCTGCAGCTGGGCGATCTTGTTCTTCGCCTTGGTGACCAGACCCTGCTGGGCGCCGGCACGGCGGTTGGCGGAGATCAGAGCCTCGCGCATCTCCCGATAGAAGTTGCGCAGATCAGCGAAGTGGATCAGCTGATGCACCAGCGGAAACCGCCGGGCGGTCGTCTTGCCGATATCTGCGGGTGGCTTGCTGCTGGAGCCGGAGGAGGTCGACATGGTGGCGATCAGGCTTCGTGTAGCGCTTGCCTGGAGTCCAAGTTCATAGCGCCAGACCGATCTGCTCGGTCTGCATCGAGCCAGTCTCGCCGCCCCGTGCCGCTTTCGGCGGCCGCCCCCGTCGCTTGCCCCCCGGCGTTGCCGGGCCTTCCGGCTTCTTGGAGCCCTTGCTGTGGAGGCCCTGGGCCACCTCCTCGGAGTAGCGCTCGGCGTTCAGCGCCAGCAGGCGGGCGAGCACGTCGTCGCGGACGGCATCGGGCCAGCGGTAGCGCCAGGGGAGTTTCTTCTTTCCCTGCACGGCGCCGGTGGCGCGCAGCTGAGCCTCGAAGGCGCAGGCTTCATCGGCATTCCAGAAGAACAGCTCGCCGCTGGCGATGCGCTCCTGCAGCTCATCGGGGAGCTGGGCGTCGTCGTCGGTGTCGAGGTAGTCGAGGCCGAAACCGCATGCGGTGAGCACATCGCTCCAGTCGTAGGCAGCCAGCACCGTCTGATCCATCTCGCCGTGGAGCCTGCGCAGCTCCAGGAGGCCGCTGCTGGTTTCGGATGGATCGTGGAAGCGGTTGTAGGTGCTGGTAAGGCCTTCGTTGTTGTTCACCATCAGCTCGGCGCGGAACTGGTGGTAGCGCTCGCCGATGGCTTCGAGGCTCTGGCGGGTGACTTCGTGCGCGGGATCGTTGGCGGTGGAATCGAGGAGTGCAGCGGGGAAGGGGAAGGTATCGAAGCAATCAGAAGGTGTATAGCGAAGGTCGTCCTTCATGGAAGAAGCAAGGAGACGAGACCACAGCTCATGTAGTCGCGATTGCAGCATGGACAGCCACGATGTCTCTTCTCTCGTGAAGACAATTAACATGTCTGAGTAGACCTGACCGGCTTTTGTAAATGCGACCGCTCCCGTTTGGCTAACGCGAGCCATGGCGAGCACTCGATTATTTCCGGCTATTGCTGCATACAAGGTGGGACACACCTCTGCGAAGCGCCACCAATACCGAGCTCGAGCTTCACGATTCTGCTCCAGTCGTCCAGGTTTCACCTTTTTCTCGATGATTGCCATCAGCTCAGGCCACTGCCGCCTGCACTCCTCTTCGCTGCGCTCACCGAAGTTGATCACATAGCGGTGGTGAGATTGAGTGGGGCTGTCGTTCAATTCCTTGCCGCCGATGTATGCATAAATCATCTCGAGATTTTTCGGGTTTTCCGCGATCAACCTCTCCATGGTGGCAATTGGAGATGGGATTCCCGGGGTTTCGTTATCTGGTTGGAGGTTCTCACTTTCTTCTGCGTCGGACTCATTATCCTGTTGAGGCTCTTCTTCATCCAGAGGCGAGTCTGCCTCGGGCAGGCCCGAATCATCAAAAGTGAAGCCCATGCCCAGGACATAGCTTCCCACGAAGCTCTTGCCTGAATTGACTGCCAATTGCCTGGGGTCTTCATGTCCCCCGTGTTGAAGCAGAAAAGCCGTGATCTGCTTGACATCACGGCGATCCAGTAGCTTCTCTCCGGGGTAGATGCCCTTGCACAGGTGTACGACGCTCACTACTACGGAGGCGGCACCTGGCCATTTGAACCTTCTGCGAGCGGAATAGATCGTGCCGCCGTTCAGACAAATCCAGCGCAAGCCGCTGCTGCGGGTATCGCCTTGGGCGATGGTGTTGGTGGCGATCAGTCCCAGAGATCCACCGGGACGCAGCAGATTAAAGCAGCTGCGGAAGAAGTGAGCCACCAGATCGGCATTGCCATGGCTCTCAGGGTGGAGGCACTTAAGCCAATTGAGAATACTTTTGTGACTCCCTTTCTTGATGGTATTCTTGCCGGCAAAGGGTGGGTTGCCGACAAACACGTCGAACCCTGGATCTGAGCGTCCGAAAACGTCCGGGAATGCCAACTGCCAGTGCAGAGGCTGGATGCCTTTGTCGCCCTCGCATAGTCGTTTCAGTGGTTCGGCTAACTCGTCTTCAAGTGTCGCCGCAGTGTGGTGATTCAGCGTGGCTTCCAGATAGATCTTCTTCAGCTCCTCGCGATCCTTTGGCTTCTTGCCGTTGAAGAAGGCCGCCACTAGCAAATTGCCCACCGTGCGCAGGTAGGCCGTGCTCCCATTCAGTGCATCGAGGGCCTGGCGCTTCTGAGCGTCGTCGGCGTCGCTGCGGCTGTCGGCATGAAACAGGGCGAAGCTGCTGGCTTCCTGCTGGCGCACCTGCTCCAGGTAGTCGATCTGAAGTTCGCGCTGCAGGCTGGCACCCTTGAGGGCCTTTTCGATCTCGCTGCGCTCCATTCCCACCAGCGAATCGCCGCACCTGAGGGCGTGATCCACGAAGGTGAACGGCGCATCCTTGCTGAGGCTCACCAGCCAAAGGCTGAGGCGGGCCAGGTTCACCGCAAACGGGTTCTTGTCTACGCCATAAAGGCAGCGCTGGGCGATCAGCCGGCGGGCGTAGAGCAGCGGTTCTTCACCGTGGGCATGGCCGCCAGGCTTGAGGGTCTCCGGCAAGCCTTCACGGGTCCATGCCTGCTCCAGCAGTTCGGCCAGAAATCGGCAGCTCTCCACCAGGAAGGCGCCTGATCCCATGGCTGGATCGCAGATCTTCAGGTCGAGGATCTGGGCCGCCGTGGGGCGGTGGTGGCAATGCTCCAGCCAGGGGCGCAGGGCCTCCTCCACAATCGGCCGGGTGAGCGCGCGGGGGGTGTAGTGGCTGCCGCTGCGGCGCCGCTCCTCGGTGGGCTGGAACACCAGGCTCCCGGCCGCCTGGGGGCCATCGAACAGTTCGCGGTCGATGCGGGGGGCCAGCGCTTCCAGCAGTTCGGCTTCGCTGCTGGTGGCCTTGAGCGCCGTGGCAGCCTTAATGGGCAGTGTGGTGTCAGCCTCTTTCTTTAGCCAAACCTTGCGCTGGCCGCCGGGCAGCGCAAGCAGGGCCTCAAGATCCACCGCCGTGGTGAGCTGCTTCTTGGCGCCCTGGGGCTTGCTCTTCAGACCAATGCAGCGACCGGGGATGCGGCGCACCGCGTAGCCCATGATTCCCTCGTACACCGAGCCGATCTGCTCCACGTCGAGGGCGCGATAGCTGATGCGCTCGCCGTTCACGATCAGCAGGTTGCGCAGCACCGCCAGCACCACGCCATCGCTGATCCAGGGCGTCTCCAGCCAGGGGTATTCCGCGGGATTGAAAAGCTGGCCCTTGCGTGCTGGCAGGTAGTCGGTGGTGGGGCCGCCGCCATCGAACACCAGCCTGCACAAGCTCATCAGACCTGCCCAGGCGCCGTAGCGCTGCTCCATCGTGTCGGGGTATTCGGCTTCGTCGCGCTGCAGCTGCTCGAACAGGCCGCTCACCTTGTAGTTCTGCTCGTACACCGCATCACTGGGCATCAGCGCTTCGTCTTCGGCGTAGAGCAGGAACACCAGCCGCATCAGCACGGTGATCAGGCCGCCGTAGAGCTGCTGCGGATCCCGCTCGGGCAGATCGCCCAGCAGTTCCACGTCTTGCCGTTGGCTCAGCTCATCGGCCTGCTGGAAGCCGCGCAGCAGATCCCACAGCGCCGCCAGCACCTGATCGGCCAAGGCATTGCTCACCACCGCCTGGAAGCTGCGGCTCTTCCTGAGCACATCCGCTAGCCGGTACCCGTCGGGATCCAGGAACACATGGCTCTGCCCCAGCAGCAGGTCGAGGCCTGAGAACATCAGCCGGCCGCTCACCTCGGCGAGATCCTTGAGCGTGAAGGTGAGATGGCCGGAGCTTTCGCCCTTGGGTGCCACCACCAGGCGCAGCTGGCTGCCGTTGAACAGCAGGCCCGCTTCCACGCCTGTTTCGCGCAGCAGCCGCTCGAAGCGCTCCTGAGGGGTGGCCTTCCAGAGATGCTCGCCATCGGTGACCTTCTGATCCAGGGCCGTTCCGGTTGCCAGCTCCAGGAGCAGGAGCTGGGCGCCCTCACCCGAGGCGGCTGGCACCACGGCACTAGGGGCGAGGGACTCGCCGAGTTCAGGCAGCTCCCTTGTGAAGGCCTCGATCTGGCTTGGGTTGCCCTGGATCTGATCGAGGCTCCAGCCCAGGTGCTCCACCAGCAGGGTCTCGATGCGGGAAAAACCCAGCTTTCGGTCGTCTGGATCGGCCTCCTGATCGGAGTCCAGGGCTTCAAGGGCTTCCCGGTAGCGCTCCTGCCGCTCGATCAGTTCCCTGCCGCTGCGGGTCACCACCCAGCCGGCGTCCTGCATCGCCGCCGGGGCCACTACAAGGCCCACGGGCTGGAGGTAACCCAGCCACTCCTGGTGGGCTTTCAGCTCGGGGTCAACGGCGGGGGGGCGGCGGGGCATGGCTATCCGCTGATCGGCCAGAGATACACGAGACCGGCAGGCTCCAGCCGGTGGGTGATCACCCGGTAGCTCTCCTGAATCCGCTTCGGTTCGGTGGCCAACTCAGCCTCAATCGCGTCCAGGCGCCGCTGCCAGTGCTTTTGATCGGCCGCCAGCTGCTTACGCTCCTGACTCGTGAGTTTCTGCAGATCCAGGGCCGGCACCTCCAACTGCTCTTCCAGGCCAGGGATCAGGGCGGTGGGATCCGCTGCCGCAGCCTGTCGATCAAGTTTGGCCAGATCGCGATTCCGCTGCCGCACGGTGGCATTGATGCGTTTGCGCTGGGCCCTGAGCACCTCCTTGAGTGCTGCGGCCTCCGTGTCCCCCCGCCGCTTGAGCAGCTCTGCCGCAGCTGCCTGAGCCTGCTGGGCTGCCGCATCCAAGGCTGGTTTGAGGGCAGCCACATCCGCAGGGGCTTCGGCCTGCAGCTGGCTGCGAATGCCAGCCGAGATCGCCTCGGTGTTTCCGGTCTCCATCGCCTTGGTGAGGACGGCCCAGGCCTGCTCTTGCAGAGCACCCGCCAGAGGCTTGAGCACCGCGGCGCGATCCGCACCGGGATGCCAGTCGGCGATCACGCTGATCAGCTGGTCGTGCAGCCGGGTGGCCCCCTGGCCAAACAGGGACAGCCGGCCCAGCACCAACACCTTGGGCTGGGGGTCGGGGCTGGCCAGCACGCAGGCCCGGCTCAGCTCATGGTGCAGGAACCCCTGGCTCAGGAAGCGGCTCAGCAAACGCTGCACCAACCGGTGCTCCAGATGCAGGTGCACGGCCTCGGCATTGAGCCGGCCGGGATCGGAGAAGATCACCGGCCGTACGGGGTGGTCCTGGCGCCACTGCCACAGCGGTGTCTTGCGATCCCACACGCCCCGCAGGCTGTCGAGGGTGTGCTCCCAGCTGCGGTCGTTACTGCCGGCCACCAGGGCTTCAGGGTGCTCCAGGCGCCAGCAGGGTTGCCCCTTCTCGTCGCTTCCTTGTACCAGTCCACTCACGCCCAGCAGGTCGAGCGAGCAGTTGAGCGCATCACGGAAAGGGTCGTCGTCAAAGCCCAGCCAGTCGTGGGACTTCACCAGCAGCTGGCGCAGCTCATCCTGCTGTTGCTGCAGCTTCTCCACCCGCCGGGTGGATTCCAGCTCCTCCCGGGCGCGGTTGAGCATGGCGCCGCGATCGCTTGTGGCGGAATCCATCGCCAGCAGCTGTTGCTGCACCGCCTCGGCCTTGTCGGTGTCGATGCCGCCTTCGAGCACCTCATCCACCTGGCGCTGCACCAACGGTGAGAGCGATCCCAGCTCCTGGCGAATCACCTCGGTTTTCTTGACCAGCACATCCATCACCCGATCCTCCGGGCGGTCTTCCAGCACGAAGTAGTGGCACCACACCTTGGGAGCGCGCTGCAGCTTGCGGTCGATGCGGCCGTTGCGCTGCTCCAGCTTGCTGGGGTTCCACGGGATGTCGAAGTGGATCAGGTGCTTGCAGTGGTTCTGCAGGTTCACCCCCTCCCGGGCGGCATCGGTGGCGATCAGGATCCGCAGGGGTTCCTGGTCGGGGTCGGCGTTGAACTGGGCCTTGAGCCGCTCGCGGTTCTCCTCGCTCATTCCGCCGGTAAATGCAGCGATGCGGCGATCGGCATCGTCATCGCCGAGCAGGTCGCGCAGCTGCCGCTCCAGGTAGCGCTTGGTGTCGACGTAGTCGGTGAAGATCAGCAGCCGGGTGGGCTTCCACGTCGCCTTGGCCTCCCCGAGGTCGGGACAGAGGTGGGTGCGCAGAAACGTCTCCAGCATCTTGATGCGCGGATCGGGCATGGAGCGATTGGCCGCCGCGACTTCACCCATCCGCTCCAGCAGCGCCAGATCGCTCTGATCGGCCTGGAGGGTCTGGCGGAGCGCCGCCCGGGTCTGGGCCTCCTCCAGATTGAGAAGCTCGTCTTCGGTGAGTTCGGCCAGGTCGCTGTCGCTATCGGCGCCGCCGAGCATCAGATCCAGTTGGGCTCCCGCGGCCGCCAAGGCCTCACGGCGCTGCTCCTGCTTCTGATCCAGGCTCTTGCGGTGCACCTTGAGGGTGCGGGCGAAGGCCTCGATCGAGCTGAGCAGCCGTTTCTGGAGGTTGGTGGTTACCAACCGGTCGGCGTTGAGCAACCGAGATAGTTTTCGTTGGTCTGATGCCTGCTGGATTAGCCGCTGCTCCCGCTGCTTTCGGTACGTCTGCAGCAGGCGTGAGAGCTCCAGCTCCGGGGTGTCGGCCGGCAGGCTGCCTTTGGGAACCGACAGGGGTTCAACAATCCTCTCGGGGAACTCCTCGCCGATGCGGCGCAGATCGTCCTTGAGGCGGCGCACCAACACCGTGTCCAGATCACTGGGCGCGAAGGGCACCCCCCGCACGAAGCGCGCCGGATCGAGCAGTTCGAGCAGGGCAGTGAAGCTGTTGCTGTGGCCGTTGTGGGGCGTGGCGGAAAGAAAGATGCGGTGCTCGAACAGGGGCGCCAGATCCCGCAGGCTGCGGGTCAGCCCGGAATCGATGGCATAGCGGAGCGTGTTGCTGGCCGGGGCGGCGTTGTGGGCCTCATCCAGGATCAGGAGGCTCTGGACAGGAGCCTGGTCTTCCCCACCCATGCCCTGCTCCAGCCACACCCGCAGCGGCGCTGAGTACTCCGAGTTCCGCAGCAGGGCATGGGAGATCAGGAAGCGGCTGTGGGTGCTCCAGGGGTTGGTGCCATACCCCCGCTCCTGGCGCACCTTGGCCACGTAGGCCCGGTCCATCACCGTGAACGCCAGGCCAAAGCGGCTGGCCATCTCCTCCTGCCACTGGCGCAGCACCGACGGCGGGCAGCTGATCACCACCCGCTTGATCCGCTGGCGCAGCAGCATCTCCCGCAGGATCAGGCCCGCTTCGATCGTCTTGCCCAGGCCTACGTCATCGGCGATGAACAGGCCCACCCGAGGCATCTGCAGCGCCTTGCGCAGTGGCTCCAGCTGGTAGGCCTTCACATCGATCCCGGCCCGGTACGGGGCCTGGAACAGCTCGGCGTCGGTGGCCGTGACGCAATTCCAACGCAGGGTGTTGAGGTAGGCGGCGAACTGCTTGGGTTGGTCAAAGCCCCGCTGGGCCACCGCCTCCCAGCTGCTCTCCCCCAGCACTTCGAAGTCGATCTCACGCTCACGGAACACCGTCAGCCGCTGGCCGATGGCGTCGTCCTCCATGCAGGCCATCGACACGACTGTGTCGGCGCCAGGCTCCTGGGGGGCTTGCACGTCTTCCACCAGGTAGCGGCGGGTGCGGCAGCGCACCACGGCTCCGGGCTTGAGCCTGGAGCGGGTTCTTGTGGGGGTGACGCTCATCCGAGCCCTGGCGGCTGGTTGTGGGCCAGTGCTTTCGCCGGTCTGGAGGTCACTGGTGAAGACTAAGCCGAAATCACCATAGGGAAGGTGGCGAATTTTCGCCTGGGACGACAGGGAGGGAATGGCTCAGGGCTGGTAATGGCAAGAAGGAATACGGTCACCCTCGATCCTGCCCATGACGGCTCGCTGAGCCTCCTGATGATTCTGGTGATCAGAGGCCTGGCCTTCTGATCAAGCCTGGTCACATGGCTGAACGTGGAGCGGATTGTTTATGGCCGTGTTGTTTTGGCTACAGGCTTTTGGCATTCATTCCGCAGAGGAGTTCTTTCTCTGGAGCGGATGGCAGTCGGCGTGTACCACCTGTTGGCTGCTAAGGAAAGAAGGGGGGACTTCCTGATGGTTTAGGTGGATCCAGGGCCTGGCCTGCCGTGGCACTGCCGCCAGCTCATTGCCTGCCTGCAGCCATTCACCTCCCACACCCGTGGGCTGTTCGGATAGGGCCCCCTGCGGCAATGGGTGCCTTCGATCAGGAACCCATCGCGATCGGCATAGCGCTTGAGCGTGTGGGGGCTGATGCCGAGGGCACGGGCGGCCTGGCTGGTGGGAAGCCAGAGTTCCTCATGGTGGCGGACCATGGATCTGCTGCAGCATGTAACTGCACGCCAGAGTATGGACCGACTAAGAAAAGCGGGTATGGCCAGCGATGCGGGTCAGGCGGCTGTGGCCGCGATCTTTTCAAACGCTGCGTCGATGGTTTCCGCGTCGGTCCAGTTCCCGTAGTGCCGGCAGTGGGTCTGGAGGCTGTGCCCCATCAGGCTGGCGGTCAGCCTGGGGGCGAGCCCTCGCTGATGGGCACGCAGGGCATAGCCATGGCGGAGGCCATAGGGCGTGAGGAGTTCGCCTCTGGAGCGCGCCTCTGCCCGCAGCCGCTGCCATGCCGAGCGCCTTTCCAGGAATTGATGGACAGCCGCTCCGGCTCCCTTGTTGTCGATGCCGAGCGGCGGGAGTGACTGGGACTCCAGGAGGTTGAGCAGCCGGGTGCTTTCGCCTTCGATTCCTTCCGGATCCAGCCCGCGTACCCGGCGAGGGGCGGTGCTCCCTCGGGCGGTGCGTTTGCGGTAATCCACAACGAGCCAGTTTCCGTCTGCTCGGCAGAAGCGCAGCTCCACTGGCCGAAGCCCGAAGCAGCCGATCAGTCCGATGGCCAATCGCCAGCGGGGATCATTGATGGACTCCAGCAGGGCCACCAGTTGCCGATCCTTGATCGGGGTGCTGTCCCTTCGAAGGGAATCGGCCGAGCGCCTGCCGATGAAGTCCGCCAGCTCCTCTGGGGGTTTCCAGCGAATTGGTGCCCCTTGTTTCAGGGCAAAGCGCAGAAGCTGGGCGGTGTAGAGGACGCGGAGCTGCCGGCCCTTGCTGCCGGGTTCACCTCCGCACGTCTGCACCAACCGCTCGAAAAGCTCTGGGGCATCCGCCGGGGCAGGGCTGGCCGCCAGCTCCGCCAGGACGGCTTGCATCACCGGCTCGTACATCCGCTCGAAGGTGCTGGCCTTCACGGCGCCGCTGCTGAGCTTGAAGGACCGGAAGCCTGCCACCAGCAGCGGCCAGTCGATGCGCTGCTGCGTGGCACGTCCGGGAAGAGTCACCACGCCGTTCCGCTGGAGCAGGGCATGGGCACGCTTGAGCCCAACCCCCTGCTCCGTCATCGCTGAACGGAGGTGGGCAACCGTCCCGAGCACGGCGGGGATGCACTCGCCGTTCCAGGGGATGGCGAGTGTCTGGGTTTCCCGGCTGCCGTCGGTACCGCGGTGGCACAGCTGCACGTGCCCCCTCGCCTCCCACACCGTCCAGCCGCGTCCGTTGTCCTGTTGGAGGGCGTGCCTGAGGGTGGTGATCCACCTGGGCTGCCGGGGCCTTGCCGCTGCCATCAACTGGGAGGCGTTTGCAAAATTGTTTGCAAAAACGCCGTCGAAAGCAAGTGCTCGCTGGAGCGGCCACCGGGCCGTTTGGGCGAGATCCCAGGTGGGGACTGGGAAAATTGAATGGAGCCAAGCGGACTCGAACCGCTGACCCCCTGCATGCCATGCAGGTGCTCTACCAGCTGAGCTATGGCCCCATTGGTGCGCCGGTTTCCCGGTGCTTGAGGAGCTTACAACGTGGGGGGCGCGGGCCCGGTCCCTTCAGACCTGGCGCCAGACCGCCACCAGACGACCCTGCACGCTCACCTGCTCGGCCGGCAGCAGGATCGGGGCGTAGGCGGGGTTGGCGGCCTCCAGCCGCACCTGGGCCCCCTGGCGGTGGAAGTGCTTGAGGGTGGTGCCGCTGCCGGGCACCAGGGCGCTCACGATCGTGCCCTCGCGCAGCCGGGAGGGGTCGGCCACGGGCTCCATCAGCACCACGTCGCCATGGGCGATGTGGGCGTCCACCATCGAGTCGCCGTTGACGGTGAGGGCGAACAGGCCGCGGGTGTCGAGCACCGGGGCCAGATCGAGGTGCTCCTGCACGTCGTCGAAGGTTTCCACCAGGCCGCCGGCCGCCACGGCCCCGAGCACCGGGATGCCCGGGCGTCTTTCGCCGAGCAGCTGCAGGGTGCGGGCCTGGCCCTCCTGCCAGGTGATCCAGCCCTTCTGCTGCAGGTGGCGCAGGCGGCTCTGGATCGGCGCCGGGGAGCGCAGGCCCATGGCCTCCATCATCTGGCGGATCGAGGGGCTGTGGCGGTGGTGGCCGATGTAGTCGGCGAGCCAGTCGTAGAGCTCCCGCTGGGCCTCGGTGAGCTCCTGGTGGGTGGCGACCACGGGCAGTACGGATGAACCAGTCCCTTTCTGCCACCCCACGGACGGTTTGTCCAGGGCCGGGTCTGCGCCCGCCGCCCGGTGCCCGCTGCCGGCGCCCTCAGTCGCCGACGCCCCCCAGCAGCGTGGCGAGCAGGGCCTGCTGGACGTGCAGGCGGTTCTCCGCCTGGTCGAACACCCGGCTGGCGGCCCCCTCGATCACCCCGGCGCTGATCTCCTCTCCGCGGTGGGCGGGGAGGCAATGCAGCACGATCGCCCGCGGATCGGCCTCGGCCAGCAGGTCCTCGTCGAGGCACCAGCCGGCGAAGGCCCGCTCCCGCTGGGCCTGCTCCTCCTCCTGCCCCATGGAGGCCCACACATCGGTGTAGAGCACATGGGCCCCCCGGGCCGTGGCCACGGGGTCCTGCAGCACCGTGATCGAGCTCCGCCCGCCGGTGAGGGACCGGGCCTGCTCCACCACCGCCGGGCTGGGGGCGAAGCCGTCGGGGCTGCCGATGCGCACGTCCATCCCCAGCAGGGCCCCGACGAGCATCAGTGAGTGGGCCATGTTGTTGCCGTCCCCCACGTAGGCCAGGGTGAGGCCGTGCAGGTCGCTGGGGCCATGGCCGAAGCGCTCCTGGATGGTCAGGGCGTCTGCCAGGGCCTGGCAGGGGTGCTCCAGGTCGGTGAGGGCGTTGATCACCGGGATCGAGGCCCAGTGGGCGTAGTCGACCAGGTCCTCCTGGGCGAAGGTGCGGATCGCCAGGGCATCGCAGTAGCGGCTCAGCACCCGGGCGGTGTCGGCGATCGGCTCGCCCCGGCCCACCTGGGTGACGGCCGGGTTGAGGTCGATCGTCTGGCCGCCCAGCCGGGCCATGGCGACGATGAAGCTCACCCGCGTGCGGGTGGAGGCCTTGGAGAAGATCAGCCCCAGCACCCGGCCGGCCAGGTCGATGCGTCGCTCGCCGCCCTTCAGCTGGCGGGCCAGCTCCAGCAGGGCCAGGGTCTGGGGACCGTCGAGGTCGGCCGAGGAGAGCAGATCGCCGCCCCTGAGGGCGGCGAGCGGGGCTGAGGGGGACACCATGGCCCACGTCCCAAAGAACCCTTATGCGAGATCGACCCCCCCCACGTCAAGGGGGACAGGGCCGCAGGCCGTGGCGCGCGGGCTGCGCCGGGCTGCTGCGGGGCAGCAGGATGAAGGACCTGGCCTGCCAGGCTCCCTCTGCCTCCCAGCAGGCCATGGCCGGGTTGGCGCGGCTCAGCGTCCTCATCCCCTGCCGGCTGCCGTGGAACGCCAGCAGCGGCTGCTTCAGGGCGGTGGGGTCCGCCGGGTCCCGCTCCTCCAGATCCCGCAGTTGGCCGGGACGGAAGTAGGTGCCCATCAGGGCTTGCGGGGGCCAGCCCGTGCTCCAGCAGCCGCCGGTGCAGACACCGGTGCTGTTCACGAAGACCGCCATGGCCCGATAGTTCTCCAGTGGAGCCTGTTTTTCCGCCAGCAACCGCTGGCCGGTCCGCAGCTGCAGGAGCAGCACGATGGCCAGCAGCACGGCAAGGGCGGCGCGGCGGAAGCGGCCCAGGCTGGCCGTCAGCTCCCAGCCCGTTCCCACCAGATAGGCCATGGCCGGCAGCACCACGATCAGGTAACGGGCCTGGCTCATCGGCTTGATCGGATCGATCACCAGCATCAGCACCAGGAACAGGCCGAGCACCAGCAGCAGGTAGCGGGCCTCCCCGAGGGCCATCGGCAGCCGGTGGCTGGGTGTCAGCACGAAGCGCCGCAGGGCTCCGGCCGAGCCGAAGGCACAGCCGACGGCCACGACCAGGCCGATCAGGCCCAGCTTGGCCAGCTGTCCCTGGCTCAGGTCCAGCAGGGGCAGCAGGCCGCGGCTGAACTGCTCCAGGGTGCCGGTGATCGGCTTGACCTCGATCCAGCTGACCCGGTCGAGCTTGGTGCCGATCGAGCTGGCCAGCCCATGGCCGAGGGGCGGCAGCAGCAGCAGCAGCCCGAGGACGGCCGCCTCCCGCCGTCGCCGGAGCACCTGGCCATCGGCGGCGCTCACCGCCAGCACCACCAATACGAACAGCAGCGAGAAATAGTGCGTCAGCGACAGCAGCACGCAGGCGAGACGGAAGCCCCAGCGCAGGGCGGCCCTCTGGCGTTCCGGCCGCTGGCGCAGCAGCAGGGCCGTGCCCAGCATCAGCGTCGAGAGCGTCAGCGAGAGGGCGTAACTGCGCGCCTCCTGGGCATAGAAGAGAAAGGAGGGGCTGGTGCCCAGGAAGGCCACCGTGGCCAGCCGGCGACCACTGCCGCGCCCGGAACTGCACAGGGCGGCAACCCCCAGGCCGAGGGCCGCGATCAGAAAGCTGAGGCTGCGGGTGGCGGTTTCCCCTTGGCCGAAGACCCCGATCCAGAGCTTTAGCAGGACCTGATAGAGGGGGGGATGGGTGTCGGGGAGAAGCCAGTCCCGGAACAGCACGCCCCAGTCGGCGCTGCTGGCGGCCACCGACCAGATCTCATCGGACCAGTAGGAATAGGCCGTTGCCAGGCCCTGTGCGGCGGCCCAGAGGCAGCCCAGGATCAGAACGACGGTCAGGAGCCGTTGGGGCGGGCGCTGGAGCGGTCGGTTGATGGTTGGGGGTGCCGACGGCTCTGTCCCGACCCCCATGACACGGCTGAACCGAGACCACTGCCGGGACTTTAGGCCTGATTCCCAGGCCCGTCCCGGCGCCGGCGGCTCAGGCCGCTGCCCCTTCGAGCACCGTCGCATCCGGCAGCTGGCTGGAGGCCAGCAGCTGCTTGAGCTCGTCGCCTTCGATCACCTCCTTCTCGAGGATCTTGTGGGAGATGGTCTCCAGCAGCTCGCGGTTGTGGTGCAGGATCGCCAGGGCCCGTTCGTGGGCCCGGTCCACCAGGCCGCGCACCTCCTTGTCGATCTCCAGGGCGGTGGCGTCGCTGACGGCCCGGCGGGGGTTGGAGTTGCCCCCCAGGAAGCGGCTGCCGCCCTGCTTGTCGTAGGCGAGGGGGCCGAGGGTTTCGCTCATGCCGTAGGTGCCGATCATCTGCTCGGCGATGTCGGTGGCCCGCTGCAGGTCGTTGGCGGCGCCGGTGGTGACCTCACCGAAGACCACCTCCTCGGCGGAGCGACCGCCCAGGAGGGTGGCGATCTGGCCTTCGAGATCCTCCTTGGAGTTGAGGAACCGCTCCTCGGTGGGCAGCTGGAGGGTGTAGCCGAGGGCCGCCATGCCCCGGGGCACGATCGAGATCTTGGCCACCTTGCTGCCGCCGGGCATCAGGTGCCCCACGATCGCGTGGCCCACCTCGTGGTACGCCACCACCTTCTTCTCGTCGGGCTGCAGCACGCGGCTCTTCTTCTCCAGGCCCGCCACCACCCGTTCGATGGCTTCGTTGAGGTCGGCCTGCTCCACGGTGGTGCGATAGGCCCGGGCCGCCAGCAGGGCCGCCTCGTTGACCAGGTTGGCCAGATCGGCGCCGGCGAAGCCGCTGGTGGCCTGGGCGATCTTGTCCAGATCCACCCCCTCGGCGAGCTTCACCTTCTTGCCGTAGATGTCGAGGATCATCTTGCGGCCGGACAGGTCGGGACGGTCCACCAGCACCTGGCGGTCGAAGCGGCCCGGCCGCAGCAGGGCGGCATCCAGGGTTTCGGGCTGGTTGGTGGCCGCCAGCACGATCACCGGCTTGTCCTGGGCGGTGAAGCCGTCCATCTCGGTGAGCAGCTGGTTGAGGGTCTGCTCCCGCTCGTCATTGCCGCCCACCACGCCCATGGAGCCGGAGCGGCTCTTGCCGATGGCGTCCAGTTCGTCGATGAAGATGATGCAGGGCGCCTTCTTCTTGGCCTCCTCGAACAGGTCGCGGACGCGGGCGGCACCGGCCCCCACGAACAGCTCGACGAATTCCGAGCCGGAGATGATGAAGAACGGCACACTGGCTTCGCCGGCCACGGCCTTGGAGAGCAGGGTCTTGCCGGTGCCGGGGGGGCCCACCAGCAGCACGCCCTTGGGAATGCGGGCGCCGATGTCCATGTAGCGCTGGGGCGTCTTGAGGAAGTCGACGATCTCGGTGAGCTCGGTCTTGGCCTCATCGACCCCGGCCACATCGGCGAAGGTGACCCGCGACTCCTCATCGGGCACGTAGACCTTGGCCTTCGACTTGGTGAAGCTCAGGGCCCCCTGGGCGCCGCCGCCCATGCCGCTGCGGCGGGCGAAGAACTGCAGCACCAGGATGAAGATCAGCGGCGGCACCACCCAGCTGAGGGCCGTGGTGAGGAAGCTGGGCCGCTTCGGCGGCGCCGCGGCGAACTCGACGCCGTGCTGCTCCAGCCGCTGGGGCAGCTCCATGTCGAAGATCGGCGTGGTGGAGAGCACCGTGGGGGCGCCCTCCTCCGGCGGCTTGGTCAGCTCGTAGCGGATCTGGTCCTGGGTGATGTAGGCCCGCTTGACGTTGCCGTCGTTCACCTGGTCGATGAACAGGGAATAGGGCACCCGGGGCACCTGGGTGGCGGGGTTGGGCAGGAAGTTGCTGAACAGCAGCAGCACACCGAAGCCGATCAGGAGCAGGTTGACGATGCCGAAACGCCGGGTGGGGCGGTTGTCGTCCTGACGGATGGCCATGCTGCGCGCAACGTCGAATGGGCCCAAGCTAGGTCTGGTCGTCACCCGCCGTTCCCACCCCCGGTCGGGAGAACCGAACGCCCCGCCCCTCGGCTTCCCACCCCCCCATGTGCGGCCGCTACTCCCTGGCCACCCGCCTCGACCGGCTGCTGCCGCGGCTCAAGGGGCCGCTGCCGCCGGGGCTGGAGGCCCACTACGCCCCCCGGCCCCAGGTGCGGCCGGGGGAGCCGGTGCTGCTGCAGCGCCAGGAGCATGGCCAGCTCGAGGTGGCCCTGGCCCTGTGGGGGCTGGTGCCGGACTGGTGCCCCGACCCCGGCGCCCGCCGCCGGCCCATCAACGCCCGCGCCGAGACAGTGGCGGAGAAACCCTTCTTCCGTGGTGCCTGGCGCCACCGCCGGGCCCTGATCCCCGCCGATGGCTTCTACGAATGGCAGGCGAAGACGGTGGACGGCCGGCCCGTGAAGCAGCCCTGGCTGTTCCGGCGGCGGGATCGGCGCCCCTTCTGGCTCGGCGGGCTCTGGGACCGCTGGCTGGGGGCGGACGGGGGGGAGCTCGAGACCTGCGTCGTGCTCACCATCGCCCCCAACGATCTGCTGGCCCGGGTGCACGACCGGATGCCGGTGGTGATCCCCGACGGCCTGGAGGAGGCGTGGCTGGCCGCCGTCGACGGTCCGTCCCTGCGGGCCCTGGAACCCCTGATGGCCCCCTGGGACCCGGCCCCGTGGGAGGCGGTGAAGCTGGAGGCGCCGCCCCAGGCCGCCGTTCAGCTCGATCTGCTGGCTGCCGCCGCGGACGACCCGGCGGGCCGCTAGAGAGGTAGGGCCCCGATGCCGGTCCCATGAGCCTCGACCAGCTGGATGCCTTCCTGGCCCACGCCCGCGCCGATGCCGCCCTCGATCGCCGTCTCCATGACCCGGCCGACCCCCCCGATCTGGCGGTCTTTCTGGCCCTGGCCCGCGGCGCCGGTTTCGCCGTCGACGAGGCGGACGTGATCGCCGCCCAGCAGCGGGCCGAGGCCAGCCTCAGCGATGAGGAGCTGCAGGCGCGGGCCGGGGCCGAGGCGCGACGGCTGCGCCACTTCATCCCCGGCTGATGGCCATGGCCGAGTCCGTCGCCAGCTATCCCCGGCCCCCGGCCCTCGTGGAGTGCCGCCAGCACGTGCGGGTGGAGGCCCTGGGGCGGGTGCTGTGTGACACCCGGCGCAGCCTGCGGGTGCTCGAAACCTTTCACCCCCCGGTCTTCTATCTCTGCCCGGAGGACGTGGACCTGACCCTGCTGGAGCCCGCGCCCGGCTCCAGCTACTGCGAGTGGAAGGGCGTGGCCCGCTACTTCGATCTGGTGGCCCCGGAGGGCGAAGGCGGGGAGCGTCGCCTGCGGCGGGCGCTGTGGAGTTACCCCTCGCCCACCCCGGCCTTCACGCCGCTGGCCGGCTGGCTGGCCTGCTATCCGGCGCTGATGGATGGCTGCTGGGTGGATGGGGAGCGGGTGGTCCCCCAGCCCGGCGGCTTCTACGGCGGCTGGATCACCAGCGCCGTGGAGGGACCGTTCAAGGGGGATCCCCGGCACCCGGAACTGCGCTGAGCGGAGGGCCTCCGTTCACCGAACCCTGCCAGAGGAGGTCCGGGCCCAGCCAGCCGGTGGCCGCCTCCGACAGGGCCCAGCCGTCCTCCAGCCTCTCCAGGCCCAGGTCCGCCAGGGGGGTGCGGGCGGGGAGGCCGCCGAGCAGCGTCGGTGCGATCACCGCGGCCAGCCGCTGCACGCAGCCCTGGCGCAGGGCCGCCGCCGCCAGCACCGGCCCGCACTCCCACAGCACCCGGTTGCAGCCCCGCCGGGCCAGGGCGATGGCCAGCGCCGCCGGTTCGCAGGCCTCCAGGGCCAGGCGCTCCACCCCCAGCCGATCGAACCGGTCGCGGCGCTCCTGCGGCGCCTCCGGCCCATGGACCAGCAGCGTCGCCGCCGGGGCCGGATCCCACAGCTGGGCCGCCGCCGGCAGATCCAGGCCGCGGCTGAGCACCACCCGCAGCGGCTCCGGGGTGCGCCGCCCCCGGCTGGTGAGCAGGGGGTCGTCGGCCCGCACCGTGCCGCCCCCCACGATCACCGCATCGCAGCGGGCCCGCAGCTGGTGCACCCAGTCCCGGGCCCCCGGACCGCTGATCCACTGGCTGACGCCGTTGGGGAGCGCCGTGCGCCCATCCAGGCTCATGGCCCATTTGAGGATCCCCAGGGACCGGCCGGTGGCGATCCGATGCAGAAAGGGCGCATTCAGCCGGCGCGCCTCGGCCTCCATCACCCCTTCGATCACCTCCAGGCCTGCGGCCCGCAGGCGGGCGATGCCGCCGCCGGCCACCCGCGGGTTGGGGTCGGCCATGGCCAGCACCACCCGGGCGATGCCGGCGGCGAGCACCGCCTCGCTGCAGGGGGGGGTGCGGCCGTGGTGGCAGCAGGGTTCCAGGGTCACGACCAGGGTGCCGCCCCGGGCCCGTTCGCCCGCCTGGGCCAGGGCCCCCACCTCCGCATGGGCCTCGCCGGCACGGGCATGGAATCCCTCCCCCACCAGCTGGCCGCCTGGGTCGAGCACCAGGGCTCCCACCAGGGGATTGGGGCTGGTGCGCCCCTCGGCGAGGGCGGCCAGCTGCAGCGCCCGGGCCATCCACCGGCGCCAGGGGGAGCCGGGGCTCATGGGGCAGGGGCGTCCGGGAGGCTGCGCCATTCGGCCACCACGTAGGGGGGCACCGCCAGTTCACTGAACACCCGTGGCAGCCGCAGTCGCAGGGGGCGGTCGCGGTCCAGATCGGCCAGCAGCGGCGCCAGATCAAATTCGGCCGCGGCGGAACGGGTGTCGCCGGCGAGGGCGGTGCTGGCCAGGGTGACGTCCTCCAGGTCCCAGCGCAGTCGGCCGCTGCGCACCTCGAGGGCGGTGGGATGGTCAAGGCGCACCTTGCCGGGGTAGCCGACGATCCGCAGCCGCAGCGGTCCCCCCGGCGGCCCTTCCCGGTAGGCCACCACCTGCCAGCTCTGGTCGTCGAGGTCGCGCAGGCTCTCGAGGCTGCGCACCACCGGCGTGCCCTGGGCATCGGGGTGGGCATGGACCTGGGCCAGGGCCGGCGCCGGGGCGATCGCCAGGATCAGGGCCAGCACGGGCGCCAGCAGCAGGACGTCGATCAGCCCGCCGGTCCGGTGGTTCATGGCTGGCGATCGGCGCCGGGGATCGGCTGCCAGCCGGTGTGGGTGGCCCAGAGGGCCCAGATCGCCATGGCCCGCAGATAGTGGCAGGCGCGGAACGTGCCGGCGGCGGTGATCGCCTCCGGGGTGCGGAACTGCAGGCCCCCCTCGTACACCTGGCGCACGACGGCCCCGGTGATGGCGAAGGCGGTGGCGGTCTGGTCCATCAGCCGGTAGTAGGCGGCCAGACCGAAGTTGATGCCGGTCCAGACCTCCAGGGGATGGGTGCCCTTCGGATCGAGGGGGGTGCCGTCGCGGCGCAGGCCGTTGGCCACCCCGAGGCGGCCCCCCTCGAAGGACTCGAAGCAGGCCTGGCGGATCGCGTTCAGGGCCGAGCGGGCCCGCTCGTCGGCCACCACCGGGGGCAGCCCCAGCAGGCGGGCGTAGAAGTCGCCGCAGAGCTGGTCGGCCATCACCACCGGCGTGCCGCTGCCGGCATCGATGGCGTAGTACTCGCCGTTCCAGAGCAGGGCATCGAAATGGCTTCGGGACTGCTCCAGCCAGCCGCCGAAGCGCCGCTGCTCCTCGGCGGTGTCGAGCCCCAGCTCCAGCTGCAGTTGCTGGCCGATGGCCAGGGCGGCCTCCAGGGCGGCGATCCAGAGGGCGCCGCAGTAGGCGCTCACCCCCTGCAGGGGCCAGTCGTCGAAGGTCTGGTCCGGGGCACCGCCGTTGTCGGGCAGGCCGTCGTCGTTGACGTCGAAGCGCTTGAGGTAGTCGAGGGCGGTCACCGCCGCCGGCCAGCAGTCCGCCAGGAAGGCGATGTCCGGGCCGCTGGGGGCCAGGCGGTAGGTGCGCCAGACCTGCAGCACGAAATCGCTGGCCAGGTCCTTCCAGAGGTTGCAGTCCTGGTAGGCGGTGTAGTTGGTGGCGTCGAAGGGGCGCTCGTTGGGGGCCCCGAGGTCGTGGGGGGTGGCGCCGGCCACCTTGCGGGGGGCCTCCACCCGGCCCCGCCCCTGGGTGAAGTACCAGCCGATCGGCCGCGGCGTCGGATCGGCGGCCGGGATGGCGCGAGCGAAGCTGCGCAGCACCGCCTTGTCGAGCTCGGGCCAGAGCTGCAGCAGGGCGAAGGAGCCGTACAGCCGCACGTCGAGGCTTTCGTACCAGGCGTAGTCGAGGCACTCGAGCACCCCGAAGCGGCCCACGGGATCGCCGGGGCTGGCGGCCGTCCAGAGGCTGCCGCCGCTGGCCAGGTCGTAGAGCTCGTTGAGCAGCGCCATGCGCAGGGGCTCCGGCAGGTCGTGGCGCCCCGCCACCGGCGCCTGCCAGGCTTCGATCGCGGCGTGCCAGTCGCGCCAGTCGGCCAGGGCTTCGCCGGCGATGGCCGCAGCGCTCTCGCCATCGGCGCCGAAGAAGTCGGTGTAGCGGCGCAGGGCCCGGGTGCCGGTGGCGAAGGCCGTCACCGGCAGGTCCCAGCTGATCACCACCGGCAGCTCGAGCGTGGCCCCGGGCTCCAGCCGGAAGCGCACCGCCAGGGCGGCGCTGAGGGGATCGTCACCGGTGCTGCGGCGGTCGTTGTCGCTGTCGGGGATCGCGCCGTCGCGGCTGAAGGGTTCCCAGAGTTCGGCCCCGTCGCCGCTGGGATCCCAGCGGCTGCAGCGGAACACCTCCACCCCCGGGTGGTTCAGCGCCGCCTCGTCGGGCACCGCCAGACACCACTGCCCTTCACCCTCGGCCAGGGGCTGGGAGCGCTCCCCCTCCAGCAGCAGACCCTTGAGGCCGGCCCCGTCGACCCAGCGGTTGCGCTGCCCCTTGCCGCGGCCGATCGCCGGCACGTAGTTGTGCTCCGGGCTGCCGTCGTCCCGGAAGTGGATCTCCGCCGCCGGGTCGGTGTTGGTGAACCAGCCGACGGTGTTGCGCCAGCTCAGCAGCAGCGACAGCTCCAGCGGCTGGTGGGTGGGGTTGCTGAACGTCCAGGCGAAGACGGCGACGGGGTAACTGGTGCGCCGGTAGTCGCCGGGAAGGATCGGGCTGAAGGCCTCACAGCGCACGTCAGCGCGGAACACGGAGGCGTAATGGTGCGAGCTGATCGGGTAGCGCACCGCCACGGTGCCGCTCGGCTGCTCCGCCGTGGCGGCGGGATACCAGCTCCAGGCGGCTAGCGGCGGGCCGGCGTCGGGGCGGGAAGCGTCGCCCTCGGGCTGCGTGGCCAGGGCATGGGCCCGGCGACCGTCGCCGTCCCGCTCGAACAGGGCGAACTGGCAGTCGGGCAGCACGCCGAACCAGTGCTCCCCTCCATCGAGGTGCCAGAGGTTGAAGGCACCGTCGAGGCCCCGCCCCAGGCAGCCGGCGCCGAAGCCCCCCAGGGGCATGCCGTGGTTGGGGCCGTCGTCGAGGTTGCTGGCGTAGCGCACCGTGTAGGGCTGGCTCCAGCCCTGGCCGAAGGGCCGCGACCAGCTGGCCTCGGGGGGCTGCCAGGGATTCCTGCCGCGCCGCAGGTTCTGGAGAGCGGAGAGGCCGAAGGGCGCCATGGGGCCAGACGAGGTGGGCCCAGCTTGTCAGAGCTGCCCCCTCAGCGAGGGCCCGTCCAGAATCGCCATTACCCTGCCTGCAATCGTCGGGGCGGCGTGAATTCTCTGGTGCGGCTTTTCGGCCCGGGCCTGCGGCCGCCGCAACGCTCGAGGGCCTACCGGCCCGAGATCGACGGCCTGCGGGCCGTGGCCGTCCTCGCCGTGCTGATCAACCACCTCGATCCCCGCTGGCTGCCGGGGGGCTTCCTCGGGGTGGACATCTTCTTCGTGATCTCGGGCTATGTGGTGACGTCCTCGCTGCTGGCGCGGCGGGACGGCAGCCGCTGGCAGTTCCTGCGCCGGTTCTATGGACGCCGCATCCGGCGGCTGATGCCGGCGCTGGTGGTGAACATCGCCGTCGTTTCGGCCCTGTTCTCGATGGTGGTTTCGCCGCTCGATGATTTCTTCGCGCCGGTGATGCGGACCGGCCTGGCCGCCCTGTTCGGGGTCTCCAATCTCTATCTGCTCCGGCAGGGCTCGAACTACTTCGCCACCGACAACCACTTCAACGTCTTCATGCACACCTGGTCGCTGGGGGTGGAGGAGCAGTTCTATCTGGTCTGGCCGGCGGTGCTGCTGCTCTGCGGCCTGGGGGTGGCCGGCGCCGGCGCCGGCGCCCTGCGGCGGCTCAAGGTGGCCAGCCTGCTGCTGCTGGCCCTGTCCCTGGCGCTCTATCTGGGCCTGAGCCTGGGCGGCAACGGCGAGCGGGCCTTCTTCCTCACCACGGCCCGGTTCTGGGAACTGACGGCGGGCTGCGGCGCCTACCTGCTCCATCGCGGCAGCGGCAGCGCCCGCGACCTGGGCCAGCGCCTGGCGCTGCCCCGCTGGCGCCAGCCCCTGGCCACCGTGGCCCTGGTGGCGTTGCTGGCCCTGCTGCTGCTGCCGGAGGCCTGGCGGCTGGGCACCACCCTGGGGATCACGGTGCTGACGGCGGCGCTGCTGCTGCTGCTCCGGCCCGCCGGGGGCCTCGGCCGCTGGCTGTGCCACCCCGGCTGCCTGGCCATCGGCATGGTGTCCTATTCGCTCTATCTGTGGCACTGGCCGGTGATCGTGCTGGCCCGCTGGACGGTGGGGTTCAACGCCGTCACCCTGCTGCCGGTGCTGGTGCTGATCACCCTCTGCACGGCCCTCTCCTACCGGCTCGAGTGCCTGTTCCGCTACGGCCACCCCGCCATCCCCGGCCTGGGTCGCTCCGGCCTCGCCTACCCGGCCATGACCGTGCTGGTCGCCGCCTTCACTGCGGGCCTGCAGGGGCCCCTGCTGGGCCGGCTCTTCGTCGGTGAGCGCCGCCACACCGTCGGCACCACGGCCAACATGAAGCGCATCGGCGGCACGACCGTCGACACGGTCCACTGCTTCCAGGAGCCCACCGATCCGGTCGCCGGGGGCGATGGTCCCGACCCCTGCCTGGCCCTGGCACCGAAGGGGAAGGACCTTCCCACCCTGTTCTTCCTGGGGGACAGCCACACCCACGTGCTGATCCCCCTGGGGGAGAAGCTGCTGGCCAGCGGCCGTTTCAACGTGGCCTTCATGGCCCGGGGCGGCTGTCCGGTGCCCTTCTTCTCCCGCTGGGGGGAGGGCGCCCCGGTGCCGGCCCGCTACCGCCGCTGCCGGCCCTACGCCGACAACGAGGAGCGCCGGGTGCTGGCCCGCCTGCGGCCCGGGGACCGGGTGGTGCTGGTGTCGAATCTGGCCGGCTACCTGGAGGGTGCCCGGGGGGCGGCCCTCCGCAGCGCCGAGGCCTCCTACACCGCCGCCCTGCGCCGCTTCGGAGCCGAGGTGAGCCGCCGCGGCGGGGCACTGGTGCTGTTCGGCCCCCTGCCCACCTTCCCCCAGGAGAAGATCGGCGGCCCGCTCACCCTCTGCCAGGCGGAATGGTTCCGTCCCGCCTGGTCCCTGGGTCCCCAGTGCCAGCCGGTGCTGCGGCCCCGCCGGCAGGAGCTTGCCGCCATCGCCCCGGCCCGGCGCCTGCAGGAGCGCTCCATCCGGGATCTGGCCGGCGCCCGCCTGTTCAGCCCCTTCGACAGCCTCTGCCCGCCGTCGCAGGCGGTCTGCTCCAGCGTGCGTGCCGGGACGCTGCTCTACAGCGACGAGACCCACCTCACCAACGCGGGCGCCCTGCTGCTCTATCCGCGCCTGATGGCCTTCCTCGAGGCTCAGCCGGGGCCGGCGCCGCCGCCCAGCTGATCGCTGCCCAGTTCCTGTTCGATCAGGGCATCGAGGGTCACGGCGCTGCGCACCAGCGACTGGTAGCGCTGCACCACGCGACGGTTGCGCTCCAGCCAGTTGCCGGCGTCCCCGGCGCTCCCGAGCGGATGGCCGCCGGGACCGGAGCGGTCGTCATCGAGCAGCTCGAGGTCACTCTGGTGGGCCAGCAGGGCCAGCACCAGGGTGTGGATCCTCTGGCGTCGATCGCTCATGGTCAGGGGGTGGGACCGGCACATGCGGGAGCATCATGGCCAGAACTGGGTCTGGGGCACGGCTGGAGGGTTCGCTGCTGGAGGTGCTGGGCACCGATGCCGCCGGCCTGGCGGGTCTCTCCCGCCCCTGGCAGGAGCGGATCCGGCGGGCCGACCTGGTGGCGGCCCCGCGGCGGCTCCTGGCCGAGCTCGAGGCCTGGCGCGACGGCGCCCCTGCCCCGGAGCTGCTCGCCAGCGACAGGCCCGCCGACCTGCTGCCGCGGCTGGAGCGGGCCCTCGCCGCCGGCCAGCGGGTGGTGCTGCTCGCCAGCGGTGACCCCCTCTGGTTCGGCATCGGCCGCCTGCTGCTCCAGCACCTTCCCGCCGAACGGCTCCGCTTCCACCCGGCCCCCACCTCCCTGCAGCTGGCCTTCGCCCGCCTGGGCCGGCCCTGGCAGGACGCCTCGTGGATCAGCCTCCACGGGCGCGATCCCGAGCCGCTGGCGGCCCGGTTGCAGCAGCGGCCCGCCGCCCTGGCGGTGCTGACCGATCCGGCCCGCGGCGGTGCCGACGCCGTTCGCCGCATCCTGCGGGCGTCGGGGCTGGAGGCGGCCTATGAACTCTGGCTGGGGGAACGCCTGGGCCATCCGGCGGAGCGGCTGCAGCGGCTGGCCCCCGCCGACCCCCTGCCGCCCGATCTCGATCCCCTGCACCTGGTGCTGCTGATCGCCGCCGAGCCCGCCGTGCCTCCGCCGGAGACCCTGCCCCTGTTCGGCCTGGCCGATGGCCTCTGGCTGCAGCACCCCGACCAGCCGGGGCTGATGACCAAGCGGGAGGTGCGCATCCAGCTGCTGGCCGATCTGGAGCTCCCCGGGCACGGGGTGCTCTGGGACATCGGCGCCGGGGTGGGGTCGGTGGGGCTGGAGGCGTTGCGCCTGCGCCCTGCCCTGGAGCTGTGGGCGGTGGAGCGCCGGCCCGGGGCCGCCGCCCTGATCGGCGCCAATGCGGAGCGGCTGGGGGTGCGGCCCATGGCGGTGCTGGAGGGGGAGGCTCCGGCGGCCCTGGGGTCCCTGCCCGATCCCGACCGGGTGCTGATCGGCGGCGGCGGCCGGGGGCGCGCCGAGGGGCTTCAGGCGGTGCTGGGCCGGCTGCGGCCCGGCGGGGTGGTGGTCCTGCCCCTGGCCACGGTCGAAGCCCTGGCCCAGCTCAGGCCCCAGCTGGAGCAGGCCGGCCTGGGGGTGACCGTCAGCCAGATCCAGGCCTGGCGTGGCGCCCCCCTGGCGGAGGGCACCCGTCTGGCGCCCCTCAATCCGGTGCTGGTGCTGAAGGGGTCGCTCCCGGCAGCGGCGTGATCCGCACCGGGGTGCCCACGGTGATGCCCAGGGCAGCGGCCTGGCCGGCCGCCAGCTCCAGCACCCCGTCCACCGGCGTGTCGGGGCCGTAGCTGGGGCAGGGCAGGTTCATGCAGGGGGGCACATCCGGCTCCAGCGCGGCCACGCGCCCGTGGCGGATGAACAGCATGTCCAGCGGTTCGGGGGTGCGGTGCATCCAGAAGCGGGCCACCGCGGGGGGGTCGTAGGGGAACCACATGCCGCGCAGGGGCGGCAA
This sequence comes from Cyanobium sp. Copco_Reservoir_LC18, assembly GCF_009834675.1. Lineage (NCBI taxonomy): Bacteria > Bacillati > Cyanobacteriota > Cyanophyceae > Synechococcales > Prochlorococcaceae > Cyanobium > Cyanobium sp. Copco_Reservoir_LC18. The sequence goes on from NZ_ASAC01000003.1 coordinate 147,684, forward strand.
CGGTGGCCGCAGCTGCAGCCCCATGGCGTACTGGCGCTCCCCCCGGGGCACCTCCAGCTGGATGCAGCGGGGCGGCACCGTCCCCTCCAGGCACCACTGGGCGCTGATCGGCAGGAACTGGGGCGGGCTCTGGCTCAAGCCCGGTCCGCAGCCGATCAGCCCGACCGCGCTGGCGACCGCCAGGCTCCGCAGGAAGGGACCTCTCATGGCATGGGCCCCACCGGAGGCCGCCCGTCCCGGAGACAGTAGCCCCGGCCCCGCACGGTGTGGATCAGCCGCGGTTCCCCCCCCTGCTCCAGCTTCTGGCGCAGGTAGCGCACGTAGACCTCGATCACGTTGCTGGCGCCGCCGCCCTGGTCGGCCCAGATCTCCTCGAGGATCTGCTCCCGGCTCACCACCGTGCCCTTGTGGCGCAGCAGCAGCAGCAGCAGCTGGTATTCCCGGGCGGTCAGGCTGAGCTGGCGCTGGCCGCGCCACCCCTGGCAGGCCACCGGGTCGACGCGCAGATCCGCCACCTTCAGCAGCGTGGACACCGGCGTGGGGGCCTGGCGCCGGGCGAAGCCCAGGTGCAGCCGCAGCCGGGTGAGCAGGTCGCTGGTGCCCTGGGTGGGCAGCCAGAAGTCATCCGCGCCCCACTCCAGGCAGCGGCTGCGGCTCTCGATGCTGTCGCTGGTGATGCCGAGCAGGAGCGGCCGGGCCCCCAGCCGGCGGCGCAGCTCCGGAATCCGTTCTTCGCTGCCGGGCGACAGGACCGCCGCCGCCGGCAGGTCCTCCCCTGACTGCTCCAGCACGGTGCGGTAGCCGGAGACCTCCAGCCGCGGTGCCAGGCCGGCGGCCTCCGGGCCCACCAGCAGCACGACGGTCGGTGGCAGGGACGCGGTCACAGGGGGGCGTCGGCGTGGCTGCTGGAGGGCTTGGCCACATGGGGCAGGCCCCAGCCCAGCTTGTTGCGCAGCACCTGGAAGAACTCATGGTCGGCCAGCCGCACGAAGCGGACGGGGTGCTCGCTGCGACGCACCAGCACCCGGTCCTCGGGCCAGACGTAACAGCCGGCGCTGCCGTCGACCACCATCATCAGCCGCTCGGGGGTGGCGGGGAACACGGTCACCGGCTCCTGGTCGCTGAACACCAGGGCCCGGGAGGCGAGGGAATGGGCGGCGATCGGCGTCAGCTGCAGCACCGGGCAGTCGGGGGTGATCACCGGCCCGCCGGCGCTGAGGGCGTAGGCGGTGGAGCCGGTGGGGGAGGAGAGGATCACCCCGTCGGCGGCGATGTCGACGGGGGCATGGCGGCCGATGGCGATCTCGAAGTGGCACATGCTGGTGAGCGGCTCCCGGTGCAGGGCCATCTCGTTGAGACAGAGCACCTCCCAGCGCCGCTGCTCCCCCCGCATCACGCTCACCACCAGCATGGAGCGCTCCTCCACGGTCCATTCCCCGGCCACCACCTGGGCCAGGGCCTGGTCCAGATCCTTGAGATAGGCCTCGGCCAGGAAGCCCAGGTGGCCGGTGTTGATCGTCAGGATCGGCACGCCGATCGGGGCGGTCTGGCGGGCGGCGGAGAGGACGGTGCCGTCCCCCCCCAGCACCAGGGCCAGGGCCATCTCCTCGTCGAAGCTGGCCGGCACGCAGGCGGCATAGCCGCGGGAGCGCAGGTGCTGGTCGGGGTTGGCGAAGCCCACCACGCCGCCGGAGCTGCTCACCCGCGCCACCTCCAGCCCGGCGGCGGTCAGCCGGTTCTCGATCAGGTCGGCGGTGCTGATCGCCAGATCCTTGCCGTCGTTGACGATCAGTCCGACCCGGGGCACCGATCGCGCTCGTGGGGGCCCATCGAGTTTATGGGGGGAGATCAGAACTGCTCCAGGAAGCGCAGATCGCTGTTGAACAGCCTGCGGATGTCGTCGATGCCGTGGCGCACCATGCAGAACCGCTCCACCCCCAGACCGGCGGCGAAGCCGCTCCAGCGCTCCGGATCGATGCCCAGGCCCTCCAGCACCGCCGGATCCACCATGCCGCAGCCCATCACCTCCAGCCAGCGGCCCCGCCACTGCACGTCCACCTCGGCGGAGGGCTCGGTGAAGGGGAAATAGCTGGCCCGGAACCGCACCGGCAGGTCGCCGAAGAACTGCTGCAGGAAGGTGGTGACGGTGCCGCGCAGGTGACTGAAATCCAGCCCCTCGTCGAGGGCGAGCACCTCCACCTGGTGGAACACCGGCGAGTGGGTGGCATCCACCGCATCGCGGCGATACACCCGGCCGGGGGCGATCACCCGCACCGGCGGGGGGTTGGCTTCGAGGTGGCGGATCTGCACCGGCGAGGTGTGGGTGCGCAGCAGCCGGTCGCCCCCCAGATAGAAGGTGTCCTGCATGTCCCGGGCCGGGTGGTGTTCCGGGATGTTGAGGGCGGTGAAGTTGTAGTGGTCGGTCTCGATCTCCGGCCCCTCGGACACCCGGTAGCCGAGGCCGGCGAAGATGTCGACGATCTCCTCGATCGTGCTCTGCAGCGGATGGCGGTGGCCCGGCGGCACGTAGCTGCAGGCCGCCGTCACATCGATCCGCTCCCGCTCCAGCCGCTCCGCCATGGCGGCGCTGCGCACGGCCTCGAGCCGGGCTCCCAGCAGCTGCTGCACCTGGTCCTTGAGGCGGTTGGCCCGCTGGCCCACCAGGGGGCGCTCGTCGCCGGGGAGCCGGCCCATGGCGCCGAGCACCCCGGAGAGGCGCCCCTTCTTGCCCAGCAGGCCCACCCGCAGCTCCTCGAGGGCCGCGGCGTCCCCGGCGGCGGCGATGGCGTCGGCGGCCTCCGCCTCCAGGCGCTCCAGCTGGTCGGTGAGCTGCTGCAGGCTGACGGTGGTGCTCACGGCACGGATCGGGGGGAGGAAGCGACTGTAGGCAGCAGCGTCTAGCTTGCCGGCAGTCCCCTGTTCAGGGTCGATGGCACCGCTCCGGATCCTGATCAGCAACGACGACGGGGTCTTCGCCGACGGCATCCAGGCCCTGGCGGCCGAGGCGGCCGGCCGCGGCCCCACGGTCACTGTGGTCTGCCCGGACCGGGAACGGTCCGCCACCGGCCATGGCCTCACCCTGCAGACGCCGCTGCGGGCGGAGCGGGCCGATGAGCTGTTCGCGGCGGGGGTCACCGCCTGGGCCTGCAGCGGCACCCCCTCCGACTGCGTCAAGCTGGCCCTGTTCCGGCTGCTGGAGCAGCCGCCGGATCTGGTGCTCTCCGGCATCAACCACGGCCCCAACCTCGGCACCGACGTCCTCTATTCGGGCACGGTGTCGGCGGCGATGGAGGGGACGATCGAGGGCCTGCCGGCCCTGGCGGTCAGCAGCGCCGATTTCCACTGGCGCCGCTTCGAGGCGGCGGCGGCCCTGGCCCTTGATGTGGCCGAGCGGATGCTGGCCGGCGGCTGGCCCGAGGGGCTGCTGCTCAATCTCAACGTGCCGCCCCGGCCCGCCGATGCCCTCGCCCCGCTGCGCTGGTGTCGCACGGCAGTGCGACGCTACATCGATCAGTTCGAGAAGCGCAGCGATCCCCGCGGTCGCACCTACTACTGGCTGGCCGGCGAGGTGGTCGACGATCTGGAGGGCACCGGCGCCGGTCCCGCCGAGTGGCCCACCGATGTGGCCTGGGTGCAGCAGGGGGGACCGTCCCTGACGCCCCTGCAGCCGGAGCTGTTCTGGCGCGGGCCGGTGGCGTCACTGCCGCCCGTGGAGTCGCTCGGGCGCCGGGATCAGCTCCTGCGGTAGATCCGTTGCAGCAGCCAGAGGCTGATGATCAGGGCCAGCACGTGGGCGAACAGCACCTGGGTGTTGCTGAGCACCGAGAGCATCTCGATCGAGGTGATCGGCAGCCCCACCACCCGGCCGCCGCTGCCCGGCGTCGCCGGCAGCTGGGCCCCGAGGAAGCCGGGCACCTGCTGGGAGGCCTGCACGAACAGGCTGCCGGCCAGGGCCTGGTAGCCCACGGAGGCCAGGGTGAGTCCGGCCACATCGGCCACCAGGCCCCGCTTCACCAGGCGGGCGGTCTCCCCCCGGCTGGGGCGCACCGGGCTGGCCAGGGCACGGCCGCAGCGCACCACCAGCCAGGATTGCCACAGACTCCAGAGCAGAACCAGGAACGAGAGGGTGGTGAGGGAAAGGCCGGGGCCCAGCCCCAGGGCACGGGAGGAATTGGCCGCCAGCCGGCCGCCGATGTTGTTAAACATCAGGACCACCACCACCACCACCCCGAGGGCCAGCTGGATCCAGAAGCGCACCCAGCCCGTGCGGCGTAGGGCGTCGGCCATGCGCTGCAGGTCCAGCTGGTCGGCCATGGAGAGGGGATCGGTGCTCCCAAACTTGGCATGGGAGGATCCAGCCGGCGAGGGCCGAGGCCGTTGATCCCGCTTCACGACCCCCCCGGCGCCCTGCGCCCCACCGCCGTCGCCCTGGGCAGCTTCGACGGCCTGCATCGGGGGCACCGTCGCGTGATCGCCGCCGTCACCGCCCCCATGCCCGCCGCCCGGGAGCGGGTCGTGCCGACGGTGGTCAGTTTCTGGCCCCACCCCCGGGAGGTGCTCCACGGCGAGACGCGGCTGCGTCTGGATCTGCCGGAGGAGAAACTGGAACTGCTCGAACCCCTCGGCATCGCCCAGCTGGTGCTGGTGCCCTTCACCCGCGAGCTGGCGGCGCTGACCCCGGAGCCGTTCGTGCGCCAGGTGCTGGCCGAAAGGCTCCAGGCCCGCCGCATCGCGGTGGGCACCAACTTCCGCTTCGGGGTCGATCGCCGCGGGGACGTGGACGACCTGGCCCGCATCGGCGCCAGCCTCGGCATCGATGTGCAGGTGGTGCCGATGCTGTGGGACGGGGCCGAGCGGGTGAGCAGCAGCCGCATCCGGCGGGCCCTGGCGGCCGGCGACATCGACGAGGCGGCCCGCCTGCTGGAGCGTCCCTACCGCTTCAGTGGCCAGGTGGTGAGCGGCAGGGGCCTGGGACGCCAGCTGGGCTGGCCCACCGCCAACCTGGCGGTGGACGGGCGCAAGTTCCTGCCGCTGGAGGGGGTCTACGCGGCCCTGGCCTGGCGCGACGGCGGCGAGGGGCCGATGGCGGCGGTGATGAACCTGGGGCCCCAGCCCACGGTGGACCCCCTGGCCCCGTCGGCGGTGGAGGTGCACCTGCTGCAGCGCCGGCTGGAGCTGGCGGGGGCCCGGCTGACCGTCCAGCCCCTGAAACTGCTGCGGCGGCAGCAGGCGTTCGAGAGCCTCGAGGCCCTCAGCCGCCAGATCCGGCTGGATGCCGATCGCGCCCTGGAGATGGGTCGCAGCGCCGGAGGGGAAGCCCTGTTGCCCGCCGACGGCTGAAGCTGTGCCGTGGCCGTTCCGGTTCCCTGCTGATACTGTCTGGGGCACACCGGCGACGGGTGATGGGCGGAATTCTTTCCAGCTTCGTCACCAAGGGCTCGGATCGATTCGAGGCCTGGATCGACAGCCAGTCGCGACGGTCCGGTCGTCGTGCCGGCCCCATCAAGGTGCTGATCGTCGGGATGGCCATCCTGGCGATGCTGGCCCTCGGCGCCACGCAGATCACCGAGGCCGGCAGTCAGAAGGACGCCCTGGTGAATCTGCGACTGGCCCATAATCTGGCCAGCCATGGCGCGTTTTCCACGGCCGAACGGGCGCCCTTTTCCGCCTCCAATGCGAGGGAGCCGGTCCCGAATCTGGTCACCGCCGGCCACCTGAAACTGTTGACCCTGGCCGGCCAGGCGCCTTCCTATCGGGATCTGGTGGAGGGGCCCGGCGCCCGCGCCGTGAAGGGGGCCAACCTTTACTGGGCGGCGCTGGGTCTGGTGGCGACGGCCCTGCTCTGCCAGGTGCTCACGGGCCGGGTGTTGCTGGTGGTGGTCGCCACGGTGCTGGTGGGGTATTTCTTCTTTGCCGTGCCGATGTTCGTCGACACGCTCTACACGGAGCTGCAGGCGAGTGTGATGCTGCTCTGGTCCAGCCTGTTCCTGGTGCTGGCCGTCCGCACCTCCCGCCGCCGCTGGTTTCTGGCCGCCGGACTCTGCTTCGGCCTGTTGAGCCTGACCAAGGCGATCTTCTTCTACGTCTGCCTGCTGATCATCGGAGCTCTGCTGCTGCACGCGCTCTGGGACGCCGCCCGTGGTCGCCGCCGGCAGCCCCTGGCGGCCGCCGCCGTGCTGCTGCTGGGGTTCACCGGGGCCGTGCTGCCGTGGATGATCCGCAACCAGCTGCAGCTGGGCACCGTCCAGCTCACCCAGAGGGGTGGCCGTGTGCTGTACGCCCGGGCCATCAAGAACGGCATGACGGCCGCCGAAATCCCGGGGGCCCTCCATTTCTGGGGTCCCTCCTTCTATCAGCACGGCTCCCGCCTGCTGGGCCTCGGGGCCACCCCAGCCGACTTCCAGGCCGGCGGCCGCTACCAGCGGATCAACCGCTACGGCTCCGACTTCCAGCAGGCCGATCTCCGGGCCGCGATGGCGGGTCGCCCTCAGGATGTGATCAGCTATCACCGCAAAGTGGGGGCGGAGGTGAACCGGCTGATCTTCGTGGCGGCGGCCCGGGGGGTGCCCGATGCGAATCGAGTGGCCGAGAAACAGGTGGGGGAGAAAGCGAAACGGATGATTCTTTCCGATCCTGGCCGCCACCTGATGATGACCCCCCTGTTCCTCTGGCGGGGCCTCTGGTCCTGGCCCAATGAAGGCGTCAACTTCAAGGGCAGTTCGATCTATGTTCTGGTCAAGGATCTGCTGGCGCTGCTGTCCTATGCCGCCCTCGTGGTGCTGTTCCTGCTGGGCGTGATCCGCAGGAATGGTTCCTTTCTGGCCCTCACCCTGCTGCCGGTGGGCATGCTGCTGGCCTATGGGCTGCTCAGCCACAACATTCCGCGCTATTCGGCACCGGCGATCCCCCTGATGATTCTTTCCCTGGTGATCCTCGTGAGCTCTCCATCAGACGAGCCGCGTTCCCCCCAGGGGCGGCCGGCCCCTGATCACGGAGCAGGCATGTGATCATGGCGTCTCCCCCATCGAGGGCCATGGCCGGGCGCCGCCATCGGCCACGGCGGAGGGTCAGGCCGTGAAGCTCATCATCCAGATCCCCTGCTTCAACGAGGCCGCCACCCTGCCGGTGGCGCTGGCGGCGTTGCCGCGCCAGGTGGAGGGTTTCGATCAGGTGGAATGGCTGGTGATCGATGACGGCAGCCAGGACGACACGGCGGCGGTGGCCCTCGCCCATGGCGTCGACCACGTGGTGCGCCATTTCCACAACCGCGGCCTGGCCCGGGGCTTCATGACCGGGCTGGATGCCTGTCTGGCCCGGGGGGCGGATGTGATCGTCAACACCGACGCCGACAACCAGTACGACGCCCGTGACATCCCCCGGCTGGTGGCTCCGATTCTCGACCAGCAGGCCGAGATCGTCGTGGGCGAGCGTCCCATCAGCCAGATCCAGCATTTCTCACCCACCAAGAAACTGCTCCAGAAACTCGGCAGCGGCGTGGTGCGCAGCCTGAGTGGTGCGGACATTCCCGATGCCCCCAGCGGATTCCGTGCCATGAGCCGCCGGGCGGCCCAGCAGCTGATGGTGTTCAGCGATTACACCTACACCCTGGAAACGATCATCCAGGCGGGCCAGAAGAACATCGGCATCACCTCGGTGCCGGTGCGGGTGAACGGCTTCCAGCGCCCGTCCCGGCTGGTCAAGAGCATCCCCTCCTACATCCAGCGCAGCATCGTCACGATCGTGCGGATCTTCGTGGTCTACCGGCCGTTTCGGTTCTTCGCGCTGCTGGGAACGCTGCTCTTCGGCATCGGCACGGTGATCGGCTTCCGCTACCTCTACATGGTGTCGATCGGCCGGGGCGGCGGCCACATCCAGTCGCTGATCCTGGCCTCCGTGCTGCTGGTCGGTGGTTTCCAGTCCTTGCTGATCGCCTTCGTCACCGATGTGATCGCGGCCAATCGCAAGCTGCTCGAGGATCTCCGCTTCGAGTCCCGCCGCAGCCGTTCCTGAGATGGCGGAGCGTCGCACCTTCGGCAGCGTTCTGGACCGCTTTCTCAAGAAGCGCTGGAGCCCGGCGGACATCGATCGCTACGTGGGCACCTGGCGGGAGGCGTGGCTCACCCATGCCACCGACGGCGCCATCCGGGAACGGGCCGCGTCGGGGGGAACCACGAGCGCCGTGCTGATCGAGGGGCTGCGCCAAGGCCTGTTCGACGGCGCCGTGGTCTGCGTGGCGGTGGTGGAGGACGGCAAGGTGCGACCCCGGTTCCGGATCGCCACCGACCCGGACCAGATCCTGGCCGCCCGCGGCAGCAAGTACGTGGAATCCCGCTTCCTGCCCTCGGTGCTGCCCCTGCTGCGCCGCTTCGAAGGGCGGGTGGCGGTGGTGGGCCTGCCCTGCGACATCGCCGCCCTGCGGCAGCGCTGCGGCACGGACCCCGTCCTGGCGGCCAAGCTGGCGCTGACCATCGCCCTGGTCTGCGGCCACAACTCCCGCACCGCCCTGATCGATGCCGTCACAGGCCGGCTGGAGAAGCAGGCGGGCCAGCCGTTGCGGGCCTACCGCTTCCGCATCGGCCACTGGCGCGGCCATCTGGAGGCGGAATTCGCCGATGGCTCCCTGCTGCGCCGGCCCACGAAGACATTCAACGACTACCAGAACATGTTCTTCTTCTGCGAGCGCAAATGTCTCTCCTGCCATGACCACTACGGCTATGCCGCCGATCTGACGATGGGGGACATCTGGCTGTTCCGGCTCAAGAACGACCCGATCAAGCACACCGCCGTGATCACCCGCACCGAGGCGGGTCAGGCCCTGTTCGACGCCGCCACCCGATCCGGTGCCGTGGCGGCCTCCGCCCTCGACATCCGCGACATCATGGATGGCCAGGCCCGCATCGGTCCGGCCCACTACAACGTCACGGCCCGGGCCCGGGCCGGCCGCTGGCTGGGGCTGAGGATCCCCGATCGTGTGCAGGCGCCGGTCACCTGGCACGACCAGCTCAATGCCCTCTGGACCCTGGCCAATGTGCGCCTGAGCGAGTCCGCCTGGGGCCGCCGGCTGATCTTCGCCCTGCCCCGGCCCGTGATCAGGGGGCTGCTGTATCTCAAGAAGGGTCTGGAGTCGGTGAAATGAAGCGGGGGATCCGATGAGCTCCGTGGCGATCATCGCGGCCACCTTCCACGGCAACCGCGGTGCGGAGGCGATGCTGAGCACGGCCGTCGGCGTGCTTTCGGAGCGCTGCGGGCCCCAGCTGCGCTTCGAGGTGTTCAGCTACTACCCCACGGTCGACCGCCAGCTGGTGAACGACCCCCGGGTGGGGATCTTCTCGGCCACCCCCGCCCATCTGGTGCTGGTGCTGCTGCCGGGGGCCGTGCTGCACCGGCTCCTGGGCGGCCTGCGGCTCCATCCCCTGCAGAGGCTGCTGCCGGCGTCGGTGCGGGCGCTGGCCCGCTCGCGGGCCCTGCTCTGCCTGGCCGGGGTCTCCTTCATCGATGGCCGGGCCAAGTTCCTGCCCTTCAACATCGCCACCCTCTGGCCGGCGATGATCCTCGGGGTTCCCGTCGTGAAGCTGTCCCAGGCGATGGGGCCGTTCCGCACCTGGCCCAACCGCCCGCTGGCCCACTGGTTCCTGTCCCGCTGCCACCGCCTCCACACCCGCGGTGAGGTGACCCAGCGCCACGTGGCCGGCCTGCTGGGATCCGGCGGCTGCTACGGCCGCAGCGACGATGTGGCCTTTCTGTTCGAGGGCCGCTTCGGCCTCAGCACCCCCGCCCCCGGCCTCGACGGGCGGCTGCTGGCCCTGCAGGCGCTGCGGGAGCGGGGCCGGCCGATCGTCGGCGTCTGCCCCAGCGCCGTGATCGCCCGGCGCGCGGCGGCGGCGGGCCACGACTACCCCCGCTGGCTGGCGGGCCTGATCACCGACCTGGTGGGGCTTGGCCATGGGGTGGCCCTCTACCCCAACGCCACCCGGGGCCGGGGGGAAACCCGCCTCCACAACAACGACCTGCCCCTGCTGCGGGCCACGCTGACCCACCTCGATCCGGCCGTCGCCGGCTCCGTGGTGGGGTTCGAGGACGGCTGGAACGCCGCCCAGATCCATCGCATCCTCGGGGCCTGTGACGTCCATGCGGTGTCCCGCTTCCACGCCATGGTCGGCGCCCTGGTGGTGGGCGTTCCGGTGCTGGTGATGGGCTGGAGCCACAAGTACCTGGAGGTGATGGAGCGCTTCGGCCAGGCCGACATGGTCTTCGACGGCGCCGACCTCGACCGACCCCGCACCGTGGCCCTGATCCAACGGCTGATCGCCGAGCGGGCGGAGCGCCGCGACCGCATCGTCGCCGCGCTGCCGGGGGTGCAGGCCCTCGCCGCCCGTCAGTTCGATGCGGTGCAGCCGCTGCTCACCCCTTGAAGTGGCCCTCCAGCCCCCTGGGCGTCCTCGTGAAGTGGATCTGGATCGGCCTGGTCGTGGTCGCCGTGGCCGCCTTCGCCATCACCCGGCGGCAGGTGATCGTCCAGGACCTGGCCCGGTTCTCCCCACCGGAGCTGGCGGCCGTGGCGGCCCTGCTGGTGCTCGGCAAGCTGGGGATGAACGTCGCCATGCTGCTGGCGACGCGGCACTGCGCCATCCCGGTGAGCCGCCGCGATGGCTTCTACATGTACAACCTGGCCCAGCTGGCCAAGTACGTGCCGGGGTCCATCTGGCAGTTCGTCAGTCGCATCGCCATGCTGCGGGCCCGCCAGGCCCCGGCCACCGCCATCCGCGACTCGATCCTCGCCGAGAACGGCTGGGTGGTCGGATCGGCCCTGCTGATCGGCGTCGTCCTGCTGGGGCTGGCCCAGCCCGCCTTCTACCTGAGGCTCCTGGAGGCCCTGGGCCGGGTCCCGCCCACCCTGGCGCTGCCCCTGGGGGCGGTGCTGCTGGCCCTGGCCGGGGCCCTGGCGGTGGCCCTGCCGAGGCTGCGCCGCCGCTCCTCGCGGCTGCTGCCCTGGCTGATCCGGCTGCGCCCCCCCCGGGCGGCCAGCTTGAGCCTGCTGCTGGGCTGGGCCGCGCTCGGGGCCTCCTTCTGGCTGTGTCTGCGGCCGTTCCTGGGTGCCGGTCCAGCCTGGCCGGCGGTGATCGGCGTCTACTGCCTCGCCTGGGTGGCCGGGTACCTGGTGCCCTTCGCCCCGGCGGGGCTGGGGGTGCGGGAGGTGGTGCTGGCCCTGGCCCTGGATCCCTTCCTCGCGGCCGACACCTCCCTGGTGGTGGTGGCCGTGCACCGCGTCCTCTACCTGCTGGTCGAGGTGCTGCTGGCCCTGGTGGCCCTGGCCCTGGGGCCGGACCCCGCCGCCGCGGCCGCCCCGCCAGCCGCCTGACGACGCCCTCCCATACCCTGGGGAGCCCACCCGCCCCGGTCCGGTGACGCCGCCGTCTCCAGTCCCGTCGCAGCGTCCCGTCGAGCGGGCCGCCATCGAGCGGCTGCTCGATGCCAACCTCGACCGGGCCCGGGAGGGGCTGCGGGTGCTGGAGGACTGGGCCCGCTTCGCCCTGGACCGGCCCGATCTGGTGGCCCGCACCAAGGACCTGCGCCAGCGCCTGGGGCGGCTGCACCGGAGTTCCTACAAGCTGGCCCGGCACACCGCCAGCGACCCGGCGGCGGGCCTGGCCCATCCGGCCCAGGCCGAACGGCAGGAGGCCGACGCCGTCCTGGCCGCCAACGCCGGCCGGGTGCAGGAGGCCCTGCGGGTGCTGGAGGAGTTCGGCCGGCTCGAGGATCCAGACCTGGCGGCCGAGGCGGCGACGATCCGCTACGCCCTCTACGACCTGGAGGTGGACCTGCTCCAGGCCGGTCGCGACGGCGACGGGCGCCGCGCCCTGCTGCGCCGCTGCCATCTGTATCTGGTCACCAATCCGGTGGACGGCCTGGAGGCGGTGGTGGCCGCGGCCCTGGCGGCGGGGGTGCGGCTGGTCCAGTACCGCGCCAAGCCCGACCCCGACGTGGAGGACCGCCACCGCCTCGAGCAGGCCCGTGTCCTGCGCCAGCTCTGCCACCGCCATGGCGCCCTGTTCCTGGTCAACGACCGCATCGACCTGGCTCTGGCGGTGGGGGCCGATGGCGTCCACCTCGGCCAGGGCGACCTGCCGCCGTCGGTGGCCCGCCGCCTGCTGGGCCCCGACCGCCTGATCGGCCGCAGCACCCACCGGATCGAGGACCTGCGCCAGGCGGTCGCCGACGGCTGCGACTACGTGGGGGTGGGGCCCGTCAACGCCACCCCCACCAAACCCGGCCGCGAGCCGGTGGGGCTGGCCTACGTCACCCAGGCGGCGGCGGAATCCCCCCTGCCCTTCTTCGCCATCGGCGGCATCGATCCGGGCAACCTGGCCGCCGTGCGCCGTGCCGGCGCCGATCGGGTGGCGGTGGTGCGGGCCATCACGGCCGCCGCCGACCCCGGCGAGGCGGTCGCCGCCCTGCTGGCGGGGCTGGAGGCCGAGGCATGACAGGTGGCATGACGGGGGGGATGGCGGCAGACCTGCTGCTGCGGGTCAACGGGGAAGTGCGCCACTGCCCGGCGGGCCTGTCTCTGGATGCCGTGCTCGTGGCCCTCGGCTACCAGCCGCGCCTGGTGGTGGTGGAGTTCAACGGCGAGATCCTCCCCAGGGATCGCTGGCCTTCCCAGCCTGTGGTGGAATCCGATGTGCTGGAAGTGGTCACCATCGTGGGGGGCGGTTCCTAGATTCCTGCCATCGCAACGTCGCACGTCATGGGTTCCCGCTTGCTCCGGCGCCTGGCCGGTCTGATGGTCGTGCCCGTGCTGGTGGCCGGCCTCGTGATCGCCTCGCCGCCGCCGGCCCAGGCCGCCAGCGGTGGCCGCATCGGCGGCGGCAGCTTCCGTTCGGCCCCCTCCATGCCCCGCAGCTATGGCGGCGGTGGTGGCTACGGCGGTGGCTTCAGTGGCGGCGGCTACCGGGGCGGCGGCATCGGCTTCCCCTTCATCGTGCCGATCTTCGGATTCGGCGGCGGCGGCCTGTTCGGTTTCCTGATTCTCATGGCCGTGGCCGGCGTGGTGGTCAACGCCCTGCGCGGCGGCGGCGGTCCGGCCCTCGGAGGCTCGGGCTCCGAGCTGGCCTACAACCCCCGTCCGGACGGTCCGGTGTCGATCGCCCAGATCCAGGTGGGTCTGCTGGCATCCGCCCGCGATCTCCAGGACGACCTGCGGCGCCTGGCCGGTTCGTCGGACACCTCCAGCAGCTCCGGCCTGCAGCGGGTGCTGCAGGAAACCAGCCTCTCCCTGCTGCGCCATCCCGACCTCTGGGTGTACGCCAGCGGTGAGGTGGGCCAGGTGCCCTTCGCCAGCGCCGAATCCACCTTCAACCGGCTCTCCATGCAGGAGCGCAGCAAGCTGGAGCGGGAACTCACCGCCAACGTGGCCGGCCGCCGCTTCAGCGAGCCGGCGCCGGTCGCCCCCGGTGCCAGCGACGCCGCCAGTGATTTCATCGTCGTCACCCTGCTGGTGGCCAGCCGGCGCAGCCTGGCGATCAAGGGGGCCGGCACCGCCGACGACCTGCGTGATTCGCTCCAGAAGCTCGGTGCCGTCGGTGCGGACGATCTGCTGGCCATCGAGGTGATCTGGCAGCCGGAAGGGGCCGGCGAAGTGCTGACCACCGAGCAGGTGATCACGGCCTACCCGGACCTGCAGCATCTCTGATCCGGCGGCCTTGCCGGCCGGCCGGTCGTCGCCCACACTGCGCCACAGAAGCCGCAGGCGCCGGTGCCTCCCCATCCGATCAGCTGGATCAACACTCCGGTGCTGCAGGAGGCCATACAGCGTTACGAGCAGGGGCGCCTGCCCCGCTCCCTCACCCTCTGGCTCCAGACCGTGCTGGAGATCAAGGCGCCGCCATCGGATCCATTGATCCCCGGCGGCTGATCAGCCGGCCACGCCCAGCTGCAGGATCCGCAGGGCCGCCATGGCGGCCCCATAGCCATTGTCGATGTTCACCACGGTGAGCCCGGGGGCGCAGCTGGCCAGCATGCCCATCAGGGCCGCATGGCCGCCAGCGCTCACCCCGTAGCCCACCGCCACCGGCACGCCGATCACCGGCTGGGGCAGCAGACCGGCCAGCACGGTGGGCAGGGCCCCCTCCATTCCGGCACAGGCGATCAGCACCCGGGCCTGGCGCAGTCCCTCCAGCTGCCCCAGGAGCCGGTGCAACCCGGCCACGCCGACGTCCAGCACCAGGTCGCTGGCCACCCCGTGGCAGGCCAGGGCCAGGCGCGCCTCGGCCGCCACCGTCAGGTCGCTGCTGCCGCCGCCGAGCACCGCCACCCGCCCGAGGGTCGGATCGGCTGGCGGCGGCGCGGGCCAGGTGAGGCAGCGGGCCACCGGATCGTGCCGGGGCTCCGCCTCGGCCCCCAGGACGCCGATGGACGCCTCCAGCTGCCGCTGCACCGCCGCCGCCTTCTCCGCCGACACCCGGGTCACCAGCGCCAGTTCCCCGGCCCGGCGCATCTCCAGCATCACGGCGGCAATCTGCTCGACGCTCTTGTGCTCGCCCCAGACCGCCTCCACCATGCCGAGCCGGCCACGGCGGCCCAGGTCGAGCCGGGCGTCCTCGCTCAACGCCCTTCCTCCTCCAGTGGCGCGGTCTGAGCCACCCATTCCAATTCGCCGGCGTGGACCAGGGGAAAGGGGTTGGTGGCCCGGGCCAGACTCGGTTCTCCTGGATCGTGGGCCAGTGCCCGCCGGGCCGCAGCTTCGAAGCGGACCTGCACGGCCTCGATCTCACTGGCCGGGATGGCCAGCCACTGGCGGCGGCTGCGCCAGCGGATCAGCAGCAGGCCCTCCTCCCGTTCCGCATCCCAGAGCAGGTCCCGGCCCAGAAAGCCGTCCTGGCGCTGCAGCCAGGGCCCCCAGCTCTCCTCCTCCGCCTGCAGCCAGGCCCCGCGGGCGCCGGCGGGCACCTTCACCCTGAGGTGCTCCACCACCGACCCCTGGGGCGGGGTGATGGCTCCCTGGGCAGTGGCGGCCTGGGCCACGGCGGGAACGCCGACCAACACGAGAGTGAACAGGCACAGGGCGGCCAGCAAGGTAGCCAGCGGCCGGGGAGGTCGACGGGTCACGGCCGCTGCAGCAGGGCCACCGCATGGCAGGCGATGCCCTCCTGGCGGCCCGTGGGCCCCAGGCCCTCGTTGGTGGTCGCCTTCACCCCCACCTGCTCGGGGGCCAGGCCCATGCGGCCGGCGATCGCCTCCCGCATGGCGGCGATGTGGGGCTTGAGACGGGGCCGCTCCGCCACCACCACCGTGTCGACGTTGAGCACCTGCCAGCCCCGCTCCGCCACCAGCGCCACCACCTGCTCCAGCAGCACCAGGCTGTCGGCGCCGCGCCAGCGCTCGTCCTCCGGCGGAAAGTGGGTGCCGATGTCCCCCAGGCTGAGGGCCCCCAGCAGGGCATCCATCAGGGCGTGGACGAGCACGTCGGCGTCGCTGTGGCCGTCCAGCCCCAGGCCGTCGGGGTGCTCCAGGCGCACGCCCCCCAGGATCAGGGGACGGCCGGGGACGAGCCGGTGGATGTCATAGCCGTTGCCGATGCGCAGCTGCATGGGGGGCGTTGGGGGCGGATCCAGTGTCGCCGGTCCGGGGCGACGGCGTGCTCCACGGGCGCGTGCCTCGGGGGCGCGGCTCAGGTCTCCTGCTGCGCCTGCCACAGGGCCAGCAGGTCGGCGCGGCGCTCGCGGGTGCGGGCCACCTGCTGCTCCTGGCGCCAGCGGGCGATGGCGCCGTGGTCGCCGCTGCGCAGCACCTCCGGCACCGCCATGCCGCGGAACTCCGCCGGCCGGGTGTAGTGGGGGTGCTCCAGCAGCAGGCCGCTGTGGCTCTCGGCCTCGAGGCAGTCCGGGGAGCCGACGGTCCCGGGCAGCAGCCGCACCACGCCGCTGATCACCACCAGGGCCGGCAGCTCGCCGCCGGTGAGCACGAAATCCCCCAGGGACACCTCCTCGTCCGCCAGGGGGCGGATGCGCTCGTCGAAGCCCTCGTAGTGGCCGCAGAGCAGCACCAGCTGGTCGTGCTCCGTGGCCCAGCGGCGCAGGTCGCGCTGGTGCAGCGGCTGGCCCTGGGGGCTCATCAGCAGCACGCGGCTGCGCGGCAGCACCGGGATCGCCTCGAAGGCGGCGTAGACCGGCTCGGGCTTGAGCACCATGCCGGCGCCGCCGCCGTAGGGCACGTCGTCCACCTTGCGGTAGCGATCGGTGGCGTGGTCGCGGGGGTTGTGGGTGTGGACCTCGGCGATGCCGGCGGCGAAGGCACGGCCGATCACCCCCAGCCCCAGCAGGGGCGTGAAGGCGTCCGGCACCAGGCTCACCACGTCGAAGCGCATGGGGGTGGCCTCAGCCGGCGGGTCGGCTGACCCGCCGGATCTCGGAGCTGAAGCTGGCCCGGCCCGGGCGGCCGTCGGGGTGGTGCTCGACGCTGCTGCGCAGGCGCAGGTTGGCCTTGGTGAACCAGATCCTTTCGCGCACCGACGTCCCGGCCCGCTCGCTGGTCAGCTCCAGACTCCCGTCCGGCCAGAGCTGCCAGCGCCCCGTGCTGGCGGCCCCGTCCGGGGCACTGCCCTGGAAGCCGCCGTCGGGGCGGAACAGCAGCCGGTGGCGGCCGCCACCGGGTGGGGTGATCTCCAGCCCTCCCGGCTCGCCGCTCCGCTCAGGGGTCAGGTAGGTGACGGTCAGTTCCCCGCGCTCGGAGCTGTGCCAGCTGACCCCGTCCGCCTCGGCCTCCCGCGCCGCCTCTGCCGCCTCCTCGAGGCTGAAGCAGCTGCGCAGGGAGAGCCAGTCGCCGGCGCAGAAGGTCAGGAACGCCGCGATCGTCTCGGGCGGGAAGGGGGCGGCGGCGGGCGGCTCGGTCGCGCTGGTCACGGCGGTGGCGGCGGGAGATCGGGGCCGGTGGGCCCCGGTCGGGATCCTCGCAAACCCCCCGGCACCAGGGGCGGCGGGCCGGTGGCCTCAGTCGCCCCGGTAGCCCAGCTCCGCCAGCCGGCCCGGATGGCTGCGCCAGTTGGGCACCACCTTGACGAACAGCTCGAGGTACACCGGACCCTCGAACACCTTCTGCATCTGCAGCCGCGCCCCCTGGCCGATCGCCTTGAGCATCTGGCCCCCCTTGCCGATCAGGATGCCCTTCTGGCTGCTGCGCTCCACCAGCACGGTGGCGAGCACGGCCGTGCGCACCTTGCCCTTCGCCTCCTCCTCCACGATCCGCTCGATCCGCACCGCCACCGAGTGGGGCACCTCCTCCCGGGTGAGGGTCAGCACCTGCTCCCGGATCAGCTCCGCCAGCAGCAGCTGCTCCGGCTGGTCGCTGACGGTGTCGGCCGGGTAGAGCAGGGGACCCGGCGGCAGGTCGGCCGCCAGGGCCTCCACCAGCGCCTGGCAGCCATCGCCGTTGAGGGCGCTGCAGGGGTGCAGGGGCCAGGCCACGGGGGGATCGCCGGCGTCCGCCAGCAGCTCCCGGTAGGTGGCGGCCA
This sequence comes from Cyanobium sp. Copco_Reservoir_LC18, assembly GCF_009834675.1. NCBI lineage: Bacteria > Bacillati > Cyanobacteriota > Cyanophyceae > Synechococcales > Prochlorococcaceae > Cyanobium > Cyanobium sp. Copco_Reservoir_LC18. The sequence goes on from NZ_ASAC01000003.1 coordinate 165,190, forward strand.
GATCCTCGGCGTCGGCGCCGACCCGGTCACTCTTGTTGAGGGCCACATGCACCGGCACGCGGCTGTGGCGCAGCAGGTCGACGATGAAGCCGTCCCCCCGGCCGGCCGGCTGGCTGGCATCCACCAGCAGCAGCACCACGTCCACCTCGCCGATGGCCCCCCGGGCGCTCTGGACGAGGCGTTCCCCCAGCAGGTGGTGGGGTTTGTGGATCCCCGGGGTGTCCAGCAGGATCAGCTGGGCGGAGGGGGTGGTGAGGATGGCCCGCAGCCGGTTGCGGGTCGTCTGGGCCACGGGGGAGGTGATCGCCACCTTCTGGCCCACCAGCTGGTTGAGCAGGGTGGATTTGCCCACGTTCGGCCGGCCGATCAGGGCCACGAAGCCGGAGCGGAAGACAGACGCTCCGGTGCTGCCCTGTTCAGCCCCGTCCTGGTGAGAACGGATGTCCTGGGGCTGGGCATCGCCGGGGCTGGCGGTCGGGGCGCTCGGGTCCATAGCCTCAACACTGCCAGTCCGTGGGCCCCGCCGCCCGTCCGCCGCCATGATCGATGACGCCCCGCAGACCGGGACCCCCCTGACAGAAACCACCGAGGGCGTGACCCCCCTGGCGCCGAGCTTCCCCCAGGCGATGGAGATCGCGGCCCAGTGGATCGGCCTGTGGGAAGCGGGGGAACTCAGCGATGAGGTGCTGGCCGATCGGGTGGGGGAGCTGGTGGCGAGCCGGGACGGGGCGCGCGGTTTCTTCGTCGTCGGCCTCACCGGTGAGGCGCCCCTGCTCGACCGGCTGCCGGAACCCCTGGTGGCCGCCCTGCGGCAGGCGGGTCCGGGGGTGGTGGATCTCACCGCGCGCAACCTGGCCATGAGCACGGCGATGGTGCTGCACCACCGGCGCTCCGGGGACCGGGACCACCAGGCCGGTTCGGAGCGGGTGCAGCTGCGCAGCACCGAGCTGCTGCGCCAGCTGGAGCCGGTGGCCGTGAAGCAGCGGCTGGAATCCTTGCTGGCCGCCGCGGCGCAGGACGGTGATTCCGAAGGAGCCGTCGCGGAGGACAGGGCCTTCCTCGACCGCTGGGGGTACGACGCCGAACAGCGTCAGGCGATCGCCGCCGCCATCGAGGCGGTGGCCGACTGAGCCCGCACCCACCCCATGGGCCCGGGCCTCAGAACTTGAGGTAGAGCAGCGTCATGGCCTGCAGGGCGTCAAAGGTGACACCATCGGGCAGGAAGACGTAATTGACGTTGAACCCCAGGGTCACGTTCTGGGTGATGTTCACATCGACCCCGCCGGTGAGCATGGCGTTGGTCTGTCCGGTCGAATAGGTGTTGGTGGCGATGCCACCCCCCAGGTAGGGGGAGACCACGGAGCGGCGGAACAGATCGAGGGTGAGGGGCACCTGGAAGGAGGTCTGGCCGTTGTAGCGGCCGAGCACATCCCGGTTGCCGAAGATCACGCTGGGACGCAGGGAGACCGCCAGGGTTTCGTTGAGTTTGTAGCCGATCCGACCGGTGAACACCCCGCTGTTGGGCAGATCGCTGCCGAAATTGACGCCACCGCCGATGCCGTAGATGCCCACGTTCTCGATCGGTTTGCCCTGACGCGGCACGATCGCCAGCTCGGCGGGATCGCGGTTGGCCGGAGGCGGCAGATAGTCCGGCGGCAGGCTGGCCGCGTCGGTGACGGGCTCCCAGCCGGCCGCTGCGGGCTCCGCCGCGATGGGAACCCAGGGGGCCGGTGGCGCGGGCAGGGACTGGGCCCGGCCCGGTTCCCCACCCGTCGCCAGACAGGCCAGGCCGACCAGGGGGAGGGCGGAGGGGTGGAGCCGGTGGCGTCTCACTGGGGGGCCACCATCGCGCCGGCGGAACCGGCCGGTGCCGGGGTGGGGGCGGGGGCCTCCGCCACTGGGGCCGGCGTGGCGGAAGCCGGTGGGGGCGGCGGCGCAATCGGGGCGCTGCTGGCCACGGGCGTGACCCGGACGGGGGCGGGGGTGGCCCTCACCTCAGCCGGGAGCGGCTGGAGATTGACAACCGTGGGGGTGACGGTCCCGGGGGCCTGGGCCGGCTGGCGGCTGGACCATTCCCGGATGTCCTCGATCACGCCGGGATCATCCGGCTGGCTCAGCACATCGACGCTGCCGTCGGCCTGGACGGCGAGGGGCACCTGGGTGGGCCTGCTGACCCGGGTGGAGGGCACGTGGATGACCCGGGCCTGCTGCAGCTTGGCCGCCTTGGTGGGGGTGGGGGTGGGCAGGGTGCGGATCGCCTGGCGCATCGGCTCCCTCAGGTTCTGGGGCAGGGGAGCCATCGGGTCGCCGCTGCTGGCCCATCGGGCCCGCTCCGCCCGGGCCACCGTGGGCATGGCGGGCATGCCCAGGTCCTGGATGGTGAGAACCCCACCAAGGAGCTCGGAGTTGGAGAAATTCCGCTGCAGCAGGGTCTGGGCACTGCCCAGGCCGGTGGTGCCCAGGGGGGGGCCATCGATGCGGAAGGAAACCCGGCGGGCCGGCGCCTTGGCCACGCGCGCCGGCGCGCTGCCGCGCGACGCGACCACCGGACGGCGACCGGGATCGGGCCGGGCGCGCGAAGTGTTGGAGGGGCCGCTCAGGTCGAGACTGCGGGCCAGGGGCGCATCCAGCAGCGAGCCGATCTTGTCGGAGGCCGAGCTCAGCACGTGGCCGGTGGTGGTGCCCAGGTCGTCAAGCGGCGAGGAGCTCCTGGCCACCGGGGAGGCGACGGGTGCTTCCGGCAGGGAGGCGATCGCTTCGTCGCTGCCCTTGGGATCGGCGGGCTGGGGGACGGCCATGTCCTTCACCCGCGCCTGCCAGCGATCGTGGGCATCGATGGCCAGCAACGGCAGCCAGATCGACTGGCTCAGCAGGGCCCAGGCGATGGCTTTGGGGCTGATGGTGGGTTCGCGGTACATGGGTGGGCCGTGGCAGCGGTTGTCAGCGGAAGTTGTTTCTGTTGCCGTTGAATGTATCTCGGAAGAAATAATAGGAGCTGGCGGCCTGACTGAGGGGAACGATGACCTGATTGATGACGTCGAGGGCTTCGGCGTAGAAGGTGCGATTGACGATGATCGTGTCCCTGTCCCGGAGTGGAGGGTTCAGCCCCTTGGAGACGCCGATCCCGTCCCGGTAGCTGTAGACCTCACGGGTGGTGGTGCCGTTGCGGTTGAGGCGGACAAGTTCGATGTCGTTCTTGTTGGCCCGCCAGTTCTCCGCCCCGCCGGCCCGGAAGATGGCTTCGGCCAGAGGGGTGTTGGCGGGCAGGCTCAGGGTGCCGGGGCTGCGCACCTCGCCGATCACCGAGACGGTGATGGTGGCCGGGGCCAGGTTGGTGGCCCCGATCTGGAGGATCTCCTCGGGGATCAGATCCTCGGTGCGGGCGACGACAATCGTGTCGCCGTCGAACAGGATCGGGTTCTGGCGCTGGTTGCCGACCTGGAACACCTGGGCCAGGTCAAGGACCGTCTGCTTCTGGCTGCCGTCCGGGCCGGCCAGACGCCGGAGCAGGACCTTGCGGATGTCCGCGTTCAGGGTGACGCCGCCGGCGGTCTGGATCGCGGAGACCGGGGTGGAATAGGAGGGCAGGGGGTAGAGACCGGGACGGCCCACCTCGCCGATGATCGTCACCTTGACGGGACGGGGTGAGGTGAGGCTGAGGATCAGCTCAGGCCTCACCAGCTGCTTGGCGTAGAGGGAGGTGAGCCACCGGGTGGCCTGGCCGATGGTCAGGCCGGTGAGCTGCACCGAACCCAGCAGCGACAGGGTCGAGGTGCCGTCGGGAAGGATGACGACCGCGCCGCCGATGGCGGAGGCGGAGGGGTCGGTGAAGGTGAGCTGGAGGCCGTCCCCGGGGCCGAGGACATAGAGATCGTTGTAGACCTCGGTGACCGTGAGGGGCAGGGGAGCCGAGGAGGCGGGGCCGGAGAGGGGCGCGGCGCTGACCGCCGCCGGGCCGCGCCAGGGGGAGTGGGGAGCGGCACCCTGGGGCACCGAGGCCTTCAGTCCCGTCGGGGCCACCAGCACACCGGCCAGGCCCAGCATCCCGACGGCGGAAAGGCGACGCCGGACCGACCGGCGGACGCCCTTCCGGAGGATTCGTTCAGTGGCTGCAGATCCATGCTCTGCAGCAGATTCCCGGCGTGCCGATTGGCCTGCAGATCCCTGGCGTACAGATGTTCTGGGAGGAGAAGCCACCGAAGGACATAAATCGGATTACCACCATAGACGCCCGAGTCAAGGGGCATTCTTTGCGGGTTGCCATTATCATCGGTACAACTTTCCCTGCGGTACATAACGTGACAACGACGGGTGCTCCTCCTGAGGCCTTTCCGGGTGGAACCGCGCGCCCGTTGTCCCTTCCGGCCCCCGGTGCTTCTGGCCCCGGCCTGATGGATCCGTCGTCCCAGAGCCCCCTCAGCCCCATGGGCGAGAACCAGTCCGGCGGCGGCGGCCTGGGGGGACTTGTGCGCACGGTCAAGCGCCGTCAATCCATCTTCCTGATCACCTTTGCCGTGGTGACCGGGGTTCTGGCGATCAACACCCTTCGGCAACGCATCTTCTCCCCCGTCTACCAGGGGGGGTTCCAGATGCAGATCAGCAACCCCTTCGACAACCCAGGCACCGGCGGCGGCGGCGGTTCCGTCGAATCCATCGCCCGAAGCGAAATCAAGACCGATGTGCCCAGCCTCATCGTTCTGATGCGCAGCCCCCTGCTGCTCGGGCCGGTGGCCCAGCGCCAGGGCGTGCCGCTGCGGGCCCTGGAGAGCAACCTCTCCATCAACCAGGAGTCGGCCCGGGTCGACAACGTTCTCAATGTCTCCCTGCGCTGGCCGGATCCGGCCAAGGGCAAGGCCATCCTGCGGCAGCTCGCCAAGGACTACACCGCCTTCTCGCTCACCCAGCGCCAGGCGGCCGTCAACTCCGGGGTCCGCTTCCTTGATGAGCAGGCCCCCGCCATCGAGGAGCGGGTTCAGAAGCTCTCCCAGGAGATGCTCAAGTTCCGGGAGCGCAACAATTTCGTTGACCCGGCCGCGGCGGCCGGCCAGATCCTCGGCGCCCGCGAAGGTCTCGTCAACCAGCTGCGCACCCTCCAGAACGAACAGGTGCAGCTGGACAGCCAGCTGAAGTCGATCCAGACCGGCAAGCTCCAGTTCACCCCCAGCGGCGCCCCCACCGCCCTTGAGCAGCTGGGCCGCAACAGCGTTCTCGTGCCCGGCAGGGGGGATTCCGCCGCCGAGGCCGCCAGCGGCACCAGAACCCCCCTCGACCTCCTCAACCAGTTCGAGCAGGAGCTGGCCACCGCCAAGGGCACCTTCAAGGAGAACTCGCCGATCGTTCAGTCCCTGCTGGCCCGGCGCAACCAGCTGCTGCCCGTGGTGCAGCGGCAGGCGGCCGATGCCGTCAAGGCGCGGCTGCTCGCCAATGTGGCCCAGCAGGATGAAATCAACCGCCAGATCCTGCTGCTGAGCGAGAACTTCCGTAATAATCCCCAGAAACTGGCGGAGTTCGAGAACATCAACCAGCGGCTTTCGATCGCCAGAGAGCAGTATTCCTCCTACATCCAGGCCAGGGAGAGGTATCGGCTGGAGATGGCCCGTTCCATTTCCCCCTGGGAAGTGATCGGCCCCCCGGATTTCGGCAGCAGCCCGGTGGAGCCCAATATCCAGCGCAACCTGCTGCGGGCGATCATGATCGGTCTGCTGGCCGGCCTCGGCGCCGCCATCCTGCGGGAGCGGACCGACAACGTCTTCCACACCCCCATGGAGGTGGAGAAGGACCTGCAGCTGCCCGTGCTGGGGCTCATCCCCTACCTGCCCCTCGAGCCTGGTGTCGACATCGCCACCAGCATCTCCAAGATGTCCTCCAGCGAGCGCTTCGCCATCAAGGAGTCGCTGCGCAGCCTGTTCACCACCTTCCGTCTGCTCCGCGCCGATAACAACATCCGCATGGTGGGGATCACCTCCTCCACCCAGGGGGAGGGCAAGTCCACCGCCGTCGCCGTCTTCTCGCGCACCCTCGCCGACCTCGGCCTCAGGGTGCTCGTCATCGACTCCGACATGCGTCTGCCGATGCAGGCCCGTTACCTGGGTGTGGAGCAGGGCGACGGCCTCTCCACCCTGCTGTCGGATTCGTCGCGCAGACCGACCGATTTCATCCACTCCATCGCCGAGAACATGGATGTGCTGCCCGCCGGTCCCAAGCCGCCCGATCCGGCGAAGCTGCTCAATTCCAGCCGCTGCAAGGAGATCATGGAGGAGATCCGTGCCCTGCCCGGCTACGACATCATCATCGTGGACGCGCCGCCCTGCCTGATGCTGGCCGATCCGATCCTGCTCGGCGAGAAGCTCGACGGCATTCTCTTCCTCGTGGGTCTCGGCAAGGTGAGTCGCGAGCTGGCCCCCCAGGCCAGCCGTCGCATCAGGGCCTCCGGGGTGGATGTGCTGGGCATCATCTGCAACCAGGTCAATTTCCCCAGCCGCCTCAACGATTACGGCTACGAATACGGCTACTACTATCACTATGCCTACGCCTCGGCTTCGGGCTACGCCAAGAGCGGCAGCGATTCGTCCACGGGTGGATTCGGCAGCTATGTGCAGCGTTATCGCGACAGCTACATGAAGGGCGCTGCCACCAACTCCTACATCTCCGCCCGCTACAACGACGGCGAATCCGACGTCAAGACCTACTTCCGGGAGGACGAGGATCAGGACTCCGCACCGGTCACCACCAACGGCGGCATCGGTCCCAGCGCCAGCTCCTCCATCTCCCTGCCCCCCGCCGAGAGCGTCCCCTCCCGCCGCCATCGCCCGTCCCGCGAGGGTGGTGATGGCCCGATGGGCTGGCTGCGCCGCCGTTTCGGCCACCGGGGCTGAGCCCCTTGTTCAGGGTCCCTTCCGCTCGCCAGGGAGGGGACCCGGCCGGCCGGTGCCCCATGGCTCACCCGGGGCCTGCCTCGTCGAGAGCAGGCTCTCAAGCATCACCAGGTGGTCATAGATCGGCATGGCCATCGGGTGGCAGCGCCGCACCCAGGCCAGGGCCGCCAGGGGGTCGATTCCGCGCAGTCGGGCCGTGAGGCCAACGGCCAGCAGGGGGGAGCGCTCATACCCGGCCATGCAGTGCAGATAGACGGGGGCGGCGTCGCTCACGAGCGCTTCCGCCCTTGCCAGGGCCAGGGCCAGTCTCTCCTCCAGCAGCGGTTCCTGAGCTCTGTGGTCGGGCAGGGCGATCCGGTCGCTTCTCCAGCCGGGGGGAACGGTCAGGGCGGTTTCCTCCTCCGGGTAGCAGCAGCTGAAGCGGCTGCGGATCCCGGCCTCCTCCAGCTGCCGCCAGTGCCTGTCGCTGCGGGGCATCGGACCGATCGCCAGCTGACCGGTGAGCACCCAGCTGCAGGGAAGCGAGCGTTCCGCCATCGGCGGCAGAGGCCGGTCGGCCGGCCTCAGGCCCTGGAAGAACCGCCGCAGGGGGCCCACCATCAGCGCGCACTCCACGGATGGGGCCCGTTGGCTCTGCTCACGTCCGGGTTCGCAGCACCGGCTCCACCAGGCCCAGCACCTGCCGCCAGAGCCGGTCGGAGGGGGGCTGCCCCTTAGGCCCGCGCAGGCTGATCAGGGTGCAGGCGTAGGTGCGATTGGGCTGAAGACCGATCACGCGCTCGAGGGCCGCCTGGCGGCCGACCGCCAGACGGTCGGCGAGGGTGGGGAGCTGCTCGCGGGTGACTCCGAAGGGCTCCGCCAGGCCGGGGCCGGCCACCAGGCAGGTCTGGAGGGTGGGGCGATCCTGGGCAAGGCCCCGCGCCGTCGGTACCGGTGCGTCGAGCAGGCGACGCTGGCGTAGTTTCAGGCTGGCATGGTCCCGGCCGATGGCGCCGGCCTGGAAGTTGAACCGCTGCCGCACCGCACCTCCCACCAGGGTCAGTTCGAACCCGTCCCGCAGGGGCAGGACCACCGGGGCCGAGGTCGCCAGTTCGTAGCTGCGCTTCGCCGGCCAGGGGGGGGTGAGGCTGGGACGGGCTGTCTCCGGCAGCAGCTGGGCTCCGCGCAGGGCCGCCTCCAGCTGCCCAGCCGGCAGGGGTCGGGGAGCCGCTGGCCAGCGGGGCAGCAGGATCGCCTGGGTCGCCAGAAGGGCGGCGATGGTGGCGAGCGTGCCGTACCACCGCACCAGAAGGGGAGGGGTGATCACGCTCCCTCCCCCGGCCGCGGCGGTGCGGGCAGGGGGGGAAGTTCCCTCTCCAGCAGCCGCATGTAGACCATGCCGAAGACCAGCACCGCCACCCCGGAAAAGACCAGGGATCCGGTGCTCTCGTGGAAGAAATCGAACAGCCAGCTCCCCTTGCCGTGGCCGTTGCCGGCGAACACGGCCAGCAGCGCGATGCGGAAGGTGTTGCAGACCAGCCCGATCACCGGTGCCACCAGCACCACCACGGTGCGGCTGGCCCAGGAGCGGATCGGAAAGGCCAGCAGGAAGATGACACCCACGCAGAGAATCTGGGCCATCAGGTCGACCCCGTTGCAGGGGCCCAGCACCCGCACCCCGCCGCCGGGCAGCAGCACGCTGCGGGCGTTCACGGTCACATCAAGTCCGAGCACGCTCAACCAGAGGCCGGACAGACGCGCGGTGAGCAGGCTGATGGGGGCTTCCGGAAGGGTGCGCATCAGCAGGGCGAAGGCCGGCAGCAGCATCAGGCAGAGCAGCGGATCGCGGAAACGGCCCAGGCGGGCTGGTTGCTCCGCCATCAGCCCCAGGCCGAGGCCGCCGATCGGCGCCAGGGCGAACAGCAGGCCGTCCCAGTGCAGGATCAGGGCCGAGCGGGCCAGAACCCAGATCAGCAGCAGGCTGCCGATGACCAGTCCCCAGCCGGCGGGGCTGGGGCGGAGCTCCTCGAACTGGTCCTCCATGCAGATCACCGCTCCCCCCCACACCAGCACGGCGAACACGGTGATGTGCTCGCTCTGGCTGCTCTGGAACACGGCGATGTTCTGGACCGCCACCGCCGCGGCCAGGGCCAGCCACAGGTTGCGGGGCGTGGGCGGGGGAACGGCCGGCACGGCGGCCCGCCAGGCCGGGGGGATCCGCTGCAGGAGGCTGCTGGAGAGTCGCTCGATGCTGTTGCTCATCGGGCCACAGCGTCGACCAGAGGAGTGGCCGGGACGCCTTCATCAGGATCGTATTCCGGGACCAGACGGCGCAGCAGCTGGCTGGTGGTGGCTTCATCCCAGTGGGCAAGAGCCTCATGCAGCTGCTGGATCAAGGGACTGAGCTGGGCGCTGTCCCGATGGGGTTCGGTGGCCCGGCGGATCAGCGGGTGCTGGGTGGGCTGGTCGGCGGCACTGATCAGGAGCTCCTCGTAGAGCTTCTCTCCGGGCCGCAGGCCGGTGTACTGGATGGCGATGTCTCCGTCGCTGTTGTGCTCATCCCGCACCCGCAGCCCGGAGAGCTCGATCATCTGGCGGGCCAGGTCGGCGATCCGCACCGGCTCGCCCATGTCCAGCAGGAACAGGTCGCCGCCGACCGCCATGCCGGTGGCCTGCAGGACCAGCTGGACGGCCTCCGGGATGGTCATGAAGTAGCGGGTGATGGCCGGATGGGTGACGGTGACCGGCCCGCCTCTGGAGATCTGCTGGTGGAACAGGGGGATTACCGAGCCGGAGGAGCCCAGCACGTTGCCGAACCGGACCATCGAGAGGATCGGACCCCCCGCGCCGATCTCGGCGGCGGCGGCCTGGATCAGCAGTTCGCAGATGCGCTTGCTGGCCCCCATGACATTGGTGGGACGAACGGCCTTGTCGGTGGAGATCAGGGTGAGCCGGCTCACGCCCGAGGCGCGGGTGGCGGCGATCACGGCCTCGGTGGCGCCGATGTTGTTGGCGATGCCCGCGCAGAGGTTGGCCTCCACGAGGGGAACGTGCTTGTAGGCGGCGGCATGGAAAATCGTGTCGACCCCGTGCTGGCGACAGATCAGGGTGAGGCGGGCCGCGTCACAGGCATCGCCGAGGACGGCGTGGAGTTCGACCCCGCAGGGTTGGGAGCTCAGTTCCCGCTCGATGGCATAGAGGGCGAATTCGTTGCGCTCGACCAGCAGCAGCCGGGTGGCGCCGAGGGCCACGACCTGGCGGCACAGTTCGCTGCCGATCGATCCCCCGGCGCCGGTCACCATGACCACCTTGCCCTCGACGCCGGCCTTGAGCAGGACCGGGTCGGGGTTGGAGGGTTCACGCCCGAGCAGATCCTCGATCGCCACCGGCTGCAGGTCGGAGACGATCCTCTGGCCCGTGGCCATCTGGGCCAGGGAGGGAATCGAGAGCACCTCCAGGCCCCGGTGGGTGAGCTGATCCACCAGCAGCCGTTTGCGCCGCCGCGACATGGTCGGCATGGCGAGCAGGACCTTGCGCACCCCGTGGCGTTCGATCAGTCGGGGCAGCCGCAGGGGCGAGTGGATGGGCATGTTCTGCAGGGTGCGGCCCTGCAGGCCTTCGGCATCATCAAGGAAGCCGACGATGCGGAAGCGGGGGTCGTTGCGCAGGGCCAGCATCAGACCCATGCCGGAGGCCCCGGCGCCGTAGATCAGGGTGCCGTCACCCTGGGAGCCCCCGGGGGAGTGGTTCTCCCGCTGGTCGAGGTGATGGACGAGGACGTCGCGCAGCACGATGCGGCTGGCGATGGCCCCGCCGGTGAACAGCAGCCAGTAGAGAATCCAGAAGGAGCGTGGTGGCTGGGCCCCACCGATCAAGGTGCTGCTGAGCAGCAGGATCAGCACCATGGCGCCGGAGCGCGGCACCAGGCCGTAAAGGGAGTGGCTGCCGGCATAGCGGGTGAGCCCCCGGTACCAGCCGGAGACCACCAGGACGGGCAGGCCGGTGATGACGGCCAGGGGCAGCAGCAGGATTGTGGAGGGCAGGAAGCCCTTGAGGGTGGTGGCGTCGGGCAGACGCAGGATGAAGGCCCCGAGATAGGCCGCGACGATCATCAGACCATCGAAGACCACCAGCAGCAGCCGGCGGGCCAGCAGCTGCTTCTGCACGTAACGGAGGAATGAGAGCTGGGGGATCAATCGTTCAGTTCGGCGGTGATCGACGAATCAGGAGATGAACGGGTGAGAAGTCAGGTGGAGAAGGGTGAAAGAACCGACATCTGAATGATGGCGAGCCGGAGTCCTCACGCATCGGTGATCGGGCTGGAGGCGGTTTCCGGTCCGTGGAAGGACAGCCCGGGGAAGGAACGGCGAAAGGGTTTGCGGCCGGGTGGGCCGACCACGACTAGGCAATCCGCTGGAGATTGTCGTTTTCACACAGCAATTTCACACAGCAATAGTGTGGTAAAGGAATGGATCATGGCCCTGGCAATCCCTGCACCCTTTGAGGTTACTGCCCGTTCAAGGTGAGAAGGGGACCGCCTGGTGCCGATCCAGCCACAGGCCAAGGACCAGCTCCAGCAGCAGCAGGCCGAGCTCCAGGGGCAGGCCCCGCAGGAGCAGGGCCGCCCCCAGCAGGGCGGTGGCCCCGATGTAGAGCAGGGCCACCCGGCCATGGGGCCACCCGGCCTGATGGAGGCGCTGGTAGAGGTGCAGGCGATGGGCCTGGAAGATCGGCTGGCCCGCGGCCAGCCGGCGCAGGACGCACAGGCAGGCGTCCCCCAGCAGCGGGAAGCCCGCCAGCAGCAGCCCCAGGGCCAGGGCCGGTGTGGTCTGCTGCAGGACCATTCCGGCGATCACCGCCCCCAGGAAGGTGCTGCCCACATCTCCCATGAACACCCGTGCCGGGCTCCAGTTCCAGGCCAGGAAGCTCAGCAGGGCCCCGATCAGCGGCAGCAGGGCCTGGCCGCCGCCGGGGGCCAGGGCCAGGGCGGCCACCCCCAGCAGCACGACGGCACAGCCGGCGACGAGCCCGTCGAGCCCGTCGCTGAAATTGATGAAGTTGATCACCGCCGTGGCCGCGAACACGGCCACCGGCACCAGCCACCACGGCAGGGCCAGGGGTGTGATCGCCACCAGGGCCACGGCCGTGGCGATCTGGACGCCGTAGCGCCAGGTGGCCGGCAGGTCGAGACGGTCGTCCAGCAGTCCCACCAGCGCCAGCGGCAGGCAGATCAGTGGAATCCAGGCCGGCCAGCCCCCCCCCGCCAGGGGAGCCAGGGCGCAGCCGACGAGCACGAAGGCCACGCCGCCGCCCCTGGGGGTGGGTCGCCGGTGGGAGCTGCGGGCGTTGGGCTGATCCACCAGCCGGCGCCGCAGCAGGGGCAGCAGGCGGTGCAGCAGCAGCGCCCCGAGGCCGGCGCCGAGCAGCAGGAAGGCCGGGCCCTGCAGGTTGGTCATGGCACCAGCGGCAGCACGGGAAAGGGTTCGGGGGATCCCCCCAGGAGGCGGTGGGCCGGCGTGAAGCCGGCCAGGTCGGCGCCCATGCGCAGCACCGCCTCGAAGCGCTTCGGGGAGAGCAGCAGCAGCGGCGTAGCCAGGGCCAGGAACAGGCGCGGCGGCAGGGCCAGCAGGCGGCAGCGGCGGGCCCGATCCCCCGGGGCGGTCGCCTCCTGCAGGCGCCGCAGCATGGCCGCGTAGCTCAGGGTGTCGTCGCCGCCGAGGGGGAGATGCACCGGCTGGGAGGGGTCGAAGCCGTCCTCGGCCAGGCGGTCGGCCAGGTGCAGGGCCACGGCGGCCAGCTGGCGGCAGTGGATGGGCTGCCGCAGCCCTCCTTCGCCGGGCAGGGGCAGCAGGGGCAGGCGGCGCAGCAGCTGGCGCAGCCGGCTGAGGTTGCGATCGCCGAGGGGGCCGGCCTGGCCGTAGATGAGGGTGGGGGCCAGGATCCGCAGGGGTCGGGCATGGGCCGCGCAGGTTCGGGCCAGCGTCTCCTCCGCCTGCCGCAGCCGCCGCACCAGATCCCGGTCGAAGCGGTTGGCGGCGAAGCGCTTGGTGATCACCGAGGAGGAGGAGCAGGCGACCACCCCCGGCAGCCGGCCGAAGCCGGCCGGGTCGCGGCGGGCCCAGCGCTCCAGCCAGGGGGCGAACGACCAGATCGGGGCGAAGCTCACCAGCAGCCCCGCCGGCATCTCAGGCCCGGCGCCGGAGTCCTCCAGGTCGCAGCGCAGGAAGGGCGGTGCGTCGCCGCCGCCGGCCGGGGGCCGCGGTTCCCGTCGGCCCGCCACCACCAGCTCCCGCCCGGCCGCCAGAGCGATCAGGGCCTGGCCGCTCGGGCTGGTGGCCCCGAAGAGCGTGATCGGAGCGGGTGCGGGCATGGCCAGGGGGATCAGACGCAGTCGTTGCCATCGAGGCGCCCGTCCCATCCGGTCAGGCGCCAGAGGGAGGCCCGCAGCTGGTCGCGCCAGAGGCGCAGCTGGGATTCGGGCCGCAGATCGCCGGTTTCGGCGTCGGAGCCATCCACCTGCCAGCCGGTGCCGGCATAGACGATCCGGGAGATCGCCAGGGTTCGATCGATATGGGTCGGGGCTGTCACGATCGTGATGCGGCCCTGCTGGGGCCAGTTCTGCAGCAGTCTGGCCAGGTGGGTGACCTGGCCCACCGTGTCGCAGCCCGGCAGCAGCCGCACGATCCTGGAGGTGTCCCGGGGCCAGAGCTGGCGGTTCCTGAGGTGGTTGGTGGTGATGGCCTGGTACTCGGCGTTGCCCTGCAGCACCAGATAGGCACCGGGCCGCTCCCGCCAGAGCAGCAGGGCCGACTGGCTGCGCCACGGATCCTCGATGAAGACGGAGATGACGTCCGGGCCCGGGGCGGAGCCCCTCGGAACGGCCGTGACGGCCTGCGGCAAGGGCCGGGGGGAGCTGCCCCGCTTCCTCTGCCAGGCAGGTGCGAAGAACCAGGCGAGGCCGGCGGCCACGCCCAGGGCGAGGATCACCAGCCGGGTCCGGCGGTTCCACCAGAGACGCTGCAGCAGGGTGCCCTGCCTCGGCCGTGCCCGCTTTCTGCGGATCCGTTGCCGCCGTGGTTCCGGGTCGGCCCCAGGTGGCCTCTCCTCCTCGGGCAAGGGAATCGCTGCGCAGGCCTGGGCAAGCTTATCGGTCCCGTCCGGGGGGCTTCCGCCGCCGCCCGGCCCCGGGCCGGCGGCTCCAGAGTCGCCGGACGTAGCGCAGGCCGAAGGGGAGCCACCAGAGCCAGCCGAAGGCCCGGCGGTAGGCCAGGGCGACCTCCTGCAGCCGCCGGCCGGTCTGCTGGCCGCTGGCCCCCGCTTCCCCCATGTGGACCAGTTCCAGATCCAGGCCCCTGGCCGTCAGGTCGCGGCTGGTGCTGAGGCGCAGGAAGTAGTCGAGGTCGGCGGAGAGCCGGAAGGGTTCGGCGTAGTGATCGAGCCGCCGGCGGGCCCCGGGGCCGATCAGGGTGGCCTGGTGGGGGGGGGTGGAGCCCAGGAACAGGCTGAGGCGGAAGGCCCGGCAGCTGGAGAAGGCGGTGCGCCGCCCCAGGCGCGTGGCCCCGTCCGGCCCCTTGCCCGCATAGCGGCCGGAGCAGACCACCAGATCCGGTGGCTGGCCGCCGCGGGGCCCCCGCTGGGTCGCCTCCATGGCCTCCTCGAGCACGGTGCGGGAGGGCGCCCAGTCGTCACTGCCCCAGAACAGCAGCCAGTGCTCCGCCGGTGCGGCCCGGAAACCCTGGTTCATGGCGCCGAAGATGCCGGGGAGGGCCGGATCCTGGGGCTGCCAGCTGAAACGGTGGTCCCGGTGGCAGAGGGCCTCCAGCCAGGCCCGGTGCTCCGGCCCGCTGGGCCCATCGATGAACAGCACCCGCCAGTGGGGCCAGCTCTGGCGCTGCAGGGAGTTCACCAGCCGCGGCAGCAGGTGGTGGGAATCGAGGGTCGGAACGATCAGCGTGAGCCCGGTGGCGGCGCCTGAGGGCGGGGTGGCGCCGTTGGCGGGGCCGGGTGGCGGCGTGGCGTTCACCCCTGCCGGCGGATCAGCACGTCGCCGAGCACGAGCAGGTCCATGCGGGTGCGCAGGAAGCAGTCGAGGGCCTGGGCGGGGGTGCAGACGATCGGTTCGTTCTCGTTGAACGAGGTGTTGAGCACCATCGGCACGCCGGTGCGGTCGGCGAAGGCCCGGATCAGGCGGTAGTAGCGGCCGTTGTCGGCGGCATTGACGGTCTGGAGCCGGCCGCTGCCGTCCACGTGGGTGACGGCCGGGATGCGGGACCGCTGCTCCTCCCGGATCGGATACACCTGCATCATGAAGGGGACCTCCCCGTCGAGGCTGAACCACTCACCCACCGCCTCGGCGAGCACCGAAGGGGCGAAGGGGCGGAAGGATTCCCGGCGCTTGATCTTCAGGTTGAGGATGTCCTTCATGTCGGCGCGGCGCGGGTCTCCGAGGATCGAGCGGTGGCCCAGGGCCCTGGGGCCCCACTCCATGCGGCCGTCGAACCAGCCGATCACCAGCCCCTCGGCGATCGCCGCCGCCACCTGCTCGCACAGGACCCCCTCCTCTGGCTGCTCCAGGCTGCACCCGGCCTGCTCCAGGGCCGTGCGGGTGTCCGCTCTGGCCAGCAGCTCCTCCACCTCCCCGGGGGCCGGCTGACTGCCCAGGTAGGCATGGCGCATCGGCGTGGCACGGGGCTTGCCCAGGCCGTGCCAGACCTCAAGGGCGGCGCCGAGGGCGCCCCCCGCGTCGCCGGCGGCCGCCTGGACGTAGACGTGCCGGAAGGGGGTGGCCAGGGTCACCTTGCCGTTGGCCACCGAGTTGGCGCCGCAGCCCCCGGCGATGCAGAGCCGGTCACTGGGGTGGCTGCGGTGCAGGGCCCGCAGCAGGTGGAAGAAGGCCTCCTCGTACATCGCCTGGGCCGAGCGGGCGATGTCCATGTGCTGTTGCTCCAGGGGCTGGTCGGCCCGGCGGGCGGGGCCGAGCAGGGCTTCCAGCTCCGGACTCCAGTGGCTGCCCACCACGGGAGCGCCGTTGCTCCACTGGTGCGGCAGCTTCTGGGTGGCATGGAGGAAGTAGCGCAGATCGAGGCGGTAGGTGCCGTCGTCCTGCAGCCGCACGATGCGGCGCATCGCCTCCATCCGGGTGGGCTGGCCGTAGGGCGCCAGCCCCATCACCTTGTATTCGTCGCCGTAGTTGGGGAAGCCCAGGTACTGGGTGATCGCCGTGTAGAAGGCGCCGAGGGAATGGGGGAACCAGATCTGGCCATCGAGGCTGAGCTGGTTGACCTGGCCATACCCCCAGGCACCGCTGGCGAAGTCACCGAAGCCGTCCACCGAGATGACCGCCGCCTCCTCGAAGGGGGAGGCGAAGAAGGCCGAGGCCAGATGGGCCCGGTGGTGCTCGACGAAATGCAGCTGGGCCCGGATCGCCGCCCCGGGGAAGGCCTGGGCCAGCTGCTGGCCCAGATCGGCCCGTTCCCGCTTGTTGCGCCAGCGGGCGACCAGGAAGCGGGGATCGGGACGGTGCCCCAGGGTGTAGGCCACCTTGCGCCAGCGGTGGGCCCCCGGCTGGGAGTTGATGGCGACGTGGTCGAGGTCGGCCGGCCCGACGCCGGCATCGGCCAGACACCAGGCGATGGCCTGGGAGGGGAACCCGGCCCAGTGCTTGATGCGGCGGAAGCGCTCCTCCTCGGCGGCGGCGACGATCACCCCGTCCCGCACCAGGGCGGCGGCCGCATCGGCGTGGAAGGCATTGATGCCCAGGATGAGCGTCATGGAGCTGGGGAACCGGACGGCGGGTGGAGGACGGGCTGGACGGATGGGGCCCCGCGAAGGGGGATCGGTGGAACCCCGCTCCGGTCCGGGGCACCGGAGCCGTCCCGATGGGCCCCATCACCCGGTCGGCCTCGGCTTCCACGGACGGCTGGCCGGATCAAGGGAGAAAAACGCTCAGCGGATGACACGGCGGAGACGGCGTTCGCCCGCGAGTCGATTCTAGGTGACCTTTCCGGAGCCCTCCCCGCCAGCGCGGACGGCCACGCCGTGAACCGGCTCATCGGCGGGGCACCGGCGCAAGGCTGAGGCCGAGGTGCGCCTCCAGCCAGTGCTGCAGCACCATCAGGCTCCAGCGCCGGTACCAGGGCGTCAGATCGATCCCCCGGGGGGTGGAGGGCAGCCGCAGGGCCAGGGGCGTGGCCGGGTCGTCCAGCCACAGCTGGAACGGGAAGCGGAACCCCTGCTTGGGGCGGTTCAGGAACCAGTCGGGCAGTTCCGGCACGCTGCGGGCCAGCAGCTGCTTGCCCTCCGCCAGCCGCAGGGCGGTGGGGATCGGGGCCAGCCGGCGCTGCAGCCGGGCATCCACCAGGGGCAGGCGCAGCTCCAGCCCGGCGGCCATCGCCATCACGTCGCTGTCCGGCAGCAGCTGGTTGCGCAGATAGCGGCTGCCCTCCAGCCAGGCCACCCCTTCGCGGCCCCCCGGCGCTGCGCCGCCGCCCGGGCCGCCCCCGACCCCGCCGCCATCGGCGGCCGACGGCACGCCCCCGGGATCGGGAGGGAGCCCCCAGTGCGCCAGCAGACGATCGGCCTCAGAGCGGGAGAACAGGCCCCGGAAGCAGCCGTAGGCCTCCGCCAGGGAGGCGGGCGCCTCCAGGAGTCCGGTGATCCGCTGCAGCCGGGCGCGGCGCCCCTGGGGCAGCCGCCGCAGCAGCCAGGCCGCCGGTGGACCGGCGGGGCCGATCAGGCTCCGCCAGCGCCGCAGCTTCGGCACCATCCGGAAGCTGGGGTAGCCGCCGAACAGCTCATCCCCGCCGAGCCCGGAGAGGGCCACCTTCAGCCCGTGCTCCGTGGCCAGCCGGGAGACACACCAGGTGTTGTAGCCGTCGATGGAGGGCTGGTCCTGGCTGGCCAGGAAGGCCGGCAGCCACTGGCGGGCCTGGTCGGCGCTGAGGTTCAGGGGGGTGTGATGGGCACCGAAGTGGGCGGCGATGCGGGCCGCCGGCCCCGATTCATCGAAGGCGCCGGCGCCCGGCGTCTCGAAGCCGATCGTGAAGGTGTGCAGGCCCCGGGGGGCGAGCGCCAGCAGGGAGGCGGAATCGAGCCCGGCGCTGAGGAACAGCCCCACCGGCACATCGCTGACCATGTGGGCCGCCACCGAATCCTCGAGGGCCGAGCGGGTGAGGGCCACCGCCGCCGCCGCCGTCATGGCGCCCGTGCCGGTGGCGCCGAGGAGGCTCTCCGGAAGGGCTCCCCAGGGCTGCAGCGTCAGCCGGCCCTGGCGCCAGGTGGCGGCGTGGCCGCAGGGGAGGCGCTGCACCCCTTCCACCAGGGTGTCGGGCTCGCTCACCGAGCCGGTGGCCAGGTAGCGCCCCAGGGCCCGGCGGTTCAGGCGCGGCGCCTCGCCGTCGGCGGCCAGCAGGGCCCGCAGCTCCGACGCGAAGGCGAGGCCGCCCCCCGGGCCGCTGCGCAGGTAGAGGGGCTTGATGCCGTGGGGATCGCGGCCGAGCAGGGCCCTGCGCTCCCGGGTGTCATACAGGCAGAAGGCGAACATGCCCCGCAGCGCCCCCAACCCGTCCAGGCCCCGGCTCACCAGCCAGGCCAGCAGCACCTCCGTGTCGCCGCTGCCCCGGAAGCGCTGCCCCTCCGCCTCAAGCCGGCCACGCAGCTCGGCATGGTTGTAGATCTCGCCGTTGAACACCAGCTGCCAGCGGCCGCAGGCGGAGGCCATCGGCTGGGGGCCCAGGGGGGGGAGATCCAGGATCGCCAGGCGCCGGTGCACCAGGCAGGCGTTGGCGTCCTGCCAGACGCCGGCATCATCCGGCCCCCGGTGGGCGAGGCGCGGGCCGACCCTGGCGGCGAAGTCGCCCGGGTCATTCCCCAGCTGGCCCGCGATGCCGCACATCGCCCCTAGGCCTCCCGCAGGGAGGCAATCCTCCCGGGGGCGATCGCCTCCAGGTGGGCCCGGAAGGTGCGCCGGGCCGCCTGGGGGCTCGCCTGCTCCCGCACCCAGGTGAGCGCGCCGGCGGAGAGGCGCCCGCGCCGGTCCCGATCGACGCTGATCGCCGCGATCGCCGCCGCCATGGCGGCGGGATCACGGGGCACCAGCTGGCCGGTGCGGTCGTCGAGCACGTAGTCCTCCGGGCCGCCGCAGCGGGTGCTCACGACCGGGACGCCGCAGGCCATGGCCTCGAGGGCGGCGATGCACAGCCCCTCCTGGTGGGAGGGGATCACGAACACATCCAGCGTCTGCAGCACCTCCGCCAGGGCGGCGGGGGCCAGGCAGGGGAGGCAGCACACCCGCTCGGCCAGTCCCATCGCCACCAGGGGGCCGCGCAGGCGGTCGACGTCCTGCTCGCCCGCCAGCACGAGCTCGATGGGGTGGCCGGCGGCGACGAGGCGGGCCACGGCCTCCAGCAGCAGGGTGATGTGCTTGCGGGGGTCCCCGTAGCGCCCGGCGAAGCCGACGCGCCAGGGCACCAGCCGCTCCGGGGCGGGGCGGAAGACGGCGGGATTCACCGGCATCCGCATCACCCCGTCCATGGGCCGGTGGGCCAGCGCCTCCAGGGCCCGGGCCGTGTAACCGCTCAACGCCAGGATCCGGCCCCGGGGGGCCCGCAGCACCTGGCGCTCCAGCCGCTGCAGCACCGGTCCGTTGAGCATCCGGTCGAGCAGCCGCCGGGGCCGGGAGAAGCCCCTGACCCGGTCAACGCGATCCTCCCTCCAGGGGGTGGCCACCCAGGCCAGGAAGGGGATCCCCAGGCGGGCGAAGGGGACGGCGCAGAGGGGATTGCCCGTCACCGAGAGGTGCAGGTCGCAGCCGGCCACCAGCTCCCGCCAAGCCCGCCGCGGCAGGTAGTGGGTGAACTCCAGCTCCGGCAGCCAGGCCCCCAGGCCATGGCCGTCATGGTCGCCGTAGACGCACCGCTCCATCCGACCGGGGCGCCGGCCGCTGGCGAGCGCGTGCAGCGGCACCGACAGACGGGGATGGGTGCTCCAGGGGGCGTACCAGGCGAACACGGGCTCGATGTCGAGCTCCTCGAGCATCCGGGTGACGGCGGTGGTCATGGCGGGCACGCCGCCGTCCACCGGTTCGATGGTGCTGACCAGGGCCCGGGGCCGCCTCATTGCCTGAGCCAGCCGAACAGGTCGCGGTTGTCGCGGACCCAGCGGATCAGGTGACGTACACCCGCATCAACGCTGATCTCCGGCGTCCAGCCCAGCTGCTCGGCCGCCTTGGTGACATCACAGATGAACACCGGCTGGTCGCCCGGGCGGGACTGGCCGCTGAGGGGCGTGAGCGTGATGGCCAGCTCCTCCTCCAGAAAGCCCAGCAGATCCCGCAGGCAGAGGGTGTTGACCGGCCCGCCACCGATGTTGAAGGCCTGGCCGCTGATGTGGTCGCGGCTGTGCCAGGCGGCCTCATAGGCCCGGGCCAGGTCGCGCACGTCGAGCACGTCGCGGGTCTGCCAGCCGTCGCCGTAGAGGGTGATCGGCCGCTCCAGCAGGGCGGCGATGCTGAACCAGGCCACCCAGCCCTGGTCCTCGATGCCGAACTGGCGGGTGCCGTAGATGCAGGACTGGCGGAAGGCGCAGGTGTGCAGGTCGTAGATGCGGGCGTAGTCGATCGTGTACTGGTCGGCCACCCCCTTGGAGCAGCCGTAGGGGGAGTGGAAATCGAGGGGCTGGCTTTCCGGCACCCCGGACGGGAGGTCGCGGAAGCGGTAGCCGTGGGGGGTCATCTCCACCGGCACCGTTTCCATGCCGCCGTAGACCTTGTTGGTGGAGGCGTAGAGCACGAAGCTCCCGGGGGAATGGAGCCGTACGGCCTCCATGACGTTGAAGGTGCCGAGGGCGTTGATCTCGAAATCCTCCCGGGGGTTGGTGTAGGAGGTGGTCACCGCCACCTGGGCGGCCAGATGCAGCAGCATCGACGGACGCACGGCGGCCACCACCTCCGCGAGGGCTTCGGCCTGGCGGATGTCGATGCGGTGGAAGGCGATGGCGGGATGCTGATCGAGGAGCCAGCGGAGGTTGTCCTCGGTGCCCCGGCGGGAGAGGTTGTCGAGGACCGCCACCTCCCACCCCAGGGAGGCGAAGTGCTGGGCGGCGTTCACGCCGATGAATCCGGCGCCGCCGGTGATCAGGATCGAAGGCATCGAGAAGAGCGGGGCGGGGGAATCAACGAAGGACTCGAAGGGGGCGGTCCAGCGGTCCGGCCGGACCTTAATCCAACCGCCAGATCCTGCAGGGCCCTGTGGGCAATCACGGGGGAGTCGAGAGGCTGCAGCGGCCCTCCAGGAGCATCAGATGGAGCAGCAGTTCGGCATACATGCGCTGCTGGGCGTAGGCCCAGCCGCGCCAGCCCTCCAGGAGCCCCCCCTTCCAGATCAGGCAGAACAGCAGGGCCGCCAAGGGGGCGAGGGGGGTGTGCTTGCGCAGCCGATCCGCCGGGGACAGCTGGCTGGAGGGGGTGGCCCGCAGCTTGGCCGCCTCGATGGCCAGGTAGGAGCCCTGGGAGGCCAGCCAGCGTTTCAGGGGTTTGCGGTCGTCGTGGAAGATCGGCTGCCGCAGCCGCCCGACGGGTCCCGACAGGACGATGCGGTGGCCATGGCCGTCGTTGCGATAGCGGCCCAGCTCCGGGCGATAGAGGCTGGTGCGGGGGGGCAGCATGCCGCTGCGCAGGGGCCGGCCGCCGATGCAGTAGCGGAACGGGATGGCATAGCCCGCCATCGCAGTGGCCGCCGGATCGCTGAGCACCGCCTGGATTTCAGCGGCCAGCGGCGGCGGGATCAGATAGTCCGCATCCAGGCTCAGCACCCAGGGGGAGGTGATCTGGTCGAGGCCGAAGTTGCACTGGTCGGCGAAGCTGTCGAACGGTCGGTGCAGCACCCGCACCGCCCCGTGGCCGGCGAGGATCGAGAGGGTGGCATCGCTGCTGCCGCTGTCGATCACCAGGATGGAATCCAGCCAGCCCAGGTGGTCGAGGGTCCGGCCGATGTTGGCCTCTTCGTTGTGGGTCAGGATCAGGGCGGTGAGGAGCGGCGCGGCGGGCTCGTTCCAACTCATGTCTGGGGCTGGGAATGCTGCTCCAGGAGGATCTGCTGCTGGCGTCGCTGCTCCTGCCACAGCGCCCACTGTTCCTGCTGCTGGGACACCAGGGTGGGAATGGCCAGGAAGGAGCCGAGGGACAGACTCATCAGGATGAGCACGAAGGGGTCGCCATAGAGCTGGGCCGCTGAGAAGAACGCCGGGACATTCGCCAGGGCGAAGGACATCAGCCCCATCAGCAGGGCCGAGGTGGACTGGGGCAGTTGCTTCAGCAGGCGGAAGTTTCGCAGCAGCACGAGGCCCAGCAGCACCAGGATCACCCCGAGCACCACCATGCCGGGGACGCCCAGTTCGAGGATCAGGCGGCCGCCGCCACCCTCGGAGACGTAGCCCACGCTCTGAATGGCATCGCGGGCCGCGTTCCTCACCAGGCCCCCCGTGCTGGCGCCGGCGCCCACCCCCATGCCGATGCCGTCGGAGACCTGGATGGCCCGCAGGGTGGCGCCGATGCCCTGGGAATCGAAGCGCTCGACCAGATCCTGCTGGATGGTCAGGGAGCGGTTGGTGTACTCGCCGAAGTTCTCACCGAGATTCTCGGAGAGGATGAAGGCATACAGGGGATAGGCGATCCCGGCCACGCCGAGCACGCTGGAGATCACCCGCTCCTTGGAGGCGGGGCTGGCCCGGCGGCTGAAGAGCAGCAGATAGACGGCGACGAACGCCATGATCAGAACCTGGGCCTTGCGCCGGCCGGTGAGGATCGTCAGGAAGGCGAAGCCCGCCGCCAGCAGCAGCAGCCCGAACTGATTGGTGGGTTTCTGGCTGGCGATGCCCATCGATGCGGCGATGCAGGCCGCCGCCGACAGCTGCCAGGAGGCGATCTCACTGGTGCGCCAGAAGCCGGAGGCCCCCTGGGCGGAGAAGCCGTGGCGGAAGGTGATCAGCAGACCTCCGCCCACTTCCTGGAGGGTGGGATGGTCGACCCCCTGGAAGCTCAGGTAGACGGTGAAGGCCATCACCGTCGAACCGATCAGGTAGAGCGTCAGCAGCCGCTTGAGGAACGGCAGGGAGCAGCCCACCTGGAAGCCCACCCAGAGGCCGAAGGCCGGGGCCAGGTAGAAGGCGGCGCCGATGGCGGTGAGGCGGATGTCGGAGAAACGGGCGAAGCTGTTGAGGCTCTGCAGGGCGATCAGGGCGAAGTAGATCGTCACCCAGCCATCGAACTGCGGCACCGTCCAGAACATGGCCCGCAGGTTGAAGCGGCCCGCCCGCTCCAGCATCACCGCGCCGCACAGGGCAAAGCCGATCAGCACCAGGCCGACCATGTAGCCGGGCTGGTCCGGGGTGATCTTGCGCAGGGGATCCTGCACGAAGCCGATGAGAAGGGTGACCATCAGGCCCGCCCGCCAGTCGCCGTCGAGCAGCACGGCGGCCAGGGCGCCGAAGAGCACGATCAGCAGCAGGATGGTCATCGGCCGGGGGAGGAGTTCAGCACCTGGCGGTAAGCGTCACGCAGCTGAAGGGCGATCGTGCTCCAGGAAAAATCCATCTGAGCCAGATTAAGGGCGGACGCCCGCATTGACAGGGAGGGCCGCTCCAGGGCGGTGACCAGGGCCCGGGCGAGGGCTTCGGGGTCGCTGCCGCAGACCAGGCCGGCGCCGCAGCGCTCCACATCGGCGGCCACGGCCACCTCGGGGGACAGGATCACCGGGGTGCCGGCGGCGAGGGCCTCCACGGCGGCGATGCCGAAATTCTCCGCCGCCGATGGCAGCACGTACCAGTCGGCCGTCTGCAGCGCCCGCCACTTGGCCTCCCCCTCCACGAACCCCAGCCAGCGGCAACGGGCCTCCAGGCCCAGGCGCCGGCTGCGCTCCTGCAGCCCGGCGATGTAGCGCGGCTCCCCGTCGCCGGCGATGGCCAGCTCCCAGGACGCCTCCGGCCGGTGCCGCTGCAGCAGGGCCAGGGCGTCCAGCAGGTTCTCCAGCCGCTTCTTGGGGTGCAGCCGGGACAGGAACAGAAAGCGGACCGGCGTGGTGCCTTCCCGGTCGCCCGCCGCCGCCGCCGCCGCGGGGCCGCGCACCCCCAGGGGCAGCACCAGGGCGGGGGGGGCCAGGCCGAGGGCGGCGGCCTCGTCCCGTTCGGCGCCGCTGGTGAAGTGAAGCGCGGCCGCCCGCTGCAGGTTGCGCCGTTCGATCAGGCCCAGCATCAGCCGCTTGCGGCCGCGGCTCTGGGCCAGGCTCCACGGGCTCAGCTGGCCGATGCTGCGCAGGATGTAGGGAACGCCGGCCCAGCGGGCCTGGGCCATGGCACTGGTGGAGGGGTAGGAGAACAGGGCATGGATGTGCAGCAGGTCGTACTCCTTCAGGTGGCGGGCCAGCCAGAGACTGAGCCCGGGACTGATGGCGAACTCCCGCAGGGCGGCGACGGGCGGACTCCAGCGGGGAAAGGCCAGCACCGGCACCCCCTGGTGCTGCTGCCAGCGGCCGGTCACCAGGTCGGGGTGGAGCCCCGGGCCATGGTCGTTGGTGGTGAGGATGGCCGCGTCCACCTCCCGGAGCCGCAGGGCCGCCACCATCTCGACCACGGCCCGGCTGGGGCCGCCCCGCAGCGGGCTGATCGAGGGGATGACATGGAGCACCCTCATGGCGCCGGGCGAATCGCCAGGAAATCGTCGAAGGCTGCCCCCCAGGTCGCGGCCACGGCGGGGGCGGCGTAGGCGGCGATGGCCTCTCGGTGGTGGCGGTGGCGCTCCCGGAACCAGCCGCCCCGCTCCCGCAGGGCCACCAGGGCGTCGAAGATGGCCGCGCTGCTCTCGATGTCGCAGTAGATCCCCTTCTCCAGGCCTGCGACGATCGCCTGCAGCGGGTTGCCGGCCGGCCCGGCCACCAGCACCGGCGTGGCGTGGGGCAGGTATTCGAAGAACTTCGAGGGCAGGTTGTCGGTGTGGCGCGGGCCGATCAGCACCAGCAGGCCATCGGCGGCCTCCGCCAGCTGGTGGGAGCGTTCGTTGCTGACGGGGGCGTGGAGGGTGACGTCCTGGCGCAGGAGGGGGTCGCGGCGGATGGCCGCCCGGGCCGCTTCGTAGAGGTAGCCGTAGAGCAGGATCCGCAGCCCGCCGTGGGCCTCGGCCCGCCAGCGCCGCACCGCCTCCAGCAGGGGCTCGATCGGCCGCCAGGGGCCCAGGCTGCCGGGGTGGAACAGCGTCAGCGGCGCCAGGGGTCGCGCCGGCGTCTCCCCGCTGGCCGGCCCGCCTCCGA
The DNA here is from genome assembly GCF_009834675.1 of Cyanobium sp. Copco_Reservoir_LC18. Taxonomy (NCBI): domain Bacteria; kingdom Bacillati; phylum Cyanobacteriota; class Cyanophyceae; order Synechococcales; family Prochlorococcaceae; genus Cyanobium; species Cyanobium sp. Copco_Reservoir_LC18. Next base: position 190,340 of record NZ_ASAC01000003.1, read on the forward strand.
CGCTGGCGGGCGGGGCCGCGGGAGCCTCACCGGGATCGAAGCAGTCCGGCAGGAACCGGGCCGGGGTGTCGCCCAGCAGCCCCTGCTCCCGGTAGCGCTCCAGGGTGAGGGGCGAGGCGAACACGGCCCCGGCGGCGGCGGCCAGCACGGCCCGCTGGCGCTCGGGGTGGGCCGGGTGGAAACGGCCCTTCTCCCGGTGGCCGAAGGGATCGTCGTAGATGGCGATGAAGGGCTTGCCGAGCTGGCCGGCCACCTCCAGGGCCACCTCGAGCACGCGGAAATCCGGGCAGATGCCGGCCACCGCATCGAAGGGAAGGCGCGCCGCCGTCTCCAGGGCGGTGGCCCGGAGGCCTTTGAGGACATGGGCCTGGGGGTCGTGGCGCCCCAGCTGCTCCAGGCGCCGGTGGACCAGCTGGCGCAGGCCGAACCAGAGGTGGAGCGGCGAGCCGCGACGGCGCCGGTTCCTGCGGATGGCGCAGCGCTGGGAGCGGGACACCTGCCGGCTGTAGTGGCAGAAGCGTTCCTGCTCGGGGAAGGGTTCCGGGGTGACGGCATCGAGCCGGGGGTCGGGGCCGACGACGTGGAACTCCCAGCCCGCCGCCGGCAGATGGGGCAGGAGCTTGGCGTAGCGGCGGGCCTGGACGCCGCCGCCCCCCGGCGGCTGGAGGGAGAGGACCAGGGCTCTGGCCATCTCAGCGCCGCTCCAGCAGGGCCAGCCCCGCCAGGATCCCCTCGGCGGCGTTCCGCACGCCGAAGTGGCTGTTGACACGCTCCCGGGCCGTCTGCCCCAGGGCGGCGGCGGCGGCCGGATCGGCGGCCATCCGGCCCATGGCCGCGGCCAGGGCCGCCGGCTGGCCGACGGGGCTCACCAGGCCGGTGCGGCCGTCCAGCACCAGATCCTCGGCGCAGCCCACCTGGTCGCTCACGATCGCCGGCAGCCCGCAGGCCATGGCCTCGTTCACCACCAGCCCCCAGGTCTCGCCGTGGTCCGAGGGCAGCACCAGGGCGTCGGCCACCGCATAGGCCGAGGGCATGGCCGACTGGTTCAGGAAGCCGGCGAAACTCACCGGCAGGGTGTGCTGGCGAGCCCGTTCCCGGCAGGCCTCCTCCAGGGGGCCGCTGCCCACCATCAGCAGATGCACCGGGTGGGCCAGGGGCTCCCTCACCAGCAGCCGCAGCGCTTCCAGCAGGTCGAGGGGCCGTTTCTTGGGCTGGAGCTTGCCGGCGAACAGGAAGCAGAAGGCCTCCCGGGGGACGGACCAGTCCTGGCGCAGCGCGTCCCGCCGGGGGCGCAGGGCCGCGGCCCGCTCCGCGAAGTAGGCGTTGTCGACGAAGTGGGGCGAGGGCACCAGCCGGCTCTGGGGCACACCGAACTGGCGGTACCAGCGGGCATTGGCCGTGCCCACGGGAAGGCCCACCGACACCCCGCGGAACAGCATCCAATAGGTGAGGTTCAGGGGCCAGGGCCTGGGACGGAAGGCGTTGGAATCCATCCGCAGCAGCACCGGCAGGCCCTGCAGCCGGGCGGCGATGAACAGCTGCACCATGCCCAGGAAGTGCCAGCCGGTGAGCAGCAGGGCATCGGGGCGCTGCCGGGCCGGGCCGAAGCCCAGCTCCTTCAGGGGCCGGGCCAGCCAGACGCCCCGGTAGCCGGAGGTGATGCCGCGGCCCCGGCCACTGGCGGCCCGGTGCCAGGGGTAGCCCTCCAGCAGCGGCACGTCCCACTCGAAGGCGACGCCGAAACCCAGCCCCTGGGTGCGGGCGTCCGGGAGGGTGAGGTACACCACATCGGTGGCCACGCCGGGGGCGGCGGCCAGGGCCTGGAACAGGGGCGTCTGGTACTGGACCGGGTGGCTGCCGGCGATCAGCAGCCGCCGCCGGCGGGTCGGCAGCAGGGCCGGCCCCCTGCGCTGCAGGCGCAGGGCCCAGAGCAGACCGCGCCCTTCAGCGATCAGGGTGGGGGGGATCCACCAGGGATGGCGCAGGTGGTGGCGGCTGCGCACCGACCCCAGCCAGCCGCCCAGGCAGCCCGCCAGGGCCGCCGGCAGGGGCTGGGTGCGCAGCTGGAAGTAGTACCGGCCCACGGCGTGGTCGGGCTTCACCGTGGTGAGGTGCTTGCCGTAGCTGCGGGTGCCGCCCCGCTCGGCCCGGAGGTGGTGGATCAGGGCACCGGGCACGTACTGGATCGGATGGCCGGCCTGGCGCCAGCGAAAGGCGAATTCCGCCTCGAAGCGGTAGGCCACCCGCACGAAATTCTGGTCGAACCCCCCCAGATCCAGGGCCAGCCGCCGGGGGATGGCCACGTTGCCCCCCATAAATTCCGCCACGGAGCGGGGCCGCAGGCTGTTGAACAGGAAGGGCCCGTCCTCCGGATCGCTCTGGCCCCCGTGCCAGGGTTGCAGCACCCGTCCGGCCAGCATGGCGCCGGGGTCGGCCGCCCCGGCCCGTTCGTGGGCGTTGAGCAGCTCCGGGTCCGGCAGGATGTCGTCATCGAGGAACAGCACCCGATCGCCGCGGGCCTCCTGCAGGGCCACGTTCATGGCGCCGGTGATCGAGGGGGTCGGCAGCCGCAGCCACCGGATCCGTCCCTCCGCCTGCCAGGCCGCCAGCCGGGCCTCGCTGTCGGGGTCGTGGCGGGGCGTCTGGTCGACCACCAGCAGCTCGAAGGGCGGTGGATCCAGCGCCAGCAGGGCGGCAACGCTGTCGACCAGCACCTGATCGCGGCCGAAGGTGGGAATGGCGACGCTGAGGGTCATGGCAGGGTGGCCAGCTTGAGCCGGGCCTTGAGGTGCCAGGGGTTGAGGGCCAGGGCCTGGCGCAGGTAGCGGCGGGCCAGGTCCGGGTGCTCACGGAGGAGGCAGGCGCCGATGAAGTAGGCCCCATCGGCCTGGCGGCGGGGGTCGGGTAGCGAGCCGCGGCAGTGCTGGCTCAGCGCCTCGGCCTCGGCCAGCACGGGCCCCTCCTCCCGGCCTGAGCGTCGTGCCTCGGTGGCCGCCACGATCAGACCATGGAACGCATCCTGTTCCCGGCGCCGGGAGCCGCTGATCGATCCTGGGGAGAGGGTGGCCTCGTAGAGCACCTCCGGCACCACCAGGTGCTTGCCGAGCTCCACCATGCGGCTCCAGAGATCGATGTCCTGGGCGAAATAGAACATCGGCCGATAGCCCCCGGCGCGCTCGTAGGCGCTGCGGCGCATCATCACCGAACCGTGGATGGCGGGTCCGGTGAGGCCATCGGCCAGCTCCGCCGGCTCCGGTGCGTTGACCCGCACCGTGGCCCCCTCCGGCACCACCAGGCGCACGTGGGTGGAGCAGAGGCTGGCGTCGGGATGCGCCTCCAGGCAGCGCAGCTGCCGCTGCAGCCGGCCCGGCAGGGAGAGGTCGCCGGCGTCCTGGCGGGCGATGAACTGGCCGCGGGCCAGCTGGCAGCCCTCGATCAGGGAGCGGGTGAGGCCCCGTCCCGGCCGATCCAGCACCCGCAGCCGCGGCTCGGCGGCGGCCCGGGCGGCGAGCAGGGCGCCGGTGTTGTCACTGGAGCCGTCGTTGATCACCACGATCTCCAGCTCCACCCCCTCCTGGCCGGTCAGGGAATCGAGGGTCGCGGCGAGGCTGGCGGCGCCATTGCGAACCCCCATCACCACCGACACCTGCGGGGCCGTGCCGGATTCGTGCTCCACAGGCTCGTGCATCACCTCAGGTCATGTTCCCCCCTGGGCGGGGTCCTGGCCGCAGCCGTGTCCGGACTCCCATGCTCAGCCGGGCCGCCCGGCCCCAGCCCAGGGCCGCGGCGAGCAGGCCGTAGAGGAGGAACTCCAGCTGCCGTCGCGGCTGCCGGGCCCCGTGGCGCCGGGCCAGCCGGAACAGCCGGCGGGCGGCCTGCTCGGCGCCGGCGGCACCGCACTGGCGGCTGAGCAGGAAGGCGGAGCGGCAGAAGCGGGCCATCTCGGGGCCGCCGGGGTCGACGCCGGCGGCCAGGGCACTGCGCAGCAGCGACTCCTGGGCGTGGGAGCGGTCCACCAGCTTGCGGGGGTCCAGGTGGCCCCGGTCGCTGAGGTGGTCGTCGCCCATGTGGATCCGCCGCACCGACACCGGCGCCGGCACCCACACCAGGGGGGTCCCGGTCGCCCCGGCCCGGCCGTCGTACTCCCAGTCCTCCTCGTTGATCCAGGGCTGCCAGGGGCCGATGCGGTCGAGCAGCTCGCGTCGGTAAAGGGGACAGCTGGTGGTCCACCAGCGCTCCAGCAGCAGCCGGGGGAACAGCCGCTCCAGGGGGATCCCGGTGGCCCGCATCGGGCCGCACCGTTCGACGGGCCGCCGGGAGTGGTCCTCCTCCAGGCTGGGGCCGTAGGCGATCCCGGCCCCGGGGGAGCGCCGCAGGGCGCCCACCTGGGCGCTGAACTTGCCGGGCAGCAGCAGGTCGTCGCTGTCGAGGTACTGGACGAACTCCCCGCGGCTGTGGTCCAGGCCCCGCTGGCGGGCGGCTCCGGGACCACCGTTGGGCTGGTGGATCACCCGGATGGTCTGCGGATGGGCGGCGGCCAGCCCGTCGGCCACGGCGCCGGTGTCGTCGCTGGAGCCGTCGTCGACGATGACGATCTCGATCGGCCGGTGGTCCTGATCGAGCACGCTGGCCACCGCGGCACGCAGCAGGGTGGCCCGGTTGTGGACCGGGATGATCGTGCTCACCAGGCCGGGGACCGGGGCGGGCCGCAGGGCGGCGATGCGCTCGAGGGCGGGGCGCCGCATCACGGCCCGGGCCCGTTCCAGGTTGGGGTTCTCGGTCCGGTGCTTGAGGGGCTGGCCCCGGTGCCAGAGGTGCACGATGGGCTCGTAGCCCCAGATCCAGGTGGGCCGGGTGAGGCAGCGGTCCCAGAACTCGTTGTCCTCCCCGCCCCAGCCGACGAAGCCCTCATCCATCCCACCGATGGCGGCGTAGGCCTCGGCGGTGATCGCCATCGAGCCGCCGGCCTCCAGGTTCTGCACGATCGCCTCCGCCGGCCTGGCGTCGTAGGCGCCCGAGCCGGCCAGCACCGCCGCGCTGTGGGTCTCATCGAGATAGAAGACGAACCGCTTCGGGTTCACCACCGCGTAGCCCCGGCGGATCCGCTCCAGCAGGCGGCGGGCGTAGCCGGTGGGCACGAGCATGTCGTTGTCGTGCAGCAGAAGCACCGGGGCTCGGGCTTCGCGGGCGCCGAGGTTGAAGGTGTGGGAGCGGTTGTAGGGGGCGGTGGGGTCCGGCAGGGGGCCGTGGATGTGGCGCACCCAGGGGGGCAGTCGGTCGGCGATGCGGGGCTCGCTGTCCTGCTCGATCACCAGGCATTCGAGCCGGACGCCCTCCTGGGCGGCAAGGGAGTCGAGGGTGGCCAGCAGCAGGGGCAGCCGCTCGGTGCCCCGGTGGCCGATCAGCACGCTCAGCTCCGGTGGCCCAGCGGCCCAGCCGGGGGTGGGCCGGCGCCGGATCGGTGCCGCCGCCAGGCAGCGGCGCAGCAGGCGCCGGCCGAGCTCCGGCTGGACGGCCGGTGCGTGCAGGCGGGAGGTGTAGCGCCACAGACAGGCCTGACCGAAGCCATCGGGGGCGGCCTCCAGCCGCTCGCGGCGGTTGGCGATGCCGAGCTGGGCCGGTGCCGGACGGCGCAGCAGCCACTCGTAGCGGAGCCGGTCCTTCAGCCACACGCCCAGCCGCTCCCGCCGGGTGGGCCCCGCCGTCTCAGCCATGGGAGGCCCCGGGAGCGTCGAGGCGGGCCGCCGCCGCCAGCAGGTCCTCGGCCTGGGCCCCGGTGGCGGCGGCATCACCAGCCCCGTCGCCAGCCCCGTCGCCGCCGGAATGGGGCCACTCGCTGCCGGCGCTGCCGTGGCGGAAGCGCAGCCCCAGCAGCCGGCGCAGGTCCTCACCCCGCCCGCAGCCCAGCCAGCGGTCCAGCCGTCCGGCGGGGACCGGCGCCGGCTCCTGGGGGGCCTGGGGCAGGGGGGGCAGGGCCGTCACCTGATCAAGGGCCCGCCGCCAGGCGGCCAGGGAGGCCGCCCCGCTGTAGCGACGGGCCACCAGGCCGTGTCCGGCCCTGGAGAGCCGTTCCAGCAGGGCCGGATCCCGCAGCCGCGCCAGTGCGCCGGCGGCGGCGTCCGTATCCCCGCAGGGGAACAGCAGGGCCGTGGCGTCCTGCTCCAGGGCGCCCTCCAGGCCCGCCCCCACGTACCGGCTGCTCACCACCGCCATGCCGCTGGCCATGGCCTGCCAGGCCACGATCGGGCCCGTCTCCCAGGAGGAGGTGATCACCAGGGCATGGTGATGGCCGTAGACCTCCGCCGCCAGCCGGCCCTGGTCGACATGGCCGAGCATCCGCACGCGGCCCCGTTCGATCCAGGGGGCCAGGGACCGCTCCAGGGCCGGACGCTCCTCGCCATCCCCGGCGATGCTGAGCCGGACGTCGAGGCCCCGGGCCTGCAGCGCCTCCAGCAGCGGCGGCAGATCGTGCACCCGTTTCTGCGCCTGCTCCAGCCGGCCCACCCAGGCCAGCTTCAGGGTGGCTCCCGGATCGCCGTCGGGGCGTCGCCAGGGCGGTACCGGCACGCCGTAGGGGGCGTAGAGCACCCGGGCCGGATCCATCCCGCCACGCCCGCTCGCCAGCCGGCAGGCCAGCCGATTGGTGGCGATCACCGCGTCGATGCCGGCGCCGTGGCGGCGCAGGTCGTCGAAGTACTCCACCTGGAGCGCATGCAGGGTCATCACCACCCGTCCATGGAACCGCCCCCGGCGCCGGGCCCGCCGGGCCGCCGGGTACAGATCGACGAGATTGACGCCGAGCACGAGATCCGGGTCCAGCCGTTCCAGCAGGGCGGCGATGGCACGGATCCGGCCTTCGGCGCTGCCGCTGGGGTTGGCGATCGCCCCGGCCGCCAGGGCCGGGTAGGCCCGGGCATAGGGACCATGGCGGTGATGCTCCCCGTCGGGCACCGCCACGGTCACCTCCAGCCCGCCGTCCCGCAGGCCGGGCACCAGGTTCGCCAGCCAGTCCTGGACGCCGCCGAGCAGGTAGGCGGAGGGGGCGAGCACCAGCACCCTCATGGCGTCCGATCCAGGTGGACGATCCCCGGTCCGTCGGCGTTCAACGGCGGCACGGCCAGGTGCGGCAGGGGGGCGACGGCCCGCACGTGGTGGCCGAGCTGGCGGATGTAGATCCCCTCCGCTGCCGGGCAGCGCTCCCACTTGCGGAAGAAGCTCTCCTGGTTGGCGGAGGTGTACTTGCCCCAGACCCGCTCCGACTGGCCGTCGAAGGAGGTGGTGGCGGGCTGGTCATTCGCATGGTGCAGGTAGGGACAGGCCACCCCGGCGATCTCGACCCCGGCCAGGCTCGCCCGGGCGGTGTAGTCCATGTCCTCGAAGCCGATGCCGCTGAAGCTCTGGTCGAAGGCGCCGATGCGCTCCCAGCAGCGCCGGCCGATGGCGAAATGGGACCAGGTGTTGTTGAGCAGGCTGAGATCCACCGATTCCCAGGCCATGGCCTCGGCCCAGCGCCGCAGCCAGGGGTCGATGCGCAGGTCGTCGTTGAGCACCAGGGTGGTGGCGGTGGGGCTGGCCTGGAGCAGTTCGTTCCACATCTGGCAGAGCCCCACCACCCGCTCATGCAGCAGGAAGCGGCGATGGGGCGGTTCGCCGCTGGCCAGCTCCCCGCAGAGCCGCTCCAGGTAGCGGCCCTGGCTGGCGGCATCGCCGTGGCCGTTGACGGCCACCAGGATCGGCACCTCGGGGAACGTGCGCCGCAGGGAGCGGTACAGGGGACGGAAGTAGCTCTCGTAGCGGGCCTCGAAGGTGGTGATCGCGATCGTGAAGCGATCGCCGAGGGGCCGCCGCGGCGGCAGCAGCACCCGCGGGATGCGGCGGCGGCCGCCGTGCACCACGGCCCGGGCGGCGAGGTAGAGGCGCAGGTTGAGGGAGGAACGGTTCATGGCGGCGGTGGTGGGTGCTCCCTCAGGGACGCCCCAGGGCGCCGATCGCCTCCACCAGGCCGCGGTAGCGCTCCCGGGGGCGGATGTGGTCGTGGAAGCAGCGGGCACAGTCCTCCCGGCGGGCCTCCAGGTCGGCGCCGAGGTGATGGGCCGCCGCCAGGAAGCCGGCGCCATCGTCGACCATCACGCCGCAGCCGAAGTCCTCGACGAACTGGAAACTGGGCTGGCGGCTGCAGATGACCGGCACCCCCATGGCCAGGTACATGCACAGCCGGTTGGAGCTGACCCCCATGGCCTGGAACTGGGGCGCCGGATTGGTGTACACGGCCAGGCCGATGTCGTAGCCCACGGCCGATCGCCAGGCCTCCTGCCAGGACAGCCGGCCGGTTTCGATGTGGAGCCGGCCCCCCAGGCTCAGGCGCCGCAGCAGGTAGAGGGCCAGGGGATCCACCCCCAGGGGCTGGATCACGGCGCAGAGGGCCGGATCCTCGTGCAGGGCGTCGAGCAGCCAGTCGGCGCCGGCGGTGAGGTTGAAGCCCCCGGAGATGGCCAGGGTGAGGGCGTCCGGCGCCAGCCCCCAGCGCCGGCGGAGCTCCTGGCGCAGCTCCGGATCCCTCGGGGGGGGCTGCCGGAAACAGCCCGGGTAGACCAGCACCGGCTGGGCCGGCGGCAGGCCGGCGTAGTCGCGCACCAGATCCACCCGGTGGGTGTCGTTGACGATGGTGAAGCGGGCCCGGCGGTAGGCCTGCAGACACAGCCGTTTCCAGCGCTCCGAGCGGGGCCCCCGGTAGCTGCCGGCGCGGATCTCGTCCCCGAGGATGAAGGAGGGACGGCGGTGCAGACGGGCCAGCACCCCCACCACGGCGATCGGATCCTCGGTGGTGCCCGAGAAGCAGGCGTAGCGGCGCCAGCGCGGCCGCCAGGCCTGGCTGAGCAGCCAGCGCATCGCATAGGCCACCGGGTGGGTGCTGACCCGGTCGCCGTAGGGGGCGGTGCTGCCGCAGGGCCCGGGGGCGAAGACATGGACGTCGTAGCCGTTCTCCAGCAGGGCGGAGATGATCGCCTCGTTGGGGGGCGAGTGCAGCAGCTCCGGCACCAGCAGGAAGTGGGCGGCGATCGGCCGTGGCGACGAGGGACCGGTCATGGAGGAAGCGATGGGCTAGAGCGCCCTGGGGGTGCGGGTGGTGCTGAGGTCGGTGGGCAGCTCCAGCCGGCCGGCGCCGTAGTCCTCCAGCAGCCGGTGGGTGTAGGAGCGGATGAAGTCCACCGGGAAATCCTTGCGGTTGGGATTCGGTGCCGTTTCGCTCTTCTCCCGGGCGGCGATCCGGTCGTACCAGTTGTGGTAGTGGGTGACCGTGCCGTCAAGGCCGTAGAAGTTGCCGAGGCCGTAGCGCAGGTAGGCCAGCTCGTCGCTCCAGACCGCCGGTGGCGAGGCCGGTGTGAACAGCGGTTCGCTGGCCCGGTTGGACACGTAGACGTCCATGGGCACCCAGCCGAGCTTCTGGCGCTGGAGCTCCCGCGGCAGGTGGTGGGTGATGTGGGGGCCGTGGAAGTCGACCTCGTAGCGGGGCCGCGGCAGGCGCCCCTTGCGCCGCCAGTGGAGGCGCCGGCAGCGGCGGAACCGCCGGGTGTGCATCAGCAGGAAGGAGCTCTCCGGCATGCCGGCCCCGAAGGGGCGGGTGAGCGGTCCGCAGCCGATGTCCTGTGGCGACACCAGCGCCACCCCCTCCACCAGCCGGGAGCGGCACAGCGCGAACCACTCCGGTGCCAGCAGGATCACGTCCGCATGCAGCAGCAGGGTGTAGGGGGAGCGCGATCGGTTCAGCAGGGCATTGAGCGCCTCCGGCTGGCTGCAGCGGCGCTGCACCACCTCGGCCCCCCGCTCCCTGGCGATCGCCACGGAACGGTCGGTGGAGCCGTTGTCCAGCACGCACACGTGCGTCTCCAGGCCCCGGGTGGTGCTCTGGAGCGCCTCCAGGCAGTGGGGCAGGAACAGCTCGCTGTTCCAGCTGGTGATGCCGACGAAGAGCTCGGGGGTCGTCATGGTCGGGGTAGCAGTCGCAGGCGACGCAGCAGCCGCACCGGCAGCTGGCGCTCCAGGGCCGAGAGCCGCTCGCCGAGGGCGGACTTCTCCGCCAGCAGCCGCTGCACCAGCTGATCCAGCGAGGCGCTCGCCCCGTAGCGGGCGTAGATGGTGGCCAGTTCGGCCGGAAACCGTTCCCCCTGGCGGCGGGTCTTCACGGTGGCGTAGTAGCGCATGGCCCCCAGTTTCTCCTGGGTGACGATGCCGGTGCAGCGCCGGGAGAAGCGCCACCAGAGGTCGTAATCCATCAGCAGGCTCAGGGACTCGTCCACCTGCCCGCCGGCCTCCCGCCAGAGGGAGGCGCTCCAGAAGCAGCTCTGCTGCAGCAGGAAGCAGTCGTTCTCGATCGCCAGCAGGGTCTGCTCCGATCCCTCCCGGGCGGGCACGTGGCGCAGGAACCGCTGGTCGGCGCTGATGATGTCGCCGCTGCCGATCACCCAGCGGCCGTCGGGATGGGCGGCGAAGGCCTCCAGCACGGCGCGGAAGGCACCGGGGAGGTAGAGGTCGTCGGAGTTGAGCCAGGCCAGGATCGATCCGCTGGCCCGGCGGAAGCCCTTGTTGATGGCGTCCGACTGGCCCCGGTCGGGCTCGCTGATCAGCACCGAGATCCAGGGGCGGTAGCGCTCCAGCACCGCCGGGGTGTCGTCGGTGCTGCCGCCGTCCACCACGATGATCTCGACGTTGTCGTAACCCTGCCAGAGGATCGACAGCAGGGTGTCCTCGATGAAGGCCCCCTGGTTGAGGGTGGGGATGACGATCGAGAACAGGGGCCGGCCAGGGTCCGTGCTGAACCGTTCGGGCACGCTGGGCGGCGCGGCCGCGCTCCAGCCGTAGAGGGGGCGGGTGGCAGGCAGGGGCACCTCAGCCATGGTGGGGTCCGGCCGCGACGGCCTGTTCCATGCAGGCCAGCAGACGGGGCGCCACGTCGTCGATGCCGGACTCCCGCCACACCCGGGCCCGGCTGCGTTCCCCCAGCCGGCGCCGCCTCTCCGGGTCGAGGCTGAGCCCGTGCAGGGCGGTGGCGAAGGCCGCCAGGTCGAGGTACGGGACGGCCAGACCGCAGCCGTCGGCCACGAAGTCGACGATGCCGCCCCCGCCGTCGAAGCAGAGGGTGGGCACGGCCGCGGCGGCGGCCTCGAGGGCCACCAGGGGATAGGGGTCCTCCCGCGACAGCAGGCCGTGGACGGCGAAGCGACCGATGACGCCGGTGGCCGAGGGCCTCGGCGGCAGCAGCAGGACCCGGTGCTCGAGACCCAGCAGCTGCAGGTCGCGGCGGGCCACGATCACCTCCTCCTGAGCGGGGGTGGCCCCGAGCCAGACGGCCAGGAAGGGCTGGCCGGCGAAGACCCGCTCACACTCCCGCACCAGCAGCGGGAAGAGGTCGAAACCCTTGCGGGCGATCGCCTGGCCCGCGAAGCCGAACACGAACGTGCCCGCCGCCAGGGCCGCCTCCAGGGGCTCCAGGGCCGGCTCCAGTCGGGGCTCTTCCGCCAGGGGGGCCGGGGCGGGCGGCCCCTGCCCGGGGGCGGCGAAGGGAAGGAAGCCCGGAATCACCGTGCAGCGCTGGAGGGGCAGGCCGTGGTGGGTGTGCAGGGATTGCCTCACCCCCTCGGCGCAGGCCACCACGACGCTGGAGAGGGCCAGCTGGCGGGCCACCGCCTCCGGGCTGCTCATGGTGGCCAGGGTGGTCTCCAGTTCGTGGACATGGCTGAGGCAGGCCGGGCGGGCCGGATCGGCGCCCAGGCCCTTCAGGTGCTGGCCCAGCACCAGGGTGTTGAGGTAGATCAGCTCCGGCCGGTGCCGCTGCACCGCCGCCTCCAGCAGCTCGGCCGGACTGCCGGCCCTCCCCCGCCCCAGCCGGGCGGCGACCCGCTCGCGCAGGGGCTGGAACAGGGGCCGGCTCCAGGCCTCGGTGGGCGCCAGGGCCTCGAACTCGGGCCGCAGGGGACCATCGCTGAGCAGCACCACCGCCGGTTCGATGCCGCGCCCATGGGCCATCAGCCAGCGCAGCAGCCAGAGCAGCAGCAGCGGGGCCCCGCTGCGGGTGGCCATGTGGGAGACGAACAGCACCCTCATGGGGCGATCACCTGCTTCCAGACGATCAGGGTGAGCAGGAAGGCCAGGGTCCGGGTCCGGTCGGTGCCGCTGCGGTGGGCCTCGAGGATCCGCTCGACGAGCTCCGGATCCACCAGGTCGTCGATCCGCCCGGCGTTCTCGCGCAGGAAGGCATGCATCCGCGGGTCGCGGTACCAGTCGGCGCTGAGGTCGTAGCTCACGTAGCGGGCCCGCCGCATCGGCGGCGTCCAGTAGAGGGGCGGCGCCTTGGCAAGCATGCGACGCCGGTCGAAGCCGTTCTCCTCCGGGAACGTCAGCAGTTCCTGGCAGTTGCGGGCGATGGCGTGGCGGTGCCAGTTGGAGCCCAGCTTCCAGCCATCGGGCAGGTTCCAGATCGCTTCGATCCAGCGGCGGTCGTGGAAGGGGGAGCGCCAGGCGCTGGAGGCCCGGTACATGCGGATGCCGTTGGCGTAGAAGTTCGGCACCCGCTGCTCGAAGTAGTAGCGGGTGAGGCCTTCGAGGAACCCACCCCGGCAGTAGCCCGCCAGGCGTGCGGCCCGCCGGTGGCGGCCCTCCGGCATCAGCTCGGCGGCGAGTTCGGGCGCCAGATGCCGGAGTTCCTCGGCGGCGAAACTGGGGTGCCGGTTCAGCTTCATGCCCCAGAACCGGCCCAGGGCCACCTCGGGGGCCAGGGAGGCGAAACGCCCCAGCCAGCCACGGTCGAAGTAGTAGGAACGGGCGAATTCCCCCAGGGTGCCGACGAAGAAGGTGGCGTCGGCCGGGATGGCCGCCTTGAGGGGATAAAGGAAGGTGTGCCAGTGCCAGGCGGTCTTGGTGCCGTTGGTGAGGCTGGAGATGGTGGACGCGTGGCGGAAGACGTCGTCGAGCTCCAGGCTGATCAGCTGGTGGGGCAGGTCGTAGCGCTCGGCCATGCGGCGGGCCACCTGCACATCGGTCGCCTCTTCGCGTCCCATCGTGATCAGACGGGGGCGCAGGCCCTGGCGCAGCATCGACGCCAGAATCACCCGTGAATCGAACCCGCCCGACAGGGAGAGATAGGGGTTCTCCCCCGCCAGCCGCAGCACCGCGGCGTTGAGGGCTTCGACGGCGGCGTCGGGGTCGGCGGGGGCCGGCGGGATGTGATCGAGCACCGCGACGGAGGAGAGGGAGAGCCTGCCGTCGGTGAAGTGGAGGACGCTGCCGGGGGGCACCCGGCGGATCGCCGGGTGGAGGGTCTGGTTGTCGGTCAGGTTCTCCAGCTGGCAGAGATCGCCAAGGGCCTGCCAGTTCCAGCGCCAGGCCAGGCCGCTGCGGTGCAGGATCTCGGCCACCCGGTCGCCGTGGAAGAGACGGCCGTCGTGCTCGAGCACGTAATAGTGCGTGGCCCCCACCGGTGAGGTGACCACCGTCACGTCGCCGGCGTCGGTGTCGATCACCAGGGCGTACTCCCCCTGGGTCTCGGCCAGGGCACGGCTTCCCTGGCGCAGGAAGCGTCCCAGCAGCTCGGCCTCCGTGCTGTCGGCGTAGCCGATGCAGGTGAGCCGGTGGTCGCCGATCTGAATGGTCATCGGCTGCGGGGAGCCAGCCTGGCCAGCATCTCCTTGCCGGCTCGCTTGACCCGGAACCGCAGGCGGCCCAGGCGATCGCCCGGGGACGTGCTGGGGGTGCCCTCCAGGGGCAGGTGCGCCCAGGGCGTCTGCCGGCGGATCTCCAGGTAGCGCTGGCGCCAGGGGTGGGTGCAGCGATGGTGCCAGGGCTTGGCCACGCCCGAGCCGGCGAAGTGGATCACGGCAGGGCTCGCCCGGGCCAGCTCCGCCTGCCGACCCAGGGGAGTGTCGGAGGCGGTGTACTCGGGATGCATCCAGAGGTGGGGCAGGGCGTTCCAGCGCCAGTCGAGGGGACGCCAGCGGGCTTCGAGCAGGGAGTTGAGCACGTCCTGGTCCCAGTGCTTGATCCGCTCGGGATGGGTGCGGGCGAACTCAAGGCCGTTGGCCAGGATGTTCTCCCGGCGCCAGCGGCCCAGATCGATGAGCATGGCGCCGGCATTGAAGACCAACGAGCCCTCCGCCAGGGCGAGGCGGTTGCGGTCGAAGTCCTGGTTGTGTTCCTCCACCGCGCCGATGCTGTTCCCCTCCAGTGACGACTCCCAGAGGTCCCGCAGCGAATCGACCACGATCAGGTCGGAATCCAGGTAGAGGACCTTCTCCACGGCATGGGGAAGGGCCGCCGGCAGCAGCAGCCGGAAATAGGTGGCCAGGCTGATATGTCCGAAGACGGGAAAACCCGCGAGCATCTGCTCATCCAGCTGCAGGAAGGAGACCGAAGGGAGAAATTCACCAAGGTAGGCCGCCAGCCGAGCTCGCTCCGCGGCATCAATGACGCCGTGAAGGATATAGACACTGAGGCTTTCTGTTGGGTTGGAGAGCTGCAGTGATTTCAGCATCACGGCGCAATGTCGGATGTAGTTGTTGTCGATCGTGCAGGCAATGATCATGGCAAAGATGCGGGCTCCTGCAGGGTCGCCCCGGGGTATCGGACAACCATCAAACGGGTGCTGCCGTCATCGGCTTCTGATGGGGATGTTTGGATTGGTCGCTCCAGAGTTTTGCGTACTGTCCATTCTGGGCGAGCAGCTCATGGTGGCGGCCCCGCTCCACGATCCTTCCCTCGGAAAGGACACAGATCACATCGGCATTGACGATCGTACTGAGGCGGTGGGCAATCACCAGAACGGTGTGCTGGCGCTCGAACTGTTCGATCGCCTGTTGCACCAGCCGTTCGCTCTGGCTGTCAAGGGCGCTGGTGGCCTCATCGAGGATCAGCAGCTCAGGTCGGCGCAGAATCGCCCTGGCGAGTGAGATGCGCTGGCGTTGGCCGCCGCTGAGCCGATAGCCCCGTTCGCCGATCTTGGTGTCGTAGCCCTCGGGGAGATCGGCGATGAAGCGGGAGGCCTGGGCCTTGGCGGCCGCGGCCATGATGTCCTCCATGGAGGCGTTCTCGACGCCGAAGCCGATGTTGCTGGCGATGCTGGCGTTGAACAGGAAGGTGTCCTGGCTGACGACCCCGAGGCGCTGCTGCCAGCTCGCCAGATTGATCGTCCGGATATCGACGCCGTCGACCAGGATCCGACCGCCGGTGGGTTCGTAGAGGCCCACCAGCAGGTCGGCGATGGAGCTCTTGCCGGCGCCACTGGAGCCGACGAGGGCCACCGTCTGGCCGCGGCCGATGGTGAGCTGGATGGAGGAGAGGGCCTGGGGCAGATCGGGGCTGTAGCGCAACGAGACATCATCCAGCTGGATCGCCTCGCGCAGGGCCGTGAACGGCACACCGCCGGTGCGGATGAATTCCTTGTCGTCGTCGCGCAGGATCTGGTTGAGCCGCTCCACATTGGCGCTGTTGGCGGCATAGCTGGTGGCCAGCCCCGTGAGACTGCCGACCCGCTGGTTGAGTCTCTGGAGGGCGATGATGAACGTCACCAGGCTCGGCAGGACACCGCTGCTGCGGTCCTTGAACACCATCAGGCTGAGCGCCGCGATGATGGCGATCGAAATGATCGGCAGCATGTTGGAGATCGGCTGCACGATGTTGGACAGCTTGCTCTGCCGGATCGAGAGCCGCCTGCTTTCATCGAGCAGCGCCTTGAGCTTCTTCCTGGAACTCTCCAGCTGGCCGGTGCTGTGCAACAGCCGCAGGCCCTGGATCTGTTCGTTCTGATGGCTGGAGAGTTCGACACCCACCTTCTGCTGCTCCCGTGAATTCCTGCGGATCCGCGGCAGCAGCACCTTCTGGACCGTCTGCATCACGGCGGCCATCGCAAAGGCCACCAGCAGGAGCCAGGGGGAGATCGCCACCAGAATGGCCAGGTAGATGATCAGCTGCAGGCTGTTCATCAACAGCCCGTTGGCCAGGCTGATCTCCTTTTGAACGGTGCTGCCCCCGGAGCCCACGTAATTGAGCAGGTCCCCGACCCGGTAACGGCTGGCGCAGCCGAAGGTGAGGGAGAGGACCCGATCGTTCAGCTTGCCGGTGATCTCGGCGCCCATCCGGGCCCCCATCACGGCGGTGCTGACGCTGTTGACGTAGCTGGTCGCCGCCATCAGGCCCTGCAGCGCCACGGCGGTGGCCAGGAGCATCACGAAGATCCCGTCGCGACCGGTGCGGGTGCTGAGGGCACTGTTCAGCCAGTCCTGCAGCCAGGGCAGCTGGCTGAGGGAGCCGAGCGAGGACATCTTGGTCCAGTCACTGTTCTCGGGAGCGCTGATCAGGCTGACCGACAGAAAGATGATCCCGAGGGTGGCGCCCTCGCTGAGGCTGGCGGCCAGGCTGGTGGAGAAGTTGAGGGCCAGAAGCTTCCAGTACTTCTTCGCCGAATGCCGGATCAGACGCGCAGCGGGTCTCTGGTCAGTGAGGGGGGCAAGCAGGGGGCTGGGGAGTCGTCTGGCGATGCGATGGAGAAGCGGCATCAACGGCGAGGCGGAAAGGATGCTGGAACAGGCGGATGGGGAATCGGGGCTGGGGCGGCTTGCCGTCTCCGGTCGGGAAGCCGCCCCCGGGTCACACGGCAGGAGCTTGGCGCTGGGGCTTGGCCCAGCCCGGCGGACCAGGGGATCGGGATGGCAACAGGAACGCCGGTGGTCTCAAATCTAGGCCGCCACCAAGGACCTGCACGACGTCGGGCTGGTCCTACGATCGCCCCTCGACGGATGGCAGGACGGGGGACGGGCTCGCGGCCGGCGCCGTGCCTGCCTTCGCTTTCCGCCTCGCTTCCAGGTCCACGCCGGGTTCGGAGCCGCCCCAGTCGGCCAAGCCCCCCGCCTCGCCGCCTCCGCCATGGCCCCTCCCCCGCCAAGGCCTCCGCTTTCCGGACCCCCGGGCGGGGCTGCCTTCACCGGCGCCGGGCCACGGCGTGCGTGGCGCCGCCGCCTGGCCGTCGGGGTTGCGCTGCTGCTGCCACTGGCCCTGGCGGCCAGCGGCAGCCCATGGGCTGACAACCGCTCCGCCGGCTCCGCACCGCCCTCCCTCGGCCCCCTCGACCATCGCCATCTGGCGATCATCATCAACGCCGCCGATCCCCTCAGCGAGACGATCGGGCGGGAGTACCAGGCGGCCCGGCTGATCCCCCCGGACCAGGTGATCCGGGTGCGCTTCCCGCCCGGGAAGGCGTCGCTCAACCCTGGGCTGTTCCGCCGCATCAAGGCCAGGGTCGACCGGCAGACCCCGGCCCATGTCCAGGTCTATGCCCTGGCCTGGGCGGCCCCGTACCGGGTCGGCTGCCAGTCGATCACCAGCGCCTTCAGCCTCGGCCTCGATCCGCGCTTCTGCGCCAGCGGTTGCCGCACCACGGCCCTGAGCCCCCTGTTCGCCCGCGGTGACGTGCGCCGCCCCTGGGATCAGCTGCGGGTCCGGCCCAGCATGATGCTGGCGGCCACCAGCGCGGCGGCGGCCCGGCGCCTGATCCAGCAGGGCGTCGCCTCGGACGGGACCGCACCGCCCGGGACGGCCTATCTGCTGAGCACCAGCGACGCCCGGCGCAACCGTCGGGCCGCCGGTTACGACAGGGTCAGGGCCGCCATCGGCTCCCGCCTGCGGGTGCGGATCATCGAGAGCGACACCCTGGTGGGCGCCCAGGATGTGATGGCCTACGTCACCGGGCTGGCCTTCCCCGTGGGCCTGCGCACCAACCGCTTCCGGCCCGGTGCCGTCGCCGATCACCTCACCTCCTTCGGCGGCCAGCTCACCGACAGCCCCCAGATGAGCGCGCTGCGCTGGCTCGAGGCCGGCGCCACCGGCAGTTACGGCACGGTGGTGGAACCGTGCAGCTTCACGGCCAAGTTCCCCGACCCCGGCCTGCTGCTCAGCTACTACCTCCGGGGCGACACCCTGATCGAGAGCTACTGGCGCAGTGTGGCCATGCCCGGGCAGGGGGTGTTCATCGGCGAGCCCCTGGCCAGGCCCTGGCCAGGGCCCGGGGCCCTCAGCCCTGGTGACGCCGCTGGTGCCAGGTCCAGGCGTGCTCGATGATGGTTTCCAGCTCCGGGAAGCGGGGCCGCCATCCCAGTTCCTGGTGGGCCCGGGTGGCCCCGGCCACCAGCTGGGGAGGGTCACCGTCGCGGCGTTTGGCCACGTGGGCCAGCAGGCCGCGACCGGTGACGGCCTTGGCGGTCTCGATCACCTGCTGGACCGAGTAACCGGTGCCGTTGCCGAGGTTGTAGATCAGCGGTCGGCGCTCGCTCTCCTCCCGTTCCCGCAGCCGCAGCAGCCGCTCCAGCCCCAGGACGTGGGCGTCGGCCAGGTCGGCCACGTGGATGTAATCGCGGATGCAGGTGCCATCCGGGGTGGGGTAGTCATCGCCGAAGATCTGCAGGTAGGGCTCCCGGCCGCTCATGGTGTCGAGCACCCGCGGGATCAGGTGGGTCTCCGGGTTGTGGTCCTCCCCCAGGTCGCCGTCCGGGTCGGCGCCGGCGGCATTGAAGTAGCGGAAGATCACGCTGGGCAGCCCGTAGGCCGCCGCGAAGTCGGTGAGCAGCTGCTCCACCATCCACTTGCTGCGGCCGTAGGGATTGATCGGGGCCTGGGGGTGGTCCTCGGTGATCGGCACCTGCTGGGGAATGCCGTAGGTGGCGCAGGTGGAGGAGAACACGATCGGCAGGGGCCGCTCGGTGGCCACCAGGGCCTCGAGCAGGGTGAGGGTGTCGCCCAGGTTGTTGCGGTAGTACTTGGCGGGATCGGTCACCGATTCGCCCACATAGGCGTAGGCGGCGAAGTGGAGCACCGCCTCGATCGGCTTGCCCTCCAGGGGCGTGCCGTCGAGGGCGGGATGGCGGCCGCGCAGCAGGGGCTCCAGCACTTCCCGGTCGCCCACCTGGCCCAGCACCAGCGGCACCTTGAGGGTCTTCTCGACGATGTCGGCATGGCCGTAGACCAGGTTGTCGAGCACCACGGGCTGGTGCCCCGCCCGGGTCAGGGCCCTGACGGCATGGCTGCCGATGTAGCCGGCACCCCCGGTGACGAGGATCCTCACAGCCGCACCTCGGCACCGCTGGCCCGCTCGCTGACGAATTCCGCCACCGTGCGGCGCAGTCCGTCCGGCAGGGGAATCGTCGCCCGCCAGCCCAGGGCGGCCAGGCGGCCCACATCCAGGAGCTTGCGGGGCGTGCCGTCGGGCTTGGAGGTGTCCCAGGCGATCCGTCCGCGGAAGCCGACCGCCTCGGCCACCATCGTCGCCAGCTCCTTGATGCTCACATCCGTTCCCGTTCCCACGTTGATGTGCTGCGGTTCCTCGGCGCCCGGCTGCCAATGGCGCAGGCAGAACAGGGCCGCATCCGCCAGATCATCGACATGCAGGAACTCCCGCCGCGGGCTGCCGCTGCCCCAGCAGACCACCTCCTCGGCGCCGGTCTCCCGGGCCTCCTGGAAGCGGCGGATCAGGCCGGGCAGCACATGGCTGTTGGTGGGGTGGTAGTTGTCGCCCGGGCCGTAGAGATTGGTGGGCATCAGGCTGATGGCATCGAAGCCGTGCTGCAGCCGCAGGGCGCGACACAGCTGGATGCCGGTGATCTTGGCGATGGCGTACCACTCGTTGGTGGGCTCCAGGGGTCCCCCGAGCAGGGCCTCCTCCCGGATCGGCTGCTCGGCCAGTTTGGGGTAGATGCAGCTGCTGCCCAGGAACAGCAGGCGCCGGGTGCCGTGCCGCCAGGCGCTCTCGATCACGTTCTGCTGGATCCTGAGGTTGTCGAGCAGGAAGTCGGCCGGATAGGTGGCGTTGGCGAGAATGCCCCCCACCCGCGCCGCCGCCAGCACCACCACGTCGGGCCGCTGGTCAGCGAACCAGGCGGCCACGGCAGGGCCATCCATGAGGTCGAGCTCGGAGCGGCTGACGCGGAGAAGGTGCTGGTGCCCTTCGGACTCCAGGCGCCGGGCGATGGCCGAGCCGGCCATGCCGCGATGGCCGGCGATGAAGATCCGATCGTTCGTGGAGATCAGCATGGGGAAATCGTCAGGCCCCCGCGCTGCCGGGCGGGGTGGCGGACCACGGGAGAAGGCGTCGTTCCAGCGAAGGTCCGCCTCGACGAGAACGGGTCACGGCCCTGACCATAGCCGCGTTTTGCGGGCCGGCTCACGGAGCGGCGCTCACCCCGACCTGGGGGGGATTCTCCATCGAGCCGACAACGGTGAACCCCTCCCGCCGCAGGGTGGCCTCCTTGGCGGCCTCCTCCTTGTCGGTGGCGACCATCTCCGCCACCAGCTCCTCCAGGGTGGTGGTGGGCGTCCAGCCCAGCCGCTCCCGGGCCCGGGTGGGATCCCCCAGGAGGGTCTCCACCTCCGCCGGCCGGAAGTAGCGCCGGTCGATGCGCACCACGATGGCGCCGGTGTCGCGCCGGGCGCCCGTCTCCTCGACGCCGCTGCCGCTCCAGTCGATCCCTCCCCAGCCCAGCTCCTCGGCGGTGAGCTCGATGAAACGGCGCACCGATTCCTGCCGGCCCGTGGCGATCACGAAGTCCTCGGGCTGCTCCTGCTGCAGCATCCGCCACTGCATCTCCACGTAGTCCCGGGCGTGACCCCAGTCCCGCAGCGAATCCAGGTTGCCCATGAACAGGCCCTGGTCGAGTCCGGCATCGATGCGGGCCAGGCCCCGGGTGATCTTGCGGGTGACGAAGGTCTCCCCCCGCCGGGGGCTTTCGTGGTTGAAGAGGATGCCGTTGCAGGCATACATGCCGTAGGCCTCGCGGTAGTTGACCGTGATCCAGTAGGCGTAGAGCTTGGCCACGCCGTAGGGACTGCGTGGATAGAACGGGGTCGTTTCCTTCTGGGGAATCTCCTGCACCAGTCCATAGAGTTCGCTGGTGCTGGCCTGATAGATGCGGGTCTTGTCGGTCAGCCCGAGGATGCGGACGGCTTCCAGGATCCGCAGGGTGCCGAGGGCATCGGAGTTGGCGGTGTATTCGGGACTTTCAAAACTCACGGCCACGTGGCTCTGGGCCCCGAGGTTGTAGATCTCGTCCGGCTGGATCTGTTGAACGATCCTGATGAGATTGGTGGAGTCGGTCAGATCGCCGTAGTGCAGAACCAGGCGGGGATTCTTCTCGTGGGGATCCTGGTAGAGGTGGTCGATCCGGTCGGTGTTGAAGCTGCTGGCCCGCCGCTTGATCCCATGCACCACATAGCCTTTCTCCAGGAGCAACTCCGCCAGGTAGGAACCGTCCTGGCCGGTGATCCCGGTGATCAGAGCCGTCTTGGTCATGGGGTTTCCGTCGTGTTCAAAGGGTGAAGGGGCCAGGCCTGCAGACCAGGAGTCTGGTTTGTCACTGGTGCCGTGCTGTGTCTGCCGGATCCGGCCCGAGTCGGTGGGAGCTTAGCGGGGCGTTCGGGGCGCGCCCTCCGATGGGGCCCGTCCCCGGGACACCGAGGATGGCGCTGAGGCTGTCCGAGAGGGCTTCCGGGAGGGCGCCGGACGCTCGGGCCCATGGGCGCCGTGGGATCGCCACAAAAAGATGGACCCATCCGGAACGGACAGGCCCATGGAAAGGCTTGGCTGACCAGAACAATCAAGGCTTGGTCTGAATGGCCTCAGTCGCGGCGACCGCCACCCTGGAGGGCAATGATCAGCCGCAGGATGAAGATGAACAGGTTGATGTAGGTGAGGTACATGCCCAGGGCGCCGGCCAGGTACTGGTCGTCGCTGTAGGTGCGGGGCATGGTGTAGAAGTCGACGAAGGCGGCTCCCACGAACAGGACGGTGCCGAAGCCGGCGATCATCAGCTCGAAACCGTTGCCGCCGAAACCGGGAATGAAGATCCCTCCCACGAGCTGCACCACCATGGCGATCAGCAGGCCGACGATGCCGAGGCCCACCACCCCGCTGAGGGCCTGACCGAGGTTGTCGCTCATGTTGCGGCCCACCACCGAGGCGATCACGAAGGTGATGCCGGTGGCCAGGGCCGCGGTGCCGATCGCTCCGATGCCGGCGGTGCCGATGGCCATCGCCACGATGCCGCTGAGGGTGAAACCGGTGATCAGGCTGTAGGTGGCCAGGATTGGCAGGGCGGTGCCGTTGTTGCCCTTCATGGCCGCGTTCTGGGCCACGAAGAAGAGGATGAAGTTGCCGATCAGCGACACCCAGAACAGGGGCATGAAGATCGGGCTGCCGATCATCGAGAGACCACCGACCACGCCGACGGCGGTGAGCACCATGCCGCCGCCCACATACGGGAGGGCCTTGTTGACCACGTTGGGTCCGACCAGGGCGCTGGACTGGGCTTCGCGGATCGCTTCCTGGAAATTGCTGCGGGCCGGCATGGCGCTGGCATTTCAAACTGAATCCATCTTGCCAGCGGCCCCAGGGTTGCGGCGGAGGCGCCGGTTCGGATCTCCCCATGCGGGCCCCGGCCCGGGAGGCCCGCTCAGGCGTCGCCTGCGGGCTGGCGACCCGACCCTGGCCAGAGCCACACCGCCAGCAGCGCCACCCCCGTGCCGATGCACGATTCCAGGAAGCGCAGCAGAGCATTCACCCCCGGACTCAGGGCCGGATCCAGGCTGCCGGTGACCATCACGACGATCACCGTGATCGCCGCCAGACGGCCGTGGCTGGGCACGTTGATCGCCGCACAGATCACCACCGTGGCGAAGATCGCCGCGGCCATGCCGAGGGGGTGAAAGGGCAGCAGCGTCAGGTACACCGCACTGGTGAGGGCGCCGATCGCCGACCCCAGAATCCGCAGCGAGGCGGAGGAGGCCGCATCCCTGCGGGTGACCTGGGTCACGACGACGGCGGAGATCGCCGACCAGAGGCCGCCGATCTTGGGCAGGTAGCCCGGAAACAGGCTGGTGAACCAGAAGCCCAGGGAGTAGGCCACCAGGGCCGCCAGCGCGATCTGGGCCGGGATGCGCAGCCGTTCGGCACTGTTCATGGGTCCGATCGGCTGGGGGTGCCATCGACCCGTTTCCTGGCTGGGGGGCCCGGCGGGCGGGCATCGCGACGGGCATAGGCCTGCACCAGCCGCTGCACCAGCGGGTGGCGCACCACGTCGGCGTCGGAGAAGCGGCAGATCGCCACCCCTTCGACCCCGGCCAGCACCTGCTCCGCCTCCACCAGGCCGCTGAGCTGGCCCGGGGGCAGGTCGATCTGGGTGGTGTCACCGGTCACGACCATGCGGGAGTTCTCCCCCAGCCGGGTGAGCACCATGCGCATCTGGGCGCAGGTGGTGTTCTGGGCCTCATCGAGGATCACGAACGCATCGGCCAGGGTCCGTCCGCGCATGAAGGCCAGGGGCGCCACCTCGATCACCCCTCTCTCCAGCAGCTGGCTGGTGCGCTCCTGACCCAGCAGCCCGTGGAGAGCGTCGTAGAGGGGCCGCAGGTAGGGATCCACCTTCTGCTGCAGGTCACCGGGCAGGAACCCCAGCCGCTCGCCGGCCTCCACCGCCGGGCGTGTGAGCACCAGCCGCTCCACCTTGCGCTCCTGCAGCATGCGCACGGCCAGGATCGTGGCCAGAAACGTCTTGCCGGTGCCGGCGGGCCCGATGGCCAGGGTCAGGTCGTGGCGTTCGATCGCCTCGACGTAGCTGTTCTGGCGCAGGGTGCGGGGACGCAGGGGCCGGCCGGTGACGCTGGTGGCCAGGACCTGAAGCCCCATGCTGCGGTGCTGGTCGGAGCGCCCCGTGTCCAGGGCCGTCAGGGCCGCCTGGATGTCCACCGGTCCGATGGGTTCGCCCCGTTGCCACAGCGGCTCCAGGAGCTGGACCAGGGCCTGCAGCCGCTCCACCTGGGAGCTCCGGCCCCGGATCTGAAGATCGAGGCCCCGCAGGATGATCTGGGCACCCGTGAGGGCTTCCAGCCGACGCAGGGAAGCACCGTCCGTGCCGGCCAGGGCGATGGCGGCGGCGCTGTCGGGCAGGGCGAACGTGGAGGAGAGCTCGCTCAGGCCTCGGCGGCGGCAGGTTCGGCTTCGACTGCAGCGGCTGCTTCGGCGGCGGCGGCAGCCTCAGCAGCCAGCTTGGCGGCCTCGGCTTCCTTGGCGGCGGCCGCTTCCTTCACCGCGGCGGCAGCGGCGGCCTCACGGGCGGCAGCCTGCTGGAGCTTGCCGACGGTTTCGGCGGGACGGGTGGTTTTCTCGATCAGGCCACCTTTTTCGAGCAGGCTGCGCACGGTGTCGGTGGGCTGGGCGCCCTGGCCCAGGCGGACGCGGATGGCCTCGACGTCGAGGCGGGTTTCCTTGGTGCGGGGGTTGTAGAAGCCCAGTTCCTCGAGCGGACGGCCGTCGCGGCGGGAGGTGCTGTTGGTGGCCACCAGACGGAAACTCGCTTCCCGTTTCTTGCCGAACCGCTTCAGCCGGAGCTTGATCATCTGGAAAAGGGTGCTCGAAATGCAGCCCCCAATCCTACAGGCCGGCTCAGAGCTGGCCGAATCCCTTGCGCTTCTTGGCCGGCTTGGGGGGCTTGCGGGGCTGGCCGCCGCCGCGGCCTCCGGGCCCGCCCATGCCCGGCATGCCCCCCATTCCAGGCATCCCCGGCATGCCGCCCATGCCCGGCATGCCGGGAAAGCCACCCATGCCGGGCATGCCGGGCATCCCCCCCCGGGTCATCTGCTGCATGAAGCCGCGCATCTTCTGGAAATCCTGGAGCACCTTGTCCACGTCCGCCGGGGTGTGGCCGCTGCCGGCGGCGATGCGGCGGCGGCGGGAGGGCTGGGCGGCCAGCAGCTCGGGCTGGCGGCGTTCGGCCTCGGTCATCGAGCCGATCATGGCCTCGATGCGCTTGAGCTGGCTCTCCCCCTGGCGGAGCATGCCGTCGTCGATCTTGTTCATCCCCGGGATCAGCTTCATCAGCCCGCCCAGGGAGCCCATGCGCTTGATCAGGCGCATCTGCTGCACGAAATCGGAGAAATCGAAGCTGGCTTCCTGCAGCTTGCGCTGCATCTTCTCCACGTCGGCCAGCTCCACCTCCTTGGTGGCCTTCTCCACCAGGGTGAGCACATCCCCCATGCCCAGGATCCGGCTGGCCATCCGTTCCGGGTGGAATGGCTGCAGGGCCTCCACCTTCTCGCCGGTGCCGATGAACTTGATCGGGGCGCCGCTGACCTTGCGGATCGAGAGGGCGGCTCCGCCGCGCGAATCGCCGTCCAGCTTGGTGAGCACGGCGCCGGTGATGCCCACCTGCTCGTGGAAGGCCCTGGTGAGGTCGGCCGCCTCCTGGCCGATCATCGAATCCACCACCAGCAGCACCTCATCCGGCGCCGAAGCCTCCCGGATGCGGACCATCTCCTCCATCATCGAGGTGTCGATCTGGAGGCGGCCGGCGGTGTCCACCAGGACGGTGTCGAAGCCCTCCTCCCGTCCCTTGGCCACGCCGGCGGCGGCGATCGCCTCCGGGGCGGCGTCGCTGCCGAGGCTGAACACCTCCACACCGATCTGGCGGCCCAGGGTCTGGAGCTGGTCGATGGCGGCCGGCCGGTAGACGTCGGCGGCCACCAGCAGGGCGCGCCGCCCCTGCTCCTTGAGGTGGAGGCCCAGCTTGGCGGTGGCGGTGGTCTTGCCGGCCCCCTGCAGGCCGGCCATCAGAATCACGGTGGGCCCTTCGGCGGCCCGGGCCAGGGGGGCGTTGGCGCCGCCCATGGTCTCGACGAGCTGGGCGTGCACCAGCTGGATGAACTGCTGGTCCGGGCTCACCCCGCGCACCACCTCGGCGCCCACCGCCTTGCGCCGCACCTCGTCGATGAACTCCTTCACCACCGGCAGGCTGACGTCGGCCTCCAGCAGCGCCCGCCTCACATCGCGCAGCGCGCCATCGACGTTCGTCTCCGAGATGGCCGCCTGGCCCCGCAGTCCCTTGACCGCGTCTTCAAAGCGCTGGGAGAGTTCGTCGAACATCAGTTGAGGGATTGGGTGGCCACCAGGCGCCAGCTGTCGCCGTCGCGCCCGAATACATAACCATTGCGCAGCTCCAGCGGCGCGGTGGTCTCCACCACCTTGCCGTTCGCATCGAGGCGCCGGTCGCTGTAGCGCAGCCGGGCCACGGCGACGATGCGGCGGGGCCCGCTTTCCGCGAGGGTCAGATCGGTGATCCGCACGTCCAGCCGCTGGGTCTGGCCCCGGGCGGCATCGCTGCGGCGCTCCTTGATGAGCAGGCCCACCGGTGCTTCCCGGGCGATGCGATCCAGGCCCCGGGGCACGGGCTCACCGGCCAGCACATCAGCCTTGATCGTCAACCAGTCCTGCAGCAGTCTTCGGATCTGGGCCGCATCGGGCCGGGGGCTGGTGAGGGGCGTGGGGCTCTGCCCGATCGCCGGCCCTGGGGAGGGCGCCGGGGCGGCTGGGGGCTTGGCGGGCGGTGCCGGCAACGGAGCCGGCGGCGGTGGTGGCGGGGGCGGGGGCGCGCTCTGGCGCTGCCGCAGCGCCCAGGCGCCGGCCAGGAGCAGCAGCAGGGCGGCGCCGCCCGCCAGCAGCCAGGGCCGGGGGGGCACGGGCCAGCGCAGGGGCACCTCATCATCGAGGTCCCGCTCGTCGTCGGGATCCGTTCCGGGGCCTGGCGGCGGCAGGGGGGCGAAGCCTTCCAGGGCCGAGGCGCCGGTCGCGAAGGGCTCGGCGGCAGGAAAACCGGGTGTCTCGAAGCTCGGGAACGGGGGAGGGGCCGCCGCGGCCGGTGCGGCCGGTGCCGAGAGGTAGGCGCGGCCCCGGCGCTGGTCCTCCCGCTCCACGTAGGCCACCACGTCGCGATCGCTGAAATAGGCCACCAGATCCGGTTCGGCCTCCAGGTCCCGGTAGCCGGGCAGCACGTCCCGCACCAGCCAGTCACTGCAGTAGGCGCACAGCTGGCCGAGGGGATCGTCACTCTTGCCGGCCGCCCAGGCCTTGAGCTCCTGGCTGGCGCCGCTGTCGAAGCAGGCCCGCGCCGTGTCGGCCTCCCCCAGCAGCAGGTGCAGGTTGGCGAGCAGGGGTTCGACGCCCTCCCGCCCGCTGCGTTGCAGGCGGCTCCGGGCGTCGGCGATGCGTTCGGGCTTGCGCTGGGCGAAACCGGAGGCGGTCAGGGCGATCGTGGCCAGGAAGTCGGCGGCCTCGGAGCCGCTGGCGGCCCAGCGGCTGAACAGATCCACCTGCTCCTGAACGGTGAGGAAGGAGCGGATCTGGTGGAAGAAGGTCTGGAAGTCCTCGCGGGGGAAGTGGGGATCGCCGTCCCCCTCGAGGCCCCCGCGCCGCTGCACCAGCTGCTCCAGCAGCGCCAGCCCCTCACGCCGTTCGGCGCCGGCGGCCAGATCCCGGCTGAGCAGATCCAGCACCCGGTAGGGGGTGAGCCGCTCCAGCCGGGCGTTCATGGTTTCCCTGAGCTCGGGCTGCCGGCCGAGACGCTGCAGCAGCTGCAGCCCCTGCCGCAGGGTGCGGGCGGCGGCTTCGAAACGACGCTGCTCCTCCAGCTCCCGGGCGGCCTCCAGGCAGGACAGTCCCGCCAGGAGCGTCAGATCGGTTTCGCGGCCACTGCCGAGGGTGGGCGCCTGGGGCAGCTGCAGGCAGCGGCTGGCCAGCTCGAAGGTCTCCAGGGGCTGGCCCCCCTCCATCAGCAGCAGCAGACCTCCCACCTGGCGGGTGGTGGCGATCTCCAGTGCCGGCTGCAGGGAACCGCCGGTGTCGGCCAGGCCCGTCAGTTCCGCTTCGTAGGCGGCGCGTCGATCGTGGTCGCAGAGCAGGTCGGCACTGGCGCGGAGCAGGTCGGCCCGCGCCTGCAGCGTTTCCTGGGTGAACCCCCCGTGGGGCACCCGGTCCAGCCGCGACTGAAGCGTGCGCAGGACCCCCTGGGCATCGGCGGAGGGAGAGACACCCAGCAACCGGAAGTGATCGATCGGCAGGTCCAATCCGATGAGGCCGCTGGGGCGCGACTGTAGTCAGAGGCAGCAGTTTTGACTGTCATCAGGGAACGGACCCCGTACAGTCATGGCCACGAATCGCAACGCCGTCCTGCCATGACTCAGGAACTGACCGCGGCGCGGGCAGCGCAGCCCGGCACCGTCGGCGCCAGCTCGTCGTCCGACGAGGCCGGCAGCCATGCGGTGCGGCTGGAGGGCCTGTACCCGGCCGAGCGGGCCAGGGTCAGCCGGGATGAGGGCCTGATGCTCTACCGCGACATGACGCTGGGGCGCCGCTTCGAGGACAAGTGCGCCGAGATGTACTACCGCGGCAAGATGTTCGGCTTCGTGCATCTGTACAACGGTCAGGAGGCCGTCTCCACCGGTGTGATCCGGGCGATGCGCCTCCAGCACGACTGGTTCTGCAGCACCTACCGCGACCACGTCCATGCCCTGAGCTGTGGTGTGCCGGCCCGGGAGGTGATGAGCGAACTGTTCGGCAAGGCCACCGGCTGCAGCAAGGGACGGGGCGGCTCGATGCACCTCTTCTCCCGGGAGCACCATCTCCTCGGCGGCTATGCCTTCATCGGCGAGGGCATCCCGGTGGCCCTGGGGGCGGCCTTCACCAGCCGCTACAAGCGTGACGCTCTCGGCCAGGCCGACAGCGATGCGGTCACGGCCGCCTTCTTCGGGGACGGCACCTGCAACATCGGCCAGTTCTACGAATGCCTCAACATGGCGGCGCTCTGGAAGCTGCCGATCCTGTTCGTGGTCGAGAACAACCGCTGGGCCATCGGCATGGACCACAATCGGGCCACCAGCGAGCCGGAGATCTGGCGCAAGGCGGCCGGCTTCGGCATGGTCGGCGAGGAGGTCGACGGCATGGACGTGCTGGCCGTGCGGGCGGCGGCCCAGCGGGCGATCGCCCGGGCCAGGGCCGGTGAGGGTCCCACCCTGCTGGAATGCCTCACCTACCGCTTCCGCGGCCATTCCCTGGCGGATCCCGACGAACTCCGCGAAGCGGCGGAGAAGGAGTTCTGGGCCAAGCGTGATCCGATCAAGCAGCTGGCGGCCCGACTGATCGAGCAGGGCCTGGCCACGGCCGAGGAACTCAAGGAGATCGACAAAGAGATCGATGCCGTTGTGGCCGATTGCGTCGAGTTCGCCCTCGCCGCTCCGGAGCCCGATGGCAGCGAACTCACCCGCTACATCTGGGCCGACGACTGAACGCCACGATGGCAGCAATGGCAGCGGTCGGATGACCAAACGCGTCCTTGTCACTTTCACGGATCACCGCATGAAAGTGGCCCGCCGGCGATTATGTCGTCAGGCGAAGGCCATGGGCGTGTATACAGACATCGTCGGCGCCTCGGAGTTGGATCTCGATCCTGCCTTTCGCCGGCAGTTCAAGGACTATCTGACGCCGGAGCACCGGGGATTCGGCTACTACGCCTGGAAACCCCAGATCGTTCTTCAGACCCTCGAGCGTCTGCAGGACGGCGATCTTGTGCACTGGATCGATTCCGGCTGTCACCTCAACCCGGCCGGACGGCAACGCCTGCTGGAGTTCTTTGCGATGGCGGCGGAAGCCCCCTCGGGGCTGCAGGGTTTCGAATGTCTGCCCCCCAATGGTTCCCTCATCTACGAGGGCCGTCAGTTTCCCGATCAGGGGGAGGCCAGGTGGTCCAAGGGTGATCTGCTCGACCGCCTGGCGGTGCGGGACCGGCCCGAGATCACCGGCAGCCAGCAACTGGGGGCCACCACCTTCTTCGTGCGCAAGTGCCCCGCCGCCATGGACTTCATGCGGCACTGGATCAGGGTGTTCAGCGAGGACTTCTCGATGATCGACGACCGCCCGTCCCGTTCCCCCAACCTGGAGGGGTTCCAGGAGCACCGCCATGATCAGTCGATTTACTCGATTCTGGGTAAGTTGCTGCCCATCTCGACAACATCGGTGTTCGAGTTCTGGTTTCCCCGCACCGATAATTGCTGGCTGCCGGACTGGGAGAGGGTCGGCGATGCTCCGATCCAGATCCGCCGCGATCGCGGCCTCAAGGGGGAGAGCCGCGTGAAGATCGCCGGGCTCCGGGCCAAGGGCTGGTTGAAACGGCTTCTGGCCGGAGGGGGCCGGGGCTGAGCAGCCCCCCTTTCGATCAGGCCAGGGGAACGGCCGACCGGGTCGAGAGGCTGCGCAGCTTGCGCAGGGCCTTGAGTTCAATTTGCCGCACCCGCTCCCGCGAGACATCCAGCTGCCGGCCGATCTCGGCCAGGGTGTGGCGCTCCATGCCGTCGAGGCCGAAGCGGAGGGCCAGCACCTCCCTCTCCTGGGCGGAGAGGTGGCCCATGAGCTCCGCCAGCTGCTCCTGGTGCATGCCCCGCTCGATGCGATCCAGCGGCTCCTCGGCGGAACCATCGGCGATCAGGTCCCCCAGGAAGCTGCGGCCGTCCTCCGCATGGATGGGAGCATCCAGGCTGGAGATGGTGAGGGCCTGGCGCAGCAGGGAATCAAGCTCCTCGACGGGGATGGCCATGGCCTCGGAGATCTCACGGCGGCTGGGCATGGCGCCGAGCTTGTGGGCCAGCTCCAGGCTCACCTTGCGGACGGTCGTCAGCCGTTCACTGAGGTGAACCGGCAGGCGGATGGCCCGGGACTGGCAGGCGATGGCCCGGGTCATGCTCTGGCGGATCCACCAGAAGGCATAGGTGGAGAACTTGTAGCCACGGGTGGGGTCGAACTTTTCGACGGCACGCTCGAGGCCGAGGGAACCTTCCTGGATCAGATCGAGCAGTTCGAGCCCCTTGCCCTGATACTTCTTGGCCACGCTCACCACGAGCCGAAGATTGGCGCGCATCATGCGCTCCTTGGAGCGACGGCCGATCTTGATCGTCTTGTTCTCCTGGATGGAGTATCCGGCTTTTGATTCTTCCACCAGGTGCATCATCGCCTGCACCTGGTTGCCGAGCTCGATCTCCTCGGCCGGGGTCAACAGAGGCTCTCTGCCGATGGAGGTGAGGTACCAGGTGATGGAATCACTCCCTCTGCGGGTGGAGCCCTCCCTTCTCGTCGCAATGGCGGAGACGGTCATAGGAGGGGGCGTAATGGCGCCTTGGAAAGTGTCAACGGATTATCCACCCACCGGCAGGGGCAGAAAGTGTCTGGAACAACTTTTAAGGAATGAGATGTGAACCCGCACACAATCGGACTTCTTTAGCAATGGGCTTTGATTGGATGAGCAAAGGGCTAATTCTTCCGTTGCCGGTCTGAGGAATCCATCAGAGTCGCCCGATGGGGAAGTGGCGGCTCCGCCCTATTCCAAGGGCTCCGGATTCTCCAGGGCCTTGGCCACCGCCAGGGGCGTGACGCCTCCGGCCCCGTGCCGGCGATGGCTCCGGACACCGGCCAGGGCATGGTCGAGGGCGGCGGCCGCCAGCCAGACGGCATCGGCCCCAGGCCTTCCCCCCTGCCCGATGGCGGCCAGGGCCAGGGCCCCCCGCCCCGCCGCGTAGCCGGCGAGCACATCCCCCAGTCCTGCCCTGGCCGCCTCCGGGCAGGCCGCCAGCAGCTGCCAGCGGCGCCCGTCGGGGGCCGCCACGACGCTGCGGGCCCCCTTGAGCAGCACGCTGGCACCCGTGCGGCGGGCCGCCGCCGCCGCCGCCTCCGGCCGGGGCAGGGGCGCCAGGTCGGGGAAGAGCCTCCGGAACTCCTCCGCGTGGGGGGTGATCCAGGTGGGCCCCCGGCGGGTTCCCAGCCAGTCGCTGCCCAGGGCCACCAGGCGGTTGAGGCCATCGGCATCGAGCACCAGCAGGCCCTCGAAGCCGGCCAGCTCCTGCCAGCGCTGCCGTTCCGCGCCTTCGATCCCCGCCGCCTGCGGGGCGCCGGCGGGGTCGATCCCGCCCAGGCCGGGCCCCAGCAGCACGGCATCCAGCCGATCCAGCCAGCCCGCGGCCAGATCCACCAGGGCCAGCCCCCCGGCCGCGGTGGCCCCCAGGCCGGGCTCGAGCACCACATGGGGATGGATCTGCCAGAGCTGGGGGCTGATCTCCCGGGGCGGAGCGGCCCGGAGGCTGCCGCACCCGGAGGCCGTGGCGCCGGCCAGGGCCAGGTGGGCGGCTCCCCGGAAGCGGCGGCTGCCGGCGACGACCAGCAGGCGGCCGCGGGCGTACTTGCCGGCGGCCGGATCCGGCACGGGCCAGGGGGCCGAGGACGGGTCGGCGGGCCCCAGGCCCAGCAGCGGCTCGCCATCGGGCTGGACCAGGAGAGCGGCCGGCAGCCCGAGGTCGATCCGCTCCAGCCGTCCCACCCAGCGCAGGGCGGCGTCCTGGACCAGGCCCCGCTTGATCAGGCCGATGGTGTAGGTGGTGGCGGCCGTGGCGGCCACCTCGCCCAGCAGCACCCCGTCATCGGCGTCCAGGCCGGTGGGCACATCGATCGCCACCAGGGCGCCGGGCCGCCGCCGCTGCCGCTCCCCCAGCAGGGCTTCGATCAGCGGGCCGGCCGGCCGGTGCTGGCCGATGCCGAACAGGGCATCCACCCAGAGGGCCGGATCCTCCGGGTCAGGCGGGGCCTCCAGCAGGGGAATGCCCAGCCAGCGGGCATGGCGCAGGTGGGCCTCGGTGAGGGGCCGGCGGCGCTCGAAGGGACACCAGATCCGCACCCGGCCTCCGGCCAGGTGCCATTCCCGGGCCACCACCAGCCCATCGCCGCCGTTGTGGCCCGGCCCCACCAGCACCAGCAGGCCGTCCTGCCGGTCCCGGCCCGGCCGTTCCGCCAGGCGGCGGCTCACCGCCAGGGCGGCCTTCTCCATCAGGGCCTCCACCGGCAGTCCGCTGGCGAACAGCTCCTGCTCGATGGCGGCCATGGCGGCGCCGCTCACCAGGATGTGATCGGCATCCGCCGGCGGCCAGGCGGTGGGCAGCGGCCCGAGGTTCACGGCGGCCCGAGCGGTGCTCTCCCATGATGGAGGCGTCCGCCCGTTCCATCCATCGGGATCCTTGAGCCCCACCGCCGCCACGGTCTCCGTTCCGCCTGAGTCCCCTGCCCACCCCCCCGCCGTCAGCCCCGAGGTGGCGGCGGTGCTGGGACGGCTTGGCGACTGGCCGGGTGAACGGCGCGTGGCGGTGGGTCTCTCCGGCGGCGTTGACAGTTCCCTGACCGCCGCCCTGCTGGTGGCGGCCGGCTGGGAGGTCGAGGGCCTCACCCTGTGGCTGATGAGCGGCAAGGGCTCCTGCTGCGCCGAGGGTCTGGTGGACGCGGCCGGCATCTGCGACCAGCTGGGGGTTCCCCACCATGTGGTCGATTCCCGGACCCGGTTCCAGGAGCAGATCGTCGATTTCCTGGTGGAGGGGTACGGCGAGGGCCTCACCCCCCTGCCCTGCTCCCGCTGCAACCGGGCGGTGAAGTTCGGCCCGATGCTGGAGTGGGCCGAGGCGGAACGCGGCATCGGTCGCCTCGCCACGGGCCACTACGCCCGGCTGCGCCAGGGCGACCCCCGGGACGGCCGCCATCAGCTGCTGCGGGGCCTCGATGCCCACAAGGACCAGAGCTACTTCCTCTACGACCTGCCCCAGTCGGTGCTGGGCCGGCTGGTCTTCCCCCTGGGTGAACTCACCAAGGAGGCCACCCGGGCCGAGGCCGCACGCCTCGGCCTGCGCACCGCCGCCAAGCCCGAAAGCCAGGACCTCTGCCTGGCCGACCACCACGGCTCGATGCGGGCGTTCCTGGATGCCTACCTGGCGCCCCGCCAGGGCGAGATCGTGCTGGCGGACGGCACGGTGCTCGGCCAGCACGACGGCATCGAGCACTTCACCATCGGCCAGCGCAAGGGGCTGGGGGTGGCCTGGAGCGAACCGCTCCATGTGGTGCGGCTGGATGGGGCCATGAACCGGGTGGTGGTGGCGCCCCGGCGGGAGGCGACCCGCCGGACCTGCGTGGTGGGCGCCATCAACTGGGTGTCGATCGCGCCGCCCAGCGGGCCGATCGAGGTGGAGGTGCAGGTGCGCTACCGGAGCCTGCCGGAGCGGGCCCTGCTGACGCCCCTGCCCGAGACGGCCGCCGACCATGCCACCGGACGGCCCCACCGGGCTCGGCTCGACTTCGCCGAGCCCCAGTTCTCGGTGGCTCCGGGGCAGGCGGCGGTGGCCTACAGCGGCGAGGTGCTCCTCGGTGGCGGGCTGATTCAGGCCGACGCCTGACGGCTCTCGCTGCGGAACCGGTTCATCGCCGATTCGATCACCACGTGCATGTCCATGTACTTGTATTCGGAGAGGCGGCCCCCGAAGATCACGTTCTCCGTTCCCTGGGAGAGGTCGAGATAGCGGCGATAGAGCTCCTGGTTGCGGGGATCGTTGACCGGGTAGTAGGGAATGGCGTCGCCGCTGCAGGGGCGGGGGTACTCCCGGGTGATCACGGTGACGGGGGAGCTGGAGCCTTCGAAGTGCTTGTGCTCGATGATGCGGGTGAAGGGCTCGCGCATGTCGCAGTAGTTGATCACCGCGTTGCCCTGGACGTTGTCGGTCTCCACCACGGCGTTGTCGAACTCCAGGGAGCGGTACTCCAGCCGCCCCAGCGCGTAGCCGAAGTACTGGTCGATGCAGCCGGTGTAGACCACCTTGCGGGCCAGGCGCCCCAACGGGGTGCGGTGGGCGAAGTAATCGACGTTGAGGCGGACCTCAATGCCCTCCAGCATGGCGTCGAACAAGGCCGTGTAACCGCCGATCGGAATGCCCTGGAAGCGGTCGGAGAAGTAGTTGTTGTCGTAGGTGAAGCGCAACGGCAGCCGCTTGATGATGAAGGCAGGCAGCTCACGGGGATGCTTGCCCCACTGTTTGCGGGTGTAGTCGCGGATCAGGGTTTCGTAGATGTCCTTCCCCACCAGGGACAGGGCCTGCTCTTCCAGGTTGGTGGGTTCGCCGCTGAAGCGCTGGGAGGCGATCTTCTGCCGGGCTTCCGCGGGCGTCCGGGTCTGCCAGAGCTCGTAGAAGGTGTTCATATTGAAGGGAAGGGAGTATAACTTGTCTCCGGAGATCGCCTTGGGGGAGTTGATGTAGTTATTGAATTCCGCAAACCTGTTGACGAAGGCCCAGACGGCCCTGTTACTGGTGTGAAAGATGTGGGCGCCGTAGCGGTGAACGTTGATGCCTTCCAGCTGCTCCGTATAGCAGTTACCACCGATGTGGGAGCGGCGGTCAATGATCAGGCAGCGCTTGCCGGCATCGGTGGCCAGTCGGGCAAAGGTGGCGCCGAACAGGCCACAACCGACGATCAGGTAATCGTAGGTGGGCGAGTCTGATTCCTGGGAGGTCACAGATCAGCGAAAATCCTTCAGGTCGACGGGCAGAAGATTTTCGATTGACTGCTGGATCTCCGGCGGCTCCTGCATGCCATAGGTGGCGAAGATGTTGATGCCGCTGCTGGTGCACTTCTTGCAGAGTTCGCTGCCATAGCGCTTCGCCTGCATCACCTGGTAGGGAGTGTCCAGGTAGTTGGCGATCGAAGGGGCGGAGGGGGACTGCACGCAGCAGACCGAGAAGTTGCCCTCGTGGTCGAGGCACACCTGGGACTCGCGCATGAAGCAGTTCTGGGAGCGGTGATTGCCGATGGCCTGCTGCACCAGCTGGGGGCTGTAGTAGATGTACTCGAGTTCCGGGGGGATTGTTTCCAGCCCGTCGAACATCTTGTCAATGGGCATGTAATAAGCATGGTAGGGGGTGAACTTCATCCCCAGCTTGTCGCAGAAGTGCTTGAACAGATGCACCTCATGCAGGTTCTGCTTGTGCACCAGGTAGCGCACATCGATATTGTGGAAGCATTCCCAGTCGCCGAGGGTCTCGGAGATACGGATCAGGTTGGCGAGCACCGGTTCGATCCGGCCGCCCTTGTGGTTGATCTGGTAGGTGCGCTGGGTGAAGCCCGACACCGTGATCGTGAAATTCCAGAGGCGCAGGGGCTTGAGCAGGGACCAGTCGTAGTCGTAGTTGAGGTTGGAGGAGATGCCGCAGGGGACGCCATGGCTCTCGGCGCAGGCAATCAGTTCATGCAGCTTCGAATGGAGCGTGGGCTCCGTCCAGTTGTACAGGCCGAAACGGCAGTTGCCGTTCGTGTCGGCCTTGGCCTTCAGGCAGATCTTCTCGAACAGCTCGATCGGCATTTCCGTCAGCTTCTGGCCGATGCTGTTGGTGTACTCGGGCATGCCGACCGGACAGGCCGTGCAGCGGAGATTGCAGCCACTCACCACATCCACCCAGAATTCAATGACTTTCTGACCGGGAGGTACAGGGGAGTATTCAGGCCACAGAAAACGCTTGACAGCCGATTGCACGTTCTTGGGCACGGCACGCTTCAGGACTGTTGGCAGTGCCATCTAGATTCCTACAAAAACGTCATGCGTTGTGGCATCGTAGCCCCTGCCCGCTGACATTGAAGAGCCTGCCCGCTGACATCGAAGGCCCCGTGGTTTTGATTCGACGATG
The DNA here is from genome assembly GCF_009834675.1 of Cyanobium sp. Copco_Reservoir_LC18. Classification (NCBI taxonomy): domain Bacteria; kingdom Bacillati; phylum Cyanobacteriota; class Cyanophyceae; order Synechococcales; family Prochlorococcaceae; genus Cyanobium; species Cyanobium sp. Copco_Reservoir_LC18. The sequence continues at coordinate 226,721 of NZ_ASAC01000003.1, forward strand.
AGGCCACAGCAGGCTGGCTGATGGGGTCTCTCAGCGGTTCGTGGTCCCTCGGCCCCGGCCGGAGGCCCCCTTCAGCCATCGCCCCAGTCCATGGAGCGTCCGCTGGCGCCGCCGCCACCAGCAGCTGACCGGCGGCGGCGCCAGCCACCGCGCCGTCCGCCCCAGGCGCCGGCCCCAGACCAGCCGCAGGTGCTGGGCCCGCCGCTCCCGCCCGCAGTCGGCCAGCTGGGCGGCCGTGGGACCCCGGTAGGCCGGCAGGTCCAGCTGCTGTGCCAGCCGCTCGGTGGCCTCGCGCCAGTAGCGGCTGGCCTGCTGCCTGATCTGCCAGCACTCCCGGATCGAGCCCACGCTCAGCAGCGTCTCCGGGGTGAACCGTTCCACTTCGAGAACCCCGGGCAGTCCCAGGGGGTTGGTGCCCCGCTCGCTGATCACCAGACAGCCATGCAGGGGGGCCTGCCACATGCGGCCGGAGAGGGTGGTGCCCCGCTGGTAGGGATACATCAGGCCGTAGCAGCACCAGGCGCCCGCCAGCTGCCGATTCGCCTCCAGATAGCTGAGGCCGTGGGTGGCCAGGCCGAGCCTGTCCCAGCGGCCTCCGAAGACCTGCACCAGGCCCCGGCGCGCCAGCCGGGCCAGATCCTGCTGGTAGGGGTCGTCGCCCATCGGCTTGAAATTGGCGATGTGCAGCGGCCGGCCGGCCCGTTTGCGGAAGGGGCTCCGCTGCCAGAACTCGGGCACCACCGGCAGGTACCCCGGCACCCAGCGCAGCCCCTCAGGCACCGGATCGGGTCGGAACAGGGAGATCAGCCGGATCTCGCGGGCCAGGGGGAAGCGCGCCGGCCAGTCCACCTGGAGCTCCTTGACGTAGTCGTACACATGCACGATCCCCCGGTGCTCCCGGTGGGCGAGGCCCGGATCGCCCCGCAGGATGACCAGCAGGTCCAGATCCGGATCGACCCCGCCGCGGACGAATCGGAAACCCACGGCCCGATAGAAGAGCCGCACGTTCCAGATCACATCGAGATCCTGGAAATCGATCGAGAGGATGGAGAACCGGGGGGGGGAACTCACACGACCTACCAGTGGGGGTCGCTTGCCAGGCTGACCGTCAGCCGGCCGCTCGCGCTGGAGGGCACGGTGGCCACACAGGCCCGCACCACCCGTCCGTTGACCTCGATCTCACAGGCGCCGCAGCTGCCCCCCAGGCAGCCGGTGGGGATCAGCACCGCCGCCTGGCGGGCGGCCTCCAGCCAGTCCTGGCCGGGGAGGGCCGTCGTGGTGCGTCCGTCCGGCCAGGCGATGGTGATGGCGGGGCGGGGGATGGCGATGGGGGGAGGGTCGCGCTGGCGGAAATCTAGGGGGTGCCCACGGTTCAGGCTGCCGGCGTCCGCGGGGGAGGACCCGGGGCCAGCAGGGGCGCCAGGTCGATGTGGGCCTCGAAGGCGTCGGCCAGGCGATCGAGCAGGGCGTCCCGCTGGCGGCCGTGGTGGGGCTGGTTCTCCTCCAGGGGCGGCAGCTGGCGCCGCCGCCGCAGCTGGTTGAGCCAGCGGCGCCGCCAGGGGCCGTTCTCGAAGATGCCGTGCAGGTAGGTGCCGGCCACCAGGCCCCCCTGGCCGCCGGAGTCCGCCCACCAGCCCAGGGCCCCGTCCTGCGCCAGGGGCGCGCAGCCCGCCGGGTCGGTCCGCTCACTGCGGCCGTGGTGCAGTTCGAAGCCCTCCACCACCGGGAGGCCGCCCGGGCCGGGGGGCCAGAGAGCCCGGCTCCGCCGTTGCCGCAGCGCCTTGTCGCCCTGGAAGACGGTGCGCAGCGGCAGCAGCCCGAGCCCGCTCGCCCGCTCGCCGGGCCGGCCCCCTTCGAGTCCTTCCGGGTCGTGCAGCTCCTGGCCCAGCATCTGCAGGCCGCCGCAGAGGGCGAACACCTGGCCCCCCCGGGCCACATAGGCCCGCAGCTGCTCCGCCATCCCGCTGCTGCGCAGCGACGCCAGGTCCCGCAGGGTCTGCTTGCTGCCCGGCAGGATCACGGCATCGGGCTGCTCCAGGGGCTCCCCCGGCCGCTGCCAGCGCAGCCGCACGCTGGGCTCCGCCTCGAGCGGGTCGAGGTCGGAGAAGTTGCTCAGGGAGGGCAGGCGCACCACCACCAGGTCGAGCTCGGCGCGGGGCTTGCGGCTGCCCCGCTCGAGCAGGGCGAGGGAGTCCTCGGGGGGAAACAGCTCGTCGAGCCAGGGCATCACCCCCAGCACCGGCAACCCGGTCCGCTGCTCCAGCCAGTCGCGGCCGGCATCGAACAGGGAACGGCGGCCGCGGAAGCGGTTGATCAGCAGACCGCCGATCAGGGGCCGCTCCACGGGCCGCAGCAACGCCAGGGTGCCGACGATCTGGGCGAAGACGCCGCCCCGTTCGATGTCCGCCACCAGCAGGCAGCGGGCGCGCAGGTACTGGGCCAGCCGCAGGTTGGTGAGATCCCTGGCCTGCAGATTCACCTCCACCGGACTGCCGGCCCCCTCCAGCACCAGCCGGCCGCCGGGGTGGGCCGCCTGCAGTTCCGCCAGGCCCGTGCGGATCGCCGCCCAGCCGGGCCGGAACCAGTCGCGGTAGTAGTGCTCCGCCCTGGCCGTGCCCACCGACCGGCCCAGGTGGATCACCTCACTGGTGCTGTCGCCCCGGGGTTTGAGCAGCACCGGGTTCATCGCCACCCGCGGCTCCAGGCCCGCGGCCCAGGCCTGCAGCGCCTGGGAGTAGGCCATTTCCCCGCCCTGCGGGTCGACCCAGGCATTGAGGCTCATGTTCTGCCCCTTGAAAGGCAGGGGCTGCTCACCGCGGCGCCGCAGCACGCGGCAGAGGGCGGCGGTCATCAGCGACTTGCCGGCGCCGCTGCTGGTGCCCAGCACCATCAGCGGCCGCAGGGAGGCGGGGTGGGGAGGGTTCAAAGGCGGGGGCGGTGGCGGCGCAGCGCCTCCAGGATCCGCTCCCGCCGGCCCGCCCGCGGGATCTCCCCGGGCCAGTGCCGCAGCACCTGCCGGCCCATCGGCGTCAGCCGCACCCGCTCGGTGAGCCCCTGGCCGTCCACTTCCCGCCGCAGCACCCCCAGCCGGATCAGCCAGAGGAAATGGTCCTCGGTCCGGTCGCCGCTGAGGGGCAGGAAGGTGAACGGGGGAGGGCCTTCGGCGCGGCGGACGAGTTCCGTGCTGCTCAGGGGCTCTTCCCCCACCGCCTCGTAGAAGCGGCGGCGGAAGGGGAGGCAGCGGAGGGAGAGGGCGGCCCGCGCCAGCGAACGGGACTCGGTGTCGGCCTGTGCCATCACCCCATTCTCCCCAATGGACGGGCAGGCTGGAGGCCTCCCCGGTGATCCCCTTGCTGCTGCTGGCTTCCGCTTCCCCGGCCCGACGCCGCCTGCTGGAGCAGGCCGCCATCCCCCATCGGACCCAGGTGAGCGGCGTGGATGAGGACGGGATCCGCCAGGCGGATCCCCGGCGGTTGGTGCAGGCGCTGGCGCTGGCCAAGGCCAGGGCCGTGGCTGCCACGCTCACTTCAGAAGCGGCCTGGCCGTCCTATGGGGTGCTGGGCTGCGACTCCCTGCTGGTGGTGCAGGGGGAGGCCTGGGGCAAGCCCCGCGACGCCGCCGAGGCGCTGGCCCGCTGGCGGCGCATGGCCGGCGGTTGGGGGGACCTGCACACCGGCCATGCCCTGCTGAGGCCCCCCGCCCCCGGGGCGCCGGACGAGCCGCTGCAGGCGGTCGTGACCACGCGGGTGCAGTTCGCCGCCCTCGGCGAGGCGGACATCCAGGCCTATGTGGCCAGCGGTGAGCCCCTGGCCTGTGCCGGCGGCTTCGCCCTTGAGGGCCGCGGCGGCCTGGTGGTGGAGCGGCTGGAGGGTTGCTTCAGCAACGTGATCGGCCTCAGCCTGCCCCTGCTGCGGCGCTGGCTCGGCCCGGGAGCCCTGGCTCAGGCGCCCGGGTGATGGGCGCGGATCCGCCGCAGCCAGTGGGCCATCGACATGGTCTCGAGCACGGCGCGGCGCTGGGCCGGATCCTCGAACCGGGGATGGAGCACCTCCCGCCAGGCCTCCAGCCGGGCGGGGGAGAGGCTCTGGCTGTCCCAGTGGTCGACATAGGCCACCGGCAGGTCGCCGTAGGCGGCCGTGGTGGGGTTGCGCTCGATGATCGGGATCGCCCCGGCCAGCAGGGCCGTGAAGGCCTTCGGCGAGGGATCGAGGCCGCCGCCGCCGGCGCAGATCACGAAGGGGTAGCGCTGGAGGGTCGGGAAGAAATCGTCGTAGGGAATCTGCTCGTGCACCTCGACGAACCCGCGCCAGTCGCCGGTCGCCAGCCGCATCACCCTGCGCCGGTTCTCCCACTGCGGACCCTCACGGACGTAGTGGGCGCAGAAGGCCTTGAGGGGTCGCTGCCGGAGGGGGACCGCTGCGTCCTGCGCCAGGGTCCGGCGGTAGATGACGTGGCCATCACTGTTGATGCAGCCCAGCGGAATCGGGGTGACACCGGGCAGCGGCGTGTCGAGATTTTCCGCGTACCAGTGCACCAGTCTGGGGTCGTCCAGGAGGCGGAGCAGACGCTGCTGCAGGCCGGAGGCGAGGTGATCGGGGAACCGCTGATCCACCTGCCGGGGCAGGGTGGTGTCGGCATCGCCCGTGATGAGCACAAAGCGTGTCGTCGCCTCCAGGCGCGGCAGGTAGTGCCCCAGAAACAGCTCCAGGCACTCCGGCACCGCCTTGACGAACAGGAGTCGTGGCTGGGCGCCCAGGTTGCCGCTGAAGCCATGGCGGGTCAGGCTCCAATCGGCCCAGTGGGCGATTGAGGGAATCGTGGGCTCCACCAGCCGGGTGTTGAGCACCAGGCCGTGTCCATCCGGGTTGCGGCGGCGCAGGGAGCGACAGGTCGCGGAGAACCGGCGCCGGTTGATCAGGCGCTCGATGGCCTGGGTGCGGCGCCGGATCCGGGGACCAAGCAAGACCCGGAGGGTGCGTGGCGATCGCCGGACCTTGCCGGTCAGCCTCCCCCACAGGCTCGAAGCGTCTGTGGGAGAGGGATCACCCATTGGATCTCCCAACGGCTGCGGCGGCGCCCAGGATACGCAGGCCGATTCACCGCTCCGGAGCCCCCACAGCAAAAAGCCCCCGCCCGGAGGCGGAGGCTGATGGAAGGGAACGGTGATCCGGATCCCCTGGGTGCATCAGTCGAGATCCGGCATGGCCAGGGTGGGCTCGGCCTGACGGTCGATGCCCTTCTCGAAACCGGCGGCGGCGGCGCGGGCCCGGCCCGCATGCCACAGGTGACCGACCAGGAAGAAGAAGGCCAGCACGAACTGCGTGGAGGCCAGCCACTGGCGGATGTTGACGAAGTTCACCGAGTTGGGCTCGGTGATGATGCCGCCCACGGAGTTGAGGGAGGCGTTGGGGGCGTGGGTCATGTACTCGGCGGCCCGACGCACCTGCCAGGGCTGGATGTCGTTCTGGAGCTTGTCGAGGCTCAGACCGTTGGGGCCACGGAGGGGCTCCAGCCAGGGGCCGCGGAAGTCCCAGAAGCGCATGGTTTCACCACCGAAGATGATCTCACCGGTGGGGGAGCGCATCAGGTATTTGCCGAGGCCGGTGGGGCCCATGGCGGAACCGATGTTGGCGCCCATGCGCTGGTCACGCACCAGGAAGGTGAAGCTCTGGGCCTGGGAGGCTTCGGCGTTGGTGGGGCCGTAGAACTCCGAGGGGTAGGCGGTGTTGTTGAACCAGATGTAGGCCGAGGCGATGAAGCTCATGAAGCTCAGGGCGCCGAGGCTGTAGCTCAGGTAGGCCTCACCGTTCCAGATGAAGGCGCGACGCACCCAGCCGAAGGGCTTGGTGATGACGTGCCAGATGCCACCGAAGATGCAGATCAGACCGATCCAGATGTGGCCACCGATGATGTCCTCCATGGAGTCGACACCGATGATCCAGCCCTCGCCACCGAAGGGGGCGCGGGTGAGGTAACCGAAGATCACCCCGGGGCTGAGGGTGGGGTTGCTGATCAGACGGACATCACCGCCACCGGGAGCCCAGGTGTCGTAGACGCCGCCGAAGAACATGGCCTTGAACACCAGCAGCAGGGCACCCACACCGAGAAGGATGAGGTGGTAACCGATGATGTTGGTCATCTGGTTCTTGTCGCGCCAGTCCTGGGAGAAGAACGCGGAGTAGTTCTCCAGGATCTCGGGGCCGCGCAGGGCGTGGTACAGGCCGCCGAGGCCCAGCACGGCGGAACTGATCAGGTGCAGCACACCGACCACGAAGAACGGGTAGAGGTCGGTGACCTCACCGCCGGGGCCGACGCCGTAGCCGAGGGTGGCGACGTGGGGGAACAGGATCAGGCCCTGTTCGTACATGGGCTTGTCGAAGGTGAAGTGGCTCACCTCGAACAGCATCATGGCTCCGGCCCAGAAGACCATCAGACCCGCGTGGGCCACATGGGCGCCCAGAAGACGGCCGGAGAGGTTGATCAGCCGGGCATTGCCCGCCCACCAGGCATAGCCGGTGGAGTCGAGGTCCTTGCCCCCGACCGAGATGAGACCGGAATTAAAGGGCGTTTCCACGGGGCAGAACCTCTTCAGGGAAGATGAAGTTTTCGTGCGGCTGGTCGGCTGGCGCCATCCAGGCACGCAGACCTTCGTTGAGCAGGATGTTCTTGGTGTAGAACGTCTCGAATTCAGGATCCTCCGCCGCGCGGATCTCCTGGCTCACGAAGTCGTAGGCCCGCAGGTTGAGGGCCAGGCCGATGATGCCGATGCTGCTGGTC